>CAJFMB010000064.1 GCA_904390925.1 uncultured Subdoligranulum sp.
AGCACCAGCACGAGCGCGGCGCAGGTCGCCCTTACGCTGCGGGCCGTCCAGGATCATCTGGTCGCCGGTGTAAGCATGAACGGTGGTCATGATGCCGGAAACGATGGGGTAGGTCTTGTTCAGAGTGTCAGCCATCGGAGCCAGGCAGTTGGTGGTGCAGGAAGCAGCGGAGATGACCTGATCCTCGGGGGTCAGGGTCTTCTCGTTGACGGAGTAGACGATGGTCTTCAGGTCATTGCCGGCAGGAGCAGAGATGACGACCTTCTTGGCGCCAGCCTGGATGTGAGCCATGCTCTTCTCCTTGCTGGTGTAGAAGCCGGTGCACTCCAGAACGACATCGACGCCCAGCTCGCCCCAGGGGCAATCCTTAGCGTCCTTGATTGCGTAGATCTTGATCTCCTTGCCGTCGACGATGATGGAGTCGTCGGTGGAGTCAACAGTGTGCTTGTGCTCGCCGATCTTGCCCAGGAAAGAGCCCTGAGCGGTGTCGTACTTGAGCAGATGCGCCAGCATCTTGGGGCTGGTCAGGTCGTTGATTGCGACGACCTCGTAGCCCTCGGCCTCGAACATCTGACGGAAAGCCAGACGGCCGATGCGGCCGAAACCATTGATAGCAACTTTGACAGCCATAGTGAAATCCTCCCAAGATTTTGTATTAAGGGGTTGCCCCCACCACGCGGTGCATTCTACGGCACCGCGCTACGGTACATTGTTATTGTACCCCATTGTTCGGCAAACTGCAAGGGGCACTGTTATTCTTTTAACACTTTTTTGCAAAAAAAATGCTTTTTGGCGGGCGGATTTGCGGTGCTGCGGCGGGGCGGGACGGTTAATCGGGCAGGGACTGCATACAATAAAACGGTGCCGTCTTTTGCCCTGTACAGAAAGGAGAAGTCCCATGTCCGACCTGACCGCCCTGCGCGCCGCCCTGGCAAAGGAGGCATCCCGCCGTGCGCGGCAGGGGCAGCTGCCCGGCAGTCTGCTGGGCCGGCTGCGGCTGGTGACCACGGCGGAACTGCTCTGCCCTGCCCCGCCGCCGGTCTGTGCCGCTGACGCCGCCGGGGAGCTGCGGGCACTCTGCCTTGCGGCGGAACAGATGCTGCGCCGCCGTTCCGGCTGGCTGCAGGCGGAGGTCTGCCGGGGTCCCTTGCCGGTGCTGGCCCGGGCGACGCTGTTGCAGGCGGCGGTGCTGGCCTGGCTGCGGGGGGCGCTGGTCTGCGGGGCGCCGGGGGTGCTGCTCTGCTGCCGGCAGGCGGGCGGCGCGGCGGTGTTGCAGCTGTCGGGCGGCATTGACCCGCGGGGGGACACGGCAGCGCTGCTGCGGCGTCTGGCCAGGGAGGCGGGCGGCACGCTGCTGGCGGCGGCGGGCGGGGACTTTTCGGCGGCGCTGCGGCTGCCGGCGGCGGACGGGCTGCCGCTGCGCCCCGTCCCCGATCCCCGGGAGCTTATGACCGACCGGTACGGGCTGCCCCGGATGTATCTGGACGGATTCTGTGCCGAGCCGGAGCGCTGACTTGCGGCGGCGGGCCCCGATATGGTAGGATGGTAACATCAGACTTCGGGGCAAAGGGGGGCCGGCCATGATCCGCCAGCTGACAAAAGGCATCCGCCGCCGCAGGCTTTTTCACGCTGCGGTGCGGCTGGTCATTGCCGCGGTCATGCTGGCGGTGCTGGCGCCGGACCTTTCCCGGCTGGTGCGGGGCCCCGCCGACCTGTACACGCTGGACCCTGCCGGGCTGGAGGGCCAGTATGTCAGCGCCCGGGTGGACATCATCTACGGCTGGTATGCCGAGACGGTGCGGGCCAGCGGCACCGACCGGGAGCAGACTGTCCGGCGGGAATACATCATCCCGGTGGGCAGCACCGAATACATGGGCATGGAGGTCCATTCCCGGCAGTTTGCCGCCGCCCAGGCGGTGCTGGACACCACCGACGCGGTGCTGCACGGCACGGCGGAGTCGCTGGACGGGTCCCAGGTGATCGTGACCGGCACGGTGCGGCGGATGGACAGCCAGACCCGGCAGTATTTCCAGCAGGCGGCGGGGCTGGCCGGGTACTCGGCCCGGGAGCGGAGCCGGTTTCTGCCGCTGGTGCTGGTGGAGGGCCAGGTAGGCAGCCTGACGTTGCCCGAGTTGGGCCTGGGGCTGGCGGCCTTCGGCTTTTTTGCGCTGAGCGGGCTTTTGTATCTGGTGCAGGGCATCCGGTGCCAGGGCCCGGAACAGCCGGTGGCCTACCTGCAGGCAGCGGCCGGCGACAGCGCCCCGCTGCTGCGGGACGAACTGGAAAGCTTTTACCGCCAGACCCGGCCGCTGGGACGGCTGCGGGCCAACTGCCGCTGGCTGCTGTGTGAGGACGGCGCCGACAGCTGGCTGCTGTACAACCGGGATGTGGCCTGGGTCTACGCCGAGCCGGCCGGCAGGCAGTACCAGGTGGTGGTCTGCGCCCGGTCGCCGGCGGGCAGGCGGCTGCGCCGGCGCTACCGCATCTGGGCGCGCAATGCCGCCGAGGCGGAACAGCTTCTGGACCTGCTGCGCCCGCTTCTGCCGGAGGCGGTGTTCGGCTACGACCCCCGGTGGGAGCCGCTCTACCAGGCAAGCCCCGCCCGCTTCTGCCGGGACATCAAGGCCCGCCAGCAGGCCGAGCACACCGCGGCCGCCCGGCGCGGTGCCAGAAACGGCTGGCCGGAATCCAGCCAGTGACAAAGCCATACGCCCTGTCTGCACCAGTGCAGACAGGGCGTTTTTATGCGAAAGATCAGCAAAGCAGCGATTTTTTCCGCAGCCGGAAATAGACCAGGCCGAAGGTGTCGGCCAGCACCCAGCCGATGGGCACCGACCACCAGATGCCCACCACCCCGACACCGGGCAGTGCGGCCAGCGCATAGGCCAGCGCCACCCGCAGCCCCAGCGAGATGATGGTCAGCACCACGCTCATGCCCGGGCGGCCGAGGGCGCGGTAAAGCCCGTAGAGCAGAAACAGCACCCCGATGAGGGCATAGAAGGCGCCCTCGATGCGCAGATACCGCACCCCCTCGGCGATGACCGCATCGGCCGCGGCGGGGTCGTCCAGGAACAGCCCCATCAGCGGCGCGGCCAGCACCCATACCGCCAGCGACAG
Source organism: uncultured Subdoligranulum sp. (assembly GCA_904390925.1). Lineage (GTDB taxonomy): Bacteria > Bacillota > Clostridia > Oscillospirales > Ruminococcaceae > Gemmiger. The sequence goes on from CAJFMB010000064.1 coordinate 3,118, forward strand.
CAGGATGCCGAAGCTGACGGTGGTGACCAGCGCGGTGCGGATGCCCTGCCGGATGCGGTCGGTCTTGCCGGCGCCGTAGTTCTGGGAGACAAAGATGGAGAAGGCGTTGCCGAAATCCTGCACCGGCAGGTAGGCGAAGGCGTCGATCTTGACGCCAGCGGCAAAGGCGGCCATGATGGTGGTGCCGAAGCTGTTGACCAGCCCCTGCACTGCCAGGATGCCCAGGTTCATGATGGACTGCTGCAGGCAGGTCAGCGCCGAAAAACCGGCGATCTCCCGCACGCGGGGCAGGCGGAGCTTCACCGCCGGGTCGCGGCGGAACAGTTCCGGGAAGCGGATGACCGTATACGCCGCAATGCCGATGCCGGAGACATACTGGGACAGCACGGTGGCCTGGGCGGCGCCGGTGACGCCCAGCTGCAGCCCCGCCACCAGCCACAGGTCCAGCGCGATGTTCAGCACCACCGACACCGCCAGAAAGGCCAGCGGCACGGTGGAGTTGCCCAGCGACCGCAGCAGCGCCGCAAAAAAGTTATACAGAAAAATGGCCACCAGCCCGGCAAAGATGACGGTGAGGTAGGCGTGCATCATTTCCACCAGCTCGGCGGGGGTCTGCAAAGCCCGGATGATCCAGTCGCAGGCGGCAAAGACCGCGATGTTGAGCACCACCGTGACGACCCCCAGCAGCGCAAAAGAGGCCAGCACCCCTTCTTTTAAGCCCCGCTCGTCCTTCTGGCCGAACCGGATGGAGAAGACAGTGCCGCTGCCCATGGCCAGCCCCAGCAGAATCGAGGTGAGAAAGGTCATCAGCGAGAAGGCCGACCCCACCGCCGCCAGCGCATCGGTGCCCACAAACCGGCCCACGATCAGCGTGTCAGCGATGTTGTAGCACTGCTGCAGCAGATCCCCCAGAATCATCGGTACGGCAAACCACAGCATCGTCCGCATCACCGGGCCCTGTGTCAGTTCCCTGCCCTTGACCTGCATGGCAGCCGCCCCCTTTCCTGCAAAAAATTCAAACGCACATGACCCCCATTATAAAAGCCGGGCGGGGGGTCTGTCAATCACCGCCGGAAAAACCAAAAAGGACGCCCTGCGGCGAACCGCAGGGCGTCCGGTACAGCTTTTGGGGGAAGCGAATCACTTCATGGTGATCAGCTCATACTGGCGGGTACCCAGGCCGATCTTCTCGGCGTGGGCCAGGCAGGTCTTGTACTCCGACTCGGGGGTGGAGTTCTCGAAATGGTCGTGGTGGTCGCAGAAGTCCGCCTTGGCCATGTTGTCGCTCAGCTGGCTGTTGGGCAGCGGCTGCTGGGCCAGGCAGGCGTCCACGCAGGCCTGATCCAGGGCCAGCGGGTCAAAGCCGGCAAACATGCCGATATCCGGCAGGATGGGGGCGTCGTTCTCGGCGTGGCAGTCGCAGTTGGGGGAGATGTCCTGCACCAGCGACACATGGAAGCTGGGCCGGCCGTCCACCACAGCCTTGGCGTACTCGGCCATGCGGCAGTTCAGGTCCTTGACCGCCGCCCAGTTGGCGAACTCGATGGCGTCAAAGTTGCAGGCGCCGATGCAGCGGCCGCAGCCCACGCAGTGGTCGGTGTCAATGTGCATCTTGCGGGTGGTCTCGTCAAAGACCAGGCCGTTGTTGGCGCACTCGTGCTGGCAGCGGCGGCAGCCGCGGCACTTGTCCTGGTGGATGGTGGGCTGGCCGTTGTTGTGCTGGGCCTTCTTGCCGGCACGGCTGCCGCAGCCCATGCCCAGGTTCTTGATGGCGCCGCCGAAGCCCGCCGTCTCGTGGCCCTTGAAGTGGCTCAGGCTGATGATCACATCGGCGTCCATGATGGCACGGCCGATGTAGGCTTCCTTGATGTACTCGCCGCCGTTGACCGGCACCGCAATGTCGTCGGTGCCCTTCAGGCCGTCACCGATCAGGATGGGGCAGCCCACCGTCAGCGGGGTGAAGCCGTTCTCCCAGGCGCAGTACAGGTGCTCCAGGGCGTTCTTGCGGCTGCCGGGATACAGGGTGTTGCAGTCGGTCAGGAAAGGCTTGCCGCCCAGCTCCTTGACCACGTCGGCCACCGCCTTGGCGTAGTTGGGACGCAGAAAGCCCAGGTTGCCCAGCTCGCCGAAGTGCATCTTGATGGCGACAAACTTGCCGTCCATGTCGATCTGGTCAATGCCGGCCTTTTTCAGCAGGCGCTTCAGCTTGGTGGGCAGGCCCTCGCCCAGGCGGGTGCGGAAGTCGGTAAAATAGACCTTGGATTTTTCCATATTCATCCTCCGTTTTCGAGGGCGCGGGGCACCCTTACTGTGCAGGTCCGGACAAAAAAGCCGGACGGACCCTGATTCTTACTACTATAAGAATAGCATCCATCCGGGCATTCGGCAAATACTTTTCCCGCATACAAGCAGATACGCGGCAGGCATACATTCAGCAGAACTTTTCCTGCAGGAATGCCTTGAGCTTTTCCTCATCTACCTTGCGGTCGTTGCCCAGGTCCGGCGAGTCCATCACATAGTCGGCAAAGCTCTTGGCGGTGTAGTAGTTGATACTGCGGGGAATGGCCAGCTCCGCCTTGCCGGAGGCAAGCACCACCCGGGCGTCGATCAGAAACGGCCGGAAGTTGCCCTGGTTGATGACCTCCCGCAGCTGACGGCGGGCATTTTCGGCGCTGCGCAGCGGATTTTCAAAGGTGCGGCGGACGCCGTCCTTCATCTGGACCCATTCGGGGTCGGTGCTGCCGTAGATGGTGCCACAGTAGTCCACCGCATAGACCGCCGTGATGCCGTAGGGGCCGACGATCAGCGCCGCAAAGGGGGACTTGACCGGGTCGGGCTGGACCAGCGACAGTCCCCGACGGCTGACCGCCGTGCGCATACGCCGCAGGAAGGCCGCGCCCGCCCCCTTGTCCCGGACCGGCGCGTTGTCGTCCGGCGCGGCATTGACGGCACCGGCGTGCTTGTCGCCGCTGCGCTCCTTGACCACCAGTTGATAGTAGGCAATGCCCACCACCACACACAGCACAATGGCGGCCACAAAAATCAGGATGGTTCTCAGATCCAGCATGGTAACACTCCCTCGCATTTTTTGCTATTCTGTCAGACGGCGCCGTAGATGCCCCGCACACTGACCTCGCCGGTGAAGATCCGGTGCTCGCCGCTCTCATCGTCGCGCACCACCAGGCGTCCCTCCGGGTCCACGTCCAGCGCCTGCCCGGCGCCGCCGTCGTACTCCACATGGCGGCCCAGGTTGATGCACCGGGCCAGATAGTCCTGCCGCAGCGGGGCAAAGCCGGTGCGGGCAAAGTCCGGCAGCCGGACGGCAAAGGTGTCGGTCAATGCCGCGGCCAGCAGGTCAGCGGCATCCGGCGGCAGCGGGACCCCCTCCGCCGCCAGGCTGGTGGCATGGGGCAGGCCCGCCGCGTCAAAAAACTCCCGGGACTGGGCCAGGTTGACCCCGATGCCGGCGATCCAGACCCCGCCGCTGCTCTCGCACAGAATGCCGGTGAGCTTTCGCCCGTTCAGCAGCAGGTCGTTGGGCCATTTGATCCGGCAGTCGGCGCCGAACACCGCCTTCACCGCGTCGGCCACCGCCAGGCTGGCCAGCAGCGGCAGCGTCTCGGGCTGGCGGAGGGTCCCCCGCACCCCGCAGCTGTAATACAGCGCATGGCCGGCGTCATTCTGCCAGCTGCGGCCCAGCCGGCCCCGGCCGGCGGTCTGGCTGGTGGTGTACACCGCGCCGAATTCTCCCAGCCGTCCGGGATTGCGCTTGATCCAGCTGTTGGTGCTGTCCACCGTGTCCAGCCGGATCAGCGGGGCGCTCACTTCTGCACCTGCTTCCACTCAAAATGGCAGACGCCGTTTTCCACCGTGATGACGCCGTAGCAGCCCTCGTCCCGCAGACTGCCGGGATTGAACAGGGTGGGCACCCCGGGGATGCCGTCGTAAACCAGCGTCCGGTGATGGGTATGGCCGAACAGCGCCACGTCGGCGCCCCGGTTCTGGGCGGCCTCGGCCAGGCGGTCATACTCGCTTTTCACGCCGTACAGATGACCGTGGGTATAGAAAAACAGCGCGCCGCCGAAGGGTACCAGCCCCTCATTGGGGTCGGGAAAGCCCACGTCACAGTTGCCCCGCACCCGGTAGACCGGGTAGGGCAGCGGCGCCGGCAGCAGATTGACGGCGCCGTCCAGATCATACAGGCCGTCGCCCAGGAAAAACATGGCATCGGCAGTCTCGTTCCGGAGCAGCCAGCGCAGCGCGGGCAGCCGCCCGTGCACGTCGCTGACCACCAGCAGACGGGATTCACTCATCTCAAATACACCTCACTCGCCGGCCTCGTCAGGAGCAGCCTCCCGCTCCGCCAGCAGTGCTTTATAGATTTCGCCGCGGGCAAAGGGGGTGCCCGCCGCCGCCTGTTTTGCCGCAGCAGACAGGCTCAGCCCCTGTTCCAGCAGCTGCCGCGCCGCCGCCGTCACATCCGCCCGGGTCAGCGGTACCTCCTCGCCGGCGGTTTCCGGCCCGGCGCCCGCCACCACCAGCACGTACTCGCCCCGGGGGTCGTTGGCGCGGTAATGCTCCGCCGCCGCCCCCAGCGTCGTCTTGACAATCTCCTCGTGCAGCTTGGTCAGTTCCCGGCAGAGGGTCACCGACCGGTCGGGCCCCAGCGTCTGCACCAGATCATCCAGCGTGGCGCGCAGCTTGTGGGGCGCCTCGTAGAGAAGGATGGTCCGGGGTTCCCGCCGCAAAACATCCAGCCGGGCACGGCGTTCCTTTTTCGGCTGGGGCAGAAAGCCCTCAAAGACAAAGCGGGAGGTATCCTGCCCCGACACCGCCAGCGCCGTGACGCAGGCGGAGGCTCCCGGCACCGGCACCACCCGGATGCCCCGGTCCAGCGCGTCCTTGACCAGAACCGCGCCGGGGTCGCTGATGCAGGGCATGCCCGCGTCGGAACACAGGGCGCAGTCCTCCCCTGCCTCGATCCGGGCCAGGATGGCCTCCCCGTGGTGCAGGGCATGCTCGTAGTAGCTGACCAGCGGCTTTTTCAGGCCCAGATGGTTCAGCAGCCGCAGCGTCACCCGGGTATCCTCGGCGGCGACAAAATCCGCCGCGGCGAAGGTGGCCGCCACACGGGGCGGCATGTCGTCCAGGTTGCCGATGGGGGTGGCGACAAGATAGAGCGTGCCCGGCACAGCAGTTCCTCCTTTTTTCGGCCGAATCCGGCACAAAAGGCCGGAAAACTCCTTTATATATCAGGTATTATATCCCCTGCACCGGGACAGGTCAACCGCAGCGGGCAAAATGTTTGCCCGCTCCCCGTCCCGGCATTTTGCCACCGTCGGGTTTTGTCGAAAACACGACCAGTTTTGACATTCTTTTGTCAGCTGTCCAGCGGTTTCCTCTCTTTTCTGCACAAAATTTGGCATGTAAAAATGACGTTCTATTATTAAGAATCATTGACGTCAGTACCTGAATGTGTTAAAATTATGCTAATTTCAGCAAGATTTGCTGAAATTAGATTTTTTATTCATCTTGTGTATAGGAGGAAATCATCATGAACGATCAGAATGTTCCCGGCAAGGGCGCTGCCATCGGCAGCTTGGTTTGCGGCATTGTTTCCATCGTGTTCTGGTTCTTCGGCATCACTTCGATCCTGTCCCTGATCCTGGGCATCGTCGGTCTGATCCTGTCCAGCAGCGCCAAGAAGGCTGGCTACAACGAGGGCCTGCGCACCGCCGGCTTCGTGCTGAGCCTGCTGGGCACCATCTTCGGCGCCCTGATCTTCGTCAGCTGCATCGCCTGCGCTGGCTGCCTGGGTGCTGCCGGCGGTCTGAGCGCCCTGAGCACCTACTAATCCCGCCGTCTGAGGTCTGATTCTTTTCTATGCTGCCCTACATTCATCTCATCAACCGCGACGTGCCTGTCTACGGCCTGCTGATGGCTGCGGGCGGGGTGCTGGGCTGGCTGCTCAGCCTGTATCGTGCCCAGCGCCATACACCGGAACTCCCCCGTGAGTCGGTGACCCGCTTTTACGTGATCTTTGTGATCGGTGCTTTGGTCGGTGCCAAGGTGTATTCCCTGGTTCTGGTCTGGCCCAGCCTGACCGCGAACATTTCGCTGCTGTGGACCGACCCCCAGCTGTTTTTGCAGATGTACGTATACGGCGGCATGGTCTTTTACGGTGGTCTGATCGGCGGGGCCCTGTGTGTGGCAGGGCTGCTGTTGTCCCGCAGGGTGACTTTTCCCCAGCTGGAGACAGTTTATCTGCCTGTGGTACCGCTGGTGCACGGGATCGGCCGGATCGGCTGTTTCTGTGCCGGCTGCTGCTACGGCGTCCCCACCGACAGTGTTCTGGGTGTGGTGTATCCGGCCGGCGGGCTGGCCCCTGCGGGAATCCCGCTGGTGCCCATCCAGCTGTTTGAAGCCGCCGGCGACTTTGTCCTCTGCGCGCTGCTTTGCCTGCCGTTTTACCGGCAGCCGGGGCGCAGACTGGCTGTCTATCTGCTGGGGTACGGCTGCCTGCGTTTTGCCACGGAATGCTTCCGCGGCGATGCGGCACGCGGCCTGGCCGGTCCCCTGTCGGGTGCCCAGTGGATCAGCATTGTCTGCATGGCAGCCGGCGTGGCCCTTACGCTGGGGCTGTGCCTGCGGGCATGGACCCGGCGGCGTCCCCAGGCCGGATAACCTGTTGCAACAAAAGCCGAAAGGCCGTTGGAGCGTTTGCTCCAACGGCCTTTTTGTTTCAATTGTTCCGGCGCTCTGTCTGGGTGCCGAAATAGAACGCCACCACCATGGTCACCACCGTCATGACGCTGTCCGGCTGGAATTTTCCCGTCAGGGCCAGGGCGGCGAACACCCCCACGATCACAAAGGTCACCACTGTCTTGACCTTGACCAGTGCCGCCAGGTTTTTCCAGAAATCTTCCACAAACTCCCCCCTTATTCTTGTCAATACTGCTCAGGTCCCGCCGCCCCGGATGGGCAGATGCCGGCACCGCTCCATGATGTCATGGGTGCTGCGGTCGCCGTCTCCCAGGTCCACGTAGGCGGTGTAGTAGTTTTCCAGGTTGTCCAGCCCATAGGGCGGGATCTCCGCTTCCCGGATGTAGTGCAGCCCCAGGTCGATGATCTGACCCCGCAGCAGGCTCTTGACGCCCTCGGTCAGGGCCTTGTCCTCTTTGCGGCTCTTGCTCAGCTGTCCCGCCGCCCAGCCGGAGAACGCCGCCAGCAGCGGCACAACAACGGTCAGGACAGCGGCCAGCTTGTCCGCGATCTGCTCCATCGGCATCAGCCCTCCCGGTAAAGGCCGCGGCTGACCAGGTCCAGCTGCTCACACAGCGCCTTGAGGGTCGCCACGTCGCCGCTGGTGATGGGGCCGACGGTGATGGTGTACGTGGCGCCGGACTGGGCCTCTTTATACAGGCCACGGCTGACAAGGTCAA
>CAJFMB010000065.1 GCA_904390925.1 uncultured Subdoligranulum sp.
TTTTTGTGTTACTTTATGGCACATGAGCATTTGCTCAAGGAACATACTTACCTACATGTAGCAAGCGGCGATACTCCTATTCTGGAATATCGCCGCTTGCGTTCTTATATATCGAAACTTGTCACATCAAGGTTCTTTCAAAAATGGTGTAGCAGTGGTGTGGTAAGCGCCCTTCTGCTCCAAAGAACCACTGATTTTACAGGCTTTTTCAGGACTTTTCGAGATATTTCGTGACATACGAACACCCCCTGTATAGGTTTATTGTCCTACACAGGGGGCGTTTTGTCTATTGTCCGTTTTTACTGGTTCGGTTCACGTTGCCCGGCAGGGCCTTTGGTGTATCTTCACAACAGTTCCGGCATTCAGTCGGCGGCCGGGGCCTTCTGATGGGTCTGGTACAGCTTCCAGATCACAACACCGACGCAGGCGACCAACAGCACGGTCAGTGCCTCGATCAGCCAGATGCTGGTCACAACTCCGGTCTGGTAAAGACCCGCCGGCACATTGGTCAGCGCATGCAGGACGATGGCCAGGGCATACCCCCACAGGGGCAGCCGTTTGGTTGCCACCATCCAGATCAGCATCGACAGCGCAACGTGCAGGCCCATGGCGGCAAGCCGCTCCACACCGCTGGCCAGAAAATCCGTCGGCGCAATTGCGGAGATCTGCTGCAGCTGGGCCAGGGCAGCGTCATAGGTGTCGCCCTCCAACCCCGACAGCAGGGTGTCCGAGCTGCCGGCGTTGATGGCAACCATTACCATCACATTGCTGATCATAGTGGTGCCGGACAGCATGATCGCCTCAATGCCGCCGTGACCTGCGCCGTAGGCAAGCCCCATCAGAGGAGAATCACTCTGCCTTTTGCAGAGAAACCGCAGACCCAGCAGCCGGGCGGTTTCCTCAAAGACGCCGGCAGCCAGGCAACCGTAAACGATGTAGGCGGCGGGGATTTTGGTCAGCCCCGGCACAAGCCCCAGCACCAGCGAATGGAAAATCTGCTCCAGCACCAAGGCACTGACAATGAAGCAGATGGCGCCGGTGCAGATAGCCATCATTCCGTGCCCTTTGGGGGTATGCCGGATGCAGTGGATGGCCAGCCCCACCGGAATGCCGAAGCAGATCAGCGCGCTGACGATGCAGAATACAATGGACAGGACAGGAACGGGAGAAACCATACGAAAACCTCGCTTTCCCGGTAATTTGACAGACGGCCATTAGACGACCATCTAAATGTTACCGCCATTATAATCTGGGGCGGAGGGATTGTCAATCGGTCCGGCAGGGCGACCCCGGCCATTCCGTTTGGGGTGAAAAAGGGGAAAAATGGCAGCAATCTCCCCGGATTTGGCCTTGTTTTGGGGTCCCGCCCCTGAAAACGCCCTGCTTTGGCCCCAAAATGGGGGAAAAGGCTTGCATTTTTTGCGGTTGTGTGGTATATTCCTAGTGTTCGATGATGGTTTTATGGAAGTGGGCCGCAAAGGTCCGCTTTCTTTTTATGATAGGGGGGTGCACGATGGGCAAAGCCAAAAACGCGCAGGGAACAGGTGGTGCCGCCGCAACGGTGGAACAGCTGGTCCGTCCCACTGTGGAGGGCATGGGCCTGCGGCTGTGGGATGTCCGCTTTGAAAAGGAAGGCCCGGACTGGTTCCTGCGGGTCCTGATTGACCGGGATACGCCGCTGGACACCGACACCTGCGAGGCTGTCTCCCGTGCCATCGACCCGATCCTTGACGAGGCCGACCCCATCCAGCAGAGCTACTACCTGGAAGTGGGCAGCCCCGGTCTTGGCCGGCGCCTGACCCGCCCCGAACACTATGAAGCCCTCAAGGGGCAGAAGTGCCTTGCCCATCTGATCCGACCCGATGACAAGGGCCGGCGGGAAGTCTCCGGCCTGCTGCTGGGGCTGGAGAACGGCAGCATTATGCTGGATACCCCGGAAGGAACCACTGCCGTGCCGCTGGACGCGGCCAGCTATGTCAAGCTCTGCGACGACGAGGATCTGTTCTGAGCGGGTCCCGGCAGGCAGCTGCATAGAATATTGACAACGAGAAAACAATTTACGATCCAGATAGATTGAATCATCACATTGGGAGGAAACCGGAAAAATGGCAACTGCATCCACGAACAACGAGTTCTTCGAGGCCCTGTCCGCGCTGGAAAAGGAGCGCGGCCTGCCGGAAGATTATCTGATTGACAAGATCAAGGCGGCCATCGTCATTGCCGTCAAGAAGGACTATAATGTCGAGGACGAGAACGTCATCGTCGACATTGATCCTTCCATCGGTGCGTTCCGCGCCACTCTGGCCCGGGACATCGTCGAGGAGGTGGAAAACCCAAACACCCAGATCAGCCTGGAGGATGCCCAGCGGGTTCGCAAGAGCTACCAGGTGGGGCAGAAGTTCTTCACCCCTCTCAAGACCAAGGAGTTCGGCCGCATTGCCGCCCAGACGGCCAAGCATGTGATCCGTCAGTGCATCCGCGAGGCCGAGCGCAGCGCCCAGTACACCGAGATGCAGTCCCGTGCCCATGAGATCATCTCCGCCACCGTCGTCTCCATTGATCCGGAGCGCGGCAATGTGACGCTGGACCTGGGCAAGGGCGGCAGTGCTGTCCTGCCCCGCAACGAGCAGGTCCCCGGCGAAACTTACACCGAAGGCCAGATCCTGCAGGTCTATGTGGTGGATGTCATCTCCACCGAGCGTGGTCCCCGCGTCACCATCAGCCGCACCCATCCGGGCCTTGTCAAGCGGATGTTTGAGCTGGAAGTCCCCGAGATCTACGACGGTACCGTCGAGATCAAGGCCATCGCCCGTGAAGCCGGTGCCCGCACCAAGATGGCAGTTTACAGCCATGATCCCAACGTGGACGCCCAGGGCGCTTGCATCGGTGCCCATGGCTCCCGCGTCGAAAAGATCGTCGAGGAGCTGGGCGGCGAAAAGATTGACATCATCCCCTGGAGCGAGGATATCGCCACCTTCATCGGTGCGGCGCTGTCTCCCGCCAAGGTGGTCAAGGTGGAGCTGCTTCCCGGCGAAACCAAGAGCTGCCGCGTCACGGTGCCGGATCACCAGCTCAGCCTGGCTATCGGCAACAAGGGTCAGAATGCGCGCCTGTGCGCCCGTCTGACCGGCTATAATATCGACATCCGCCCTGAATCCGGCTATTATGGCGAGGAATAATCCGGTGCGCGGAAACAGGTAAGGCGCGGGGCAGGTTCCCCCGCCGAAATGCGAAAAGCAGTTTGAAAAGAGGTCAGTTATTTGCAGCAGAGAAAGATCCCGGTCCGCCGTTGTGTGGGCTGCAACACCCAAAAGCCGAAAAAAGAGCTCGTGCGCGTGGTGCGCAGCCCGGACGGCACCGTCAGCGTTGACCTGACCGGCAAAAAAGCCGGGCGCGGCGCTTATCTGTGTCCCAGTACCGCCTGTCTGGCCAAGGCCCGCAAGGCCAAGCGCCTGCAGAACGCCTTTGGCGTGGAGGTCCCGGACGAGGTATTCGACCGGCTGACGGCCGAGATCCAGGCTGCAGAACAGGCAATAAAGGAGGCGGCGCCCCATGAATGATCCCGGTTTGTTATTGGGGGTGCTTGGCATCTGCCGCAAGGCGGGCGGGCTGTTGCATGGCTACGACCGCGTCTGCGAGGCGGTGTTAAGCGGAAAGGCCAGCCTGGTCCTGTTGGCTTCGGACGCCAGCGACCGCACGGCATCTCATATCCGGGCTGTCTGCCAGGATCTGGTCGAGTGCCGGGCCATGTCCCTCACCATTGCGCAGCTCAGTACACTGACGCCGCGTCCGGCTGCCGTCTATGCGGTGACGGATGAAAACCTGGCCCGTCTGTGCGCCAAACATCTGACCCAAGACTAAGGAGGAACCCGCCCATGGAGTTTAAGTATAAGATTACCGATGTCGCCAAGGATTTTGGCGTACCCAATAAGAAAGTCATTGACACCCTGGCAACCATCACCGGCGAGACCAAAAAGACCGGCGGCACCGTCGATGAGCAGGAGCTGAATTATCTGGTGGAGCAGCTGACCCATGAAACGGCAGAGTCCTCCCTTGATGCCTATTTCGCCAGCCAGAACGAGCAGCTGGAGGAGAAGAAGCCTGCCAAGGCGGAAAAGCCCGCTGCAGCCAAAAAGCCTGCTGCTGAGAAAAAGCCCGAGCCCAAGGCGGCCGAGCCGGTCAAACCCGCACAGCAGCCCCAGCCTGCCCAGCAGGAGAAGCCGGTCCAGCCGGAAAAACCTGCTGAGAAAAAGGCTGAACCCAAGGTTCACACCCCGGATCACAAGCGTCCTGCCGAAAAGCGCAAGGAAAAGAGTGTCACCATGCAGGACCTGGCAGCCGATACCGGCGTCAAGCAGCCGGTTGCCACCGAGACGGTGGAGGTCCAGCGCGCCCGTGTGCAGGTGGATACCCGCACGGTGGATGTGAACGTCGACAAGTTCAGCGCCCGGTACGATGATCTGGCCGACAGCCGCAACATGCCTGCCAAGCGCAAGAACCAGCCGATGGGCAACAAGCAGAAATTCAACAACAAGAACAAGGGCCGCAACCAGTACCAGCGCCGCCGCGAGACCGAGGCCGAGCGCCTGCAGCGCATCCAGCTGGAGAAAGCCCGCAATGCCCAGCTGAAAATTTCCATTCCCGACGAGATCACCGTCAGCGAGCTGGCCTCCCGCCTGAAGCAGAATGTGGCCAAAGTGGTTGCCAAGTTCATGCAGATGGGCGAGATGCACGCCGCTTCCGATGTGGTGGATTTTGACACCGCCGCTCTGGTGGCTGAGGAATTCCACGCCAAGGTGGAGCATGAGGTCCATGTTTCCATCGAGGAACGTCTGTTCGAGAAGGATGAGGACAACGAGGCCGATCTGGTGGAGCGTCCGCCGGTTGTCGTGGTCATGGGCCACGTCGACCACGGCAAGACCTCCATTCTGGACGCCATCCGCAAGACCAATGTCACCGCCGGTGAGGCAGGCGGCATTACCCAGGCCATCGGTGCCTATCAGGTCAAGACCGGCGACAGCATCATCACCTTCCTGGACACTCCCGGCCACGAGGCCTTCACCGCCATGCGTGCCCGCGGTGCCAACATGACGGATATCGCGGTCCTGGTGGTTGCCGCCGATGACGGCATCATGCCCCAGACCATCGAGTCCATCAACCATGCCAAGGCTGCCAATGTCAAGCTGATTGTGGCTATCAACAAGATGGATAAGCCCACCGCCAACCCCGAGCGGGTCAAGGAACAGCTGACCAAGTACGAGATCGTTCCCGAGGACTGGGGCGGCGACGTGGCCTGCATCCCGGTCTCGGCCGTCACCGGCATGGGCATCAGCGACCTGCTGGAGCGCATCGCGCTGGAAGCTGAGGTCATGGAACTGAAAGCCAACCCCAACCGCCGCGCCAAGGGCGCTGTCGTCGAGGCCCGGCTGGACAAGGGCCAGGGCCCTGTGGCCACGCTGCTGGTTCAGAACGGCACCCTGCGCCGTGGCGACTGCGTCATCGCCGGCACCTCTGTGGGCCATGTGCGTACCATGCGCAATGATAAGGGCCAGGATATTGCCGAGGCAGGCCCCTCCACCCCTGTGGAGATCACCGGTCTGACCGAAGTGCCGGAGGCCGGCGACAGCTTTGAGGCCGTTGCCGACGAGCGTCTGGCCCGCGAGCTGGCCGACAAGCGTACCAATGAGGCCAAGGAGCGCCAGTTTGCCGCCTACACCAAGGTCACGCTGGATAACCTGTTTGACCAGATGGCCCAGAATGATATGAAGGAACTGCCCATCGTCGTCAAGGCGGATGTGCAGGGCTCCGCCGAGGCTGTCAAACAGAGTCTGGAAAAACTCTCCAACGACGAGGTCCGGGTCCGTGTCATCCATGCGGGCGTCGGCGCCATCAGCAAGTCGGATGTTTCTCTGGCTGACGCCTCCAACGCCATCATCATCGGTTTCAATGTCCGTCCCGACCCCGTTGCCAAGGCGGAAGCCGAACAGGCCAAGGTCGAGATGCGGATGTACCGCGTCATCTACGATGCCATCAACGATGTGTCCGACGCTATGAAGGGCATGCTGGCACCCAAGATCCGCGAGGTTGCCATCGGTGAGGCTCAGGTCCGCCAGGTTTACAAGATTTCCTCTGTCGGCACCGTTGCCGGCTGCCGTGTCACCTCCGGCAAGGTTACCCGCGACGCCCAGATCCGTGTGGTCCGTGACGGCATTGTCATCTGTGAGGATGCCATTGCCTCCCTCAAGCGCTTCAAGGACGACGCCAAGGAAGTGGCCGAGGGCTTTGAGTGCGGCATCACGCTGAACAAGTTCTCCGACATCAAGGAGGGCGATGTCTTCGAGTGCTTCAAGCTCGAGGAATACCGCGAGTGATCCGGACGCTGACGGGCCTGTGCTGCCCGAATACCATTTGCAAAGGAGGCAACAGGTATGCCCAGCAAAAATCAGGGCCGTATGGCCCAGGACATGAAGCGAGAGCTGATTGACATCATCGGCCACATGAAGGACCCCCGCATCAACGGCGGGATTCTGACGGTGACGCGACTGGATGTGACGCCGGATCTGGATGTGGCAAAGGTCCACATCAGTGTCATGGGCCGGGAAGGCGGCGAGGCGGAAGTCATCAAGGCACTCAACCGTGCCTCCGGTCATGTCCGTACCGAAATCAGCCGCCGTATGCATATCCGCAAGGCGCCCCGCTTTGTTTTTGTCGCCGACGACAGCGCTGCCTATGCGGCACACATCAATGCACTGCTTAAACAGCTGGATGACACTGGTCCCGCGCCGGAGGAAGCCTCCGACCAGGACGAGGCGCCCGACAGCTTGCATTGAGGAGGAATCTGGTCCTTTCTCCGCGTATACAGGAACAGATTCATCCGTATGTGCAGTCCCGGCCGGTCCTGGACTGTACCAGCAGAAAAGAGGAACACACTATGACCGAATCAGTGGATCGTCAGACAGCCGCCACAAGGCTGCGTGCAGCCGATGATATCCTGATCCTCAGCCACAAAAATCCGGACGGTGATACCATCGGCAGCGCCACCGGGCTTTGCCTTGCACTGCAGGCACTGGGGAAAAACGCTGCGGTTCTCTGCAGCGACCCCATCCCCAAAATGTACAGCTATCTGGATATTACCTGGTATGACGGCAGCTTTGAACCCACCTTCATTGTGGCGGTGGATGTTGCCAGCATTCAGCTGTTCGGCGAGAACAACCATGTGCAGGAGTATGTCAAACGGGCCAATCTCTGTATCGACCATCACGGTTCCAACAGCGGCTATGCCTATGCAACGCTGGTGGAGCCGCAGGCCGCTGCGGTATGCGAGATCCTGACCGAGCTGATTCCCGATAATCTGGGGGTCCCCCTCACGCCGCAGATTGCCGCCTGCCTGTATACCGGCCTTGCCACCGATACCGGTTGCTTCCGCTTTACCAGCACGACTTCCAAGACCCACCAGATGGCGGCCCGCCTGATTGAGGCGGGGGCCGATATCGGCCGGCTGAACGAGATTCTGTTCGAGTGCCGCAGCCGCAGCCGCATTGAGGCGGAGCGGGAGGCCCTGGAAAGCCTGGAATACTACTGCAATGACCGGTGCGCCATGATCTGCCTGACCCGGGACCAGATTCTGCACACGGGTGTGGCCAATGCGGAGCTGGAGGATCTGACCAGCCTGCCCCGCTCCATCGAAGGGGTGGACGTGGGTCTGACCCTGCGCCAGCAGCCGGACGGCAGCTTCAAGATCAGCGTGCGGACCTCCCGCCGGTATGACGCCTGTGCCATTGCCCGGCGCCTGGGCGGCGGCGGCCATGCCCGTGCTGCCGGCTGCGAAATTTCCGGCAACCTGGACAATGCCAAGCGTGCTATCCTGCAGGAAGTGGAAAAGGAACTGGCACTGCAGGACGGGGAAACCGGTACCAAGGACTGATCCCAATCACCGGCAGGCGTGACAGTTCGGTGCAGGAAAGAGATTCCTGATACCGGACATTTTGCCAAGCTGCCTGCCCCACATCGGAAACAAAAAATGAAAAACGGTATCTTGCTTGTCGACAAACCTGCAGGCTGGACCAGCTTTGATGTGCTGGCCAAGCTGCGCGGGGCACTGGGCACGCGGAAACTGGGACATTCGGGCACGCTGGACCCTATGGCCACCGGCGTGCTCGCTGTGTTTATCGGCCGGGCCACCGCCGCGGCTGACCGCCAGCCCGATCACGATAAAACCTATGAAGCCACCATCCGGTTCGGCATCTCCACCGATACCGGCGACATCACCGGCACCGTGCTGGAAACTGCATCCGCCACGGTGGGGGAGAGTGACCTGCTGTCGGTGCTGCCCCGGTTCATCGGGCAGATTTCCCAGCTTCCGCCCATGTATTCGGCGGTCAAGGTGAACGGCCAGCCGCTTTACAAGGCGGCCCGGGCCGGAAAGACGGTGGAGCGCAAAGCCCGCACCATCACAATTCATGGCATCGAATGCCTGGGGCACCCTGCCGTGGAAGATTATCTGCTTCGGGTATCCTGTTCCAAGGGAACCTACATCCGAACCCTGGCCGAGGATATTGGCAAGGCGCTGGGGGTGCCGGCGACCCTGGCGGCACTGCGACGCACCCGCGCCGGAGCCTTTGCCATTGAACAGGCCCACACGCTGCCGGACATTCTGCAGGCGGCGCAGGAAGGCCGGGTGGAGGACTGGATTCTCGACGTGGATGCAGTCTTTCCTTCGCTCCCGGCCCTGACGGCCAATGAGGGCGTCTGCCGGCATCTGATGAACGGCTGCCCCACCAGCCATTACGCCGCTGCCGATGGCCGTTACCGCGTGTACACCGAGTCGGGCAGCTTCCTTGGTCTGGCCACCGTTCAGGACGGTGTCCTTCAGGTGGAAAAGCTGTTCTGCGAGCGGGCATAAAACCGCCTGGCGGACATTGAATTTTATGGTCTGGAAGGATTCTTTTTCTATGCACATTCTCACCACACTCACTCCCATCTCTGCGCCAAGAGGCAGCGCAGTCGCTCTCGGCTTCTTTGACGGTGTGCATCTTGGCCACCGGGCGGTGCTGACCGCGGCGGTGGACTATGCCGCAGCACATGGCCTGACGGCGGCGGCCTTTACCTTCCTGCTGCCGCCGGACCATCCCATGAAGGGCGGACGTATTTTCCCCGAGCGGGAAAAGCACCGTCGTGTGGCGGAGCTGGGCATTCAGGAATACCAGGAAGCGCCCTTTGCCGATTTCTGCGCCCTCTCTCCGGAAGATTTCGTGGACAGGGTGCTGGTGGGCTGCTTTGCGGCCCGGGCGGTGTTCTGCGGTGATAACTTTACCTTCGGGGCCCGTGCTGCCGGCAATGTGGAAATACTGCGCAGCCTCTGTGCCAACCGCGGTATCGAGACCCATGTGGTGGAAATGGCACAGTATCAGGGACAGACGGTATCTTCCACCCGCATCCGTGCCGCGCTGGCCGACTGCCGGATTGAGGATGCCAACGCCATGCTGGGGGAACCCTATGCCATTGACTGGCCGGTGGGCCATGGCAAGCATCTGGGAACCTCCCGGTTGGATGCACCCACCATCAACCAGAATTATCCCGCCGGTGTGCTGGAACCGGGCTGCGGCGTCTATCTGACCCGGATTCAGATTGACGGCAAATGGTATCCCGCCGCGACCGGCATCGGGCGGCGGCCCACGGTGGACGCTGCGGGGGCACCCATCACCTGCGAAACCTATGTGCCGGATTTTTCCGGCGACGTATATGGGCAGACACCCCGGCTGGAATTTCACAAATACCTTTGCCCGGTGCGCAAGTTTGACTCGATGCAGCAGCTCAGCGACCTGATCCATGATGCTGCACGAAAGAGCCAGGCCTATTTTGCCGCATTGGAAAAGTGAGCAGGGCAGGGGAAAACGGGAAATTCTTGGCGACTGTGCCAAAAAACAGCGATAAAAATTGCCAAAATTACTGCTTGTAAAAGCCGATACCCTGTGATATAATTTACAACGTTACCGCGGCCCGGCTTCGGGTGTACGCCCTGCGGCAGAAATGCCGCGAAAGGGAACCTTGCTGCCCCCTGCTGCGCCGATGGCAAATTTATACTAAAGAGAGGTAAAAACCATGCAAGACAAGAAGGCTATCATCGAAAAAGCCGCTATTCATGAGGGCGACACCGGCTCTCCGGAGGTTCAGGTTGCTCTGCTGACCGCCCGGATCAATCACCTGACCGAGCATCTGAAGACCAATAAGCACGACAACCACAGCCGCCGCGGTCTGTTCAAGATGGTCGGCCGCCGCCGTAACCTGCTGGCCTATCTGCAGAAGAAGGACATCAACCGTTACCGC
>CAJFMB010000066.1 GCA_904390925.1 uncultured Subdoligranulum sp.
CGCTTCCTACGGCCTGACCGACTCCATGGGCCGTATGCACGGCGACGCTCAGTTCGCCGGCTCCTCCAGCGTGCCTGCTCACGTTGAGATGATGGGCCTGATCGGCGCCGGCAACAACCCGATGGTCGGCATGACCGTCGCCTGCGCTGTTGCTGCTGCCCAGGCCAACAACGCCTGAGTCTCTCTCCCGCGCTGACGGAATTTAGCTGAACCAAAGCCGCCGCACCCTGCAAAGGATGCGGCGGCTTTTTGCTGCCCGCAACAAAAAAACGAAGCCGCCCCGGCCGGAACCGGGGCGGCTTTTGCTGTGTGTTGCCGATTGTTTGGGAGGAAGAAAAGCGAAGCGGAAACTCCGCAAAAAAGCAATCAGGCGTCGTCGTCGTTCAGGTTGCCCAGTGCCTTGGCCTGCTCGATGACCTTGGATTCCAGCATCTGGGGCAGCTGTTCGTAGCGGACAAAATCAAAGGTGAACCAGCCGCGGCCCTGGGTCAGCTGCCGCAGGAAGGTGGTGAAGTCCTGCATCTCGGCCATGGGGACCTCGGCCTCAACAATCTGCAGGCCGTCCTCGTCGGGGGTCATGCCCAGCACACGGCCGCGGCGCTTGGTGACCTCGCCCATGATGTCACCGGTGTTGTCCGACGGCACATGGGCTTTCAGGGCGCCCACCGGCTCCAGCAGGACGGGGCCTGCCTCCGGCACGGCTGCCTTGTAGGCCAGCTTGGCTGCCATGATGAAGGCCATTTCGCTGGAGTCCACCGGATGGTAGCTGCCGTCCAGCAGGGTGGCTTTCATGCCCACCACCGGGTAGCCGGCCAGCACGCCGTGCTGGGATGCCTGGCGCAGGCCCTTCTCGACAGCGGGGAAGTAGTTCTTGGGCACGCTGCCGCCGAACACCTTCTCCTCAAAGACCAGCTCCTCGCAGTCCCAGGGCTCGAACTCGATCCACACATCGCCGAACTGGCCGTGGCCGCCGGTCTGCTTCTTGTGCCGGCCCTGGGCCTTGCACTTTTTGCGGATGGATTCCCGGTAGGGAATGCGCGGGGTCTCCAGCGTGACTTCCACGCCGAACTTGTTTTTCAGTTTGGCCACAGCCACTTCCAGGTGCTGGGCGCCCAGGCCACCGATGATCTGCTGCTTGGTTTCCGGGTCCACATGGAAGGTGATGGCCGGGTCCTCCTCCATCAGGCGGGTCAGAGCGCCGGACACTTTGCCCTCGTCGCCCTTCTTGGCGACGCGCACTGCCATTTGATAGCTGGCGGTGGGGTAGGCGGGGGCGGCCAGCTTGACCACCCGGGCGGGGTCGCACAGGGTGTCGCCGGTCTTGGCGGTGGTCAGCTTGGCCACGGCGCCGATGTCACCGGCGGGGATGGCGGCGGTGTCAGACTGCTTTTTGCCGCAGACCGTCAGCATCTTGCCCAGGCGCTCCGGCTGGCCGGTGCGGCTGTTGGTCACGTTGGAGGCGCTGGTCAGCTTGCCGGCCAGAACCTTGACAAAGCTCAGCTTGCCCACAAAGGGGTCGGCCACCGTCTTGAAGACGTAGGCGCAGGTGGGGGCGGCGGCGTCACAGGCGACCTCCACCGGGTTGCCGTCGGCGTCCTCGCCCACGGCTGCGGCGGTGTCGGCGGAGGGCAGCAGCTCCTTCATGTTGTACAGCAGCATATCCAGCGCCTGCAGGTTGACGGCGCTGCCGCAGAACACCGGCGTGATCTGGCCGGTGCGTACACCGGCGGCCATGCCGGAGACGATCTCCTCGGTGGTGAACTCCTCGCCCTCAAAGAACTTTTCCATCAAAGCCTCGTCGGTCTCGGCGATGGCCTCGTTCATGGCCTGGATCAGACCCTCGAACCGGTGGCCGATGTCGGGCAGATCAATCTGAATCTGCTTGCCGCTCTCGTACTTGAAGGCTTTCTTGCTGAACAGGTTGATGTAGGCAACGGTGCCATCGTCCAGACGGGCGGGCACGACGCAGGGGCAGATGGTGGGGCCGAACTCGATCTTGAGCTGTTCCAGGATCTTGAAGTAGTCGGCGTTTTCCAGGTCCATCTTGCTGACAAAGACCATGCGGGCCTTGTTGTGCTTGGTGGCCAGGCGGTATGCCTTTTCGGCGCCCACCGTGACGCCGGACCGGCCGGAGACGCAGATCAGCACGCTCTCGGCGGCCATGATGCCCTCACAGGCACCTGTCTCGAAATCGAACAGGCCGGGGGCGTCAATCATGTTGTATTTGGTGCCCTGGGATTCCACGGGGACAACGCTGGAATTCAGCGATGCCTTGCGGCGCACTTCCTCGGGATCGAAGTCGCTGACCGTGGAGCCATCCTCCACGCGGCCCATGCGCTCGGTGGCGCCGGTGGCGTAGAGCAGTGCCTCAATCAGCGTCGTTTTGCCGCAGCCGGCATGGCCGGCGACCAGAATATTGCGAATGTCTTTGCTGGCGTATTCCATCGTTATCAAACCTCTTTTCGCACCGGAGCCGAATACACGGGATCTCCCCCTCCGGTGTTGTGCATACTGGCAAGGGCGGCGCTTTTGACGGGAGGTTCAGTCCCATTGCGTACCCTGCATGTATCTACTTTACCACAATTTCTGCAAAGATTAAACAGTTTTTTGCCTGGATTCCGTAAAAGTTTTGTGCACATGATTGGTCAAAGTGTCAAAAGAATCAAAAAACCGCGCTGCATCGCTTTCCGTGATGCGGCGCGGCCACCGGACAAAAGGCTTATTTTTTTCACCGAGCCCCCGGGCGGGGACCGGACGGCTTACCGACGGCTGATTTTTGCCACCGCCACCGTGATGTCGTCCCGCCGCTGTCCGGCCCGGCGCACCGCCGAGTCCGCCAGGGCGTTGGCCAGCTGCAGCGGGGTATGGCCCAGCCGGGCGGACAGCTGCAGCTGCTGCAAAATCCAGGCGGTGCCGTCGCACAGCACCCCGTCGGATACCAGCACCAGCAGGTCGCCGTCCTCCAGTGTGAAGCTGGACGACCGCCCCACCACCGAATCCAGAATCCCCATGGGCAGGCTGGCGCCCTCCATCATGCGGGGTTCGCCGTTTCGCACCAGAAAGCTGGGCGCTGCCCCCGCCTTGAACAGTCCCGCCCGCCCGGTGAACAGGTCAACGGTCAAAAGGTCCAGCGTGGCGCCGGATTCCTGATCGCCGTTTTTCAGCCCCATAGCCACATTGACCAGCCGGGCGGCGCTCTCGGCGGCAAACCCGGCCCGCAGCAGCTGCCCGGTCAGCCGGGCGGCCAGCTGCCCATCCACCGCGGCGGGACGGCCGGTGCCCATGCCGTCGCACAGCAGCATCTGCGCCCGGCCGCAGCCGTCGCAGAACTGGTCGCAGGCGTCGCCGCTCACCTCCTCGGCGGGGCGGCTGGCAGACCCGAAGGCCACGTCGAACAGCGGCCGCTCGGTGAAGGACAGCATGGTTACGGTGCGGCAGTGGGCGATCTCCGGCAGGGCAAAGTCCCGGCGGCAGATGCGGCTCATCTCGGCGGTCAGCTCCTTCACCTCCTCGGCGGTGAAGGCGGTGCGGGATACCGTGATGCCTGCGGTGATGTGGCCGGTCACGTCGGCGTTGACGCTGCATTCCAGCGCCTCCAGCCCGATGGAGGCAAACAGCTGGTTGACCCGGCTCTCCCGCCGCGGGTCGGGCAGTCCCGCCTGGCCCAGCCGGGCACTGAGCTGGGCCAGCGCCGACGCCATGGCGCCGTACTGCTCGGTCAGGGCGGCCCGCAGTGTGCTGGCCCGGGCCCGGGTCTGGCGGCGGCTGCGCCAGAGGCGGTAGCCGTGGTTGACCGCCTCCACCAGGTCGGCGGGGTGCTCGCAGACGCTCAGCTGGCCGGGGAAATGCTCCAGGTCGGCATGGCCGGTCTGCTCCAGCAGCGGCTTGAACTGGTACAGCCCGTCCATGGCGCAGGAATACCCCTTGACCCAGCAGCGGCTGCGCCGGCTGCAGCTCTGGCAGACCTGCCGGGCGGCGTACTCCACCACAAAGTCAAAGCTTTCGCCCCGGGGCGGAGACTGGCGCTCGCACACCGCATTGACGGTGGCGGCAATGTCGGACAGCGTGTCGGCGATGGTGGCCAGCCGCCTTGCCGCGCCGGTCAGGCTCTGGGTGGCGGCAGGGGGCGCCGGCTGGGGAAACAACTCCTGCAATTTCCGGGGCGGCACCAGCAGATACAGCACCAGCCCGCAGACGGCGGCGGTGCCGGGGACCAGGGCGGCGGGCAGACTGGGGGAGGCCAGCGTCCCCAGCGCGCAGCCCGCCGCAAACACCCCGGCACAGGGCCAGCGGTCGCCGGGGCAGAGGGCAGCGGCTCCCAGCGTGCCCAGCGCCACCGCCAGCGCGGCAAAGCACAGGTCAGGGCTGGCGGCCGTCACCGCGGCGGCCATCGCCACCGCCAGCACGGCGCTCTGTTCCAGGCTGGCGGCAAAGGCGGTGCACAGCCCTGCCAGGGCAAACAGCGCCAGGCCGGGGGCAAACCAGGACAAGGTCAGCCGCTGGGCACAGGCGGCCAGCAGGGCCAGCCACAGACAGGCACCCCGGGGCTTGTCTGTGGGAAAACTATGTATGGCCTGACCGAACCCCGCCGCCAGCAATGCCGTGCAGGCCAGTTGTGCCAGCAGGGCAAGGGAGGGCAGCGCGGGAAATACCGTGCCGATGCCGGTCACCAGCAGCACCGCACAGCCGGCCCCGGCGGACATCCAGCGGCGGCCGGGGCGCAGGCGCCGGGCGGCCAGCACCGCCAGCACCGCCAGCGACAGCGGCCCTGCCTGGGCCAGCGGCAGAAAGGCCAGCGACCCCACAATGGCGCCCAGACTGGCGGCGGGCAGATACCCCGGTGCACAGCCGATGGCCAGGGCCAGCCCGAAGGGCGCCGCCCCGCCGTAGATCTGTCCGGCACCCAGCAGGATGCCGGCACAGCCGGCGGCCAGCTGCCAGGCCAGTGTGGAAAGCTGTACCCCGGCGGGCGGAAGCCGGGGCCGCACCGGCTGGGGGGCAGCAGGCGGCGGTGTGGGGGAGGGCGGCGCGGCGGTGCGCCGGACGGAAGATTCTTTGACGGTGTTGGGCATGGCGGATTCCTCCTGACCCCGCAGCAAAGGCCTCCCCGGACGGGGTCAGGCCCGGGGCACCTGCGCCCCGGAATCTGCCGCGGGCGCTGTAACCCCGAGTATAGGGGCGGCGGACCGCACTTTTTGCCGCACAACGGGGAAGAGCCAAAACCGGGCAAAACCGCTGCAAACCGGCGTCGGAACGGGAATTTCTGTCACGCTGCCGCAGCATGCGCCGCAAGCTGCCGGCAAAGTCCGCAAAAGGCCACAAAACCCTGTCGCGCCCCGACAAAAACAGGCCGGGGAAAACCTTGCGGTTCTCCCCGGCCCGGGCAGGATGATTCTGTTTTGGCAAAAAGCGGGATCAGCCCAGCAGCTCCAGCGCGGTGCGCAGGCGCTTCAGCGTCTCCTCGCGGCCCAGCATGGCGGCCAGATCGGTGCCGCCGCCGGGGGTACGGCTCTTGCCGGACAGGGCGATGCCCAGCGGGTAGAGCAGCCAGCCGTTCTTGACCCCCAGCTCGGCGGCCTTGTCGCGGCAGGCGGCAAAGATGGCATCCCGGTTCCAGTCAGACTGGCCTTCCAGCAGCGGCAGCAGCGCGGCCAGCGCCTCCCTGGCGGTCTCGGGGGTGGTCTTCTGCTTCTTGTTGCGGTAGAGCTCGGCGTCGTAGGGCAGCACCGCGTCAAAGAAGTCCAGCTGGGGCGGAATGTCCTCCAGCACCTCGCAGCGGGGCTGCAGGTTGGCGCACAGCAGGTCCCGGTCAATCTCCACATGCACGGCGCTGTCGATGAAGGGGTCGGCCAGGCGGCGGAACTCCTCGGCGGGCAGGGCGCGGATGTAGGCGGCATTGATGGCCCGCAGCTTGAGCGGGTCAAAGATGGCAGGGGACTTGGAAACCCGGCTGGGGTCCCAGATCTTGATCATCTCCTCCAGCGAGAAGATCTCCTGCTCGCCCTCGGGCGCCCAGCCCAGCAGCAGCAGATAGTTCAGCACCGCGGCGGGCAGATAGCCCTTGGCCACCAGGTCCTGGTAGCTGGCGTCGCCGTTGCGCTTGGACAGCTTGTTCTGGGCGTCCTTCATCACCGGCGGGCAGTGGATGTAGGTGGGGATTTCCCAGCCGAAGGCCTGGTACAGCAGGTTGTACTTGGGGGTGGAGGACAGATATTCGCTGCCGCGGATGACATGGGTGATGCCCATCAGATGGTCGTCCACCACGTTGGCAAAGTTGTAGGTGGGCATGCCGTCGGTCTTGATGAGGATCTGGTCGTCCAGCTCGGCGTTGTTCACCTCAATGTGGCCGTAGACCACATCGTCAAAGGAGGTCACACCGGTCTCGGGGATCTTCTGGCGGATGACGTAGGGGGTACCCGCCGCCAGCTTTTCCTCCACCTCGGCCTGGCTCAGGTTGCGGCAGTGGCCGTCGTAGTGGCTCATTTCCCCGTTGGCTTTCTGCTGCTCGTGCAGGGCGTTCAGGCGCTCCTCGGTGCAGAAGCAGTAGTACGCCTTGCCCTCCCGGACCAGCTGCTCGGCATACTGCTTGAACATGCCCATGCGCTGGCTCTGGATGTAGGGACCCACCGGGCCGCCGATGTCGGGACCCTCGTCCCAGTTCAGGCCGGTGGCCTTGAGGGTGCTGTAGATGATGTCGGTGGCACCCTCGACAAAGCGGCCCTGGTCGGTGTCCTCGATGCGCAGGATGAAGGTGCCGCCCTCATGCTTGGCCTGCAGATAGGTGTACAGCGCCGTGCGCAGGTTGCCCACATGCATGTAGCCGGTGGGGGAGGGCGCAAATCGGGTGCGGACGTTCTTTGCCATATTGGATACGCTCCTTTGGATGCGGAATTTCTTGAAAAATCGGCAGATGCCTCTCAAAAGTCTACCTGCCGCAAAGGCGTTTGTCAACAGCCGGAAATTATTCTGCCTCGTCCTCGTCGGGCTGCTGGCCGTCGTGGGCCTTCCACTGGCATTCGGTCAGCTGCATGCAGGTGAACCGCGCCTTGAAGCAGGAGTCCTCCGGGCTGGCGGCGTAGATGCCGAAGGAGACTTCCTCCTTTGCCTCCCACAAGTGGCAGATGCGCATCTGGTGCCAGGTTTCGCCGTCGGCCGAGCACTCGATGCAGAAATCGCTGCCCCGGCGGCTGAGGCGGTACCACATGGATTTCACGTCGGCGGGAATCTCGGTGGTGGCCCAGTCGGAATAGCCGTGGTTGGTCACCACGCTGCCCAGATGCTGGAAGCTCTCGTTCTCGTACTCGATGGAGCCCTTCAGCCAGTTTTCACTGTCCAGATAGGCCACCACGCCACACTGGTCAAACCGGACCTTGGAGTCAAACTCGGTCTTGACCAGGAAGGAAAAATACTGCTCCCTGGTGGTCATCTGCAATACCGGGGCGGTGTCGTTGCGGAAATGGTAGTAGGTGCGCTGCCACAGGTCGGTGTGGGGCTTGGTGATGATCTCGATGCGGTCGGGGGAAATCAGCGATGCGGCCGGCTCCCGGGTCCAGACCAGGCGGGAAATGTCAAAGGATTCCATAAAAAATGCCTCCTGCAAAAAACAAAATAAACATTCTTACATTTAATGTATCATACCCGGAAATGGGATGCAAGGGCGCCCCCTTGACAAACACCGGCACTTGTGATTGAATAACGGTGTAGATGTCCGGCAATGCGGGCATCTGTTCCAAACCAGAGACGCGAAAGTAAAACTGCACCATGCCCCCACAGAGAGCCCGGACTGCTGAGAACCGGGCGGGAAACAGGCCAGACAAATGGTTCGCGGAGGGCGGCGGGGAACGGCCGGAGCATCCGGTCCAGTATCCGCCGACGGAAATCCCCGTTATCGGATGGAAGCGGTGTTTGCCGTTTCACTGAGCGGCCGCGCAAACCGCGGCAAACAAGGTGGTACCGCAGGAAAATTTCCCTGTCCTTGTGCACGTTGTACTGTGCCGGGGGCAGTTTTTTTATGCCCCCGCACAAAACCAAAGGAGGTACACCCCATGTCCGAAACCAATCAGAATCAGACCCAGCAGGCCCAGCCCAAGCGCAAGCGGATTTTGTCCGGCATCCAGCCCACCGGCACCCCCACCCTGGGCAACTATGTGGGCGCGGTGCGCAACTGGGCGCTTCTGCAGAAGGATTACGACTGCCTGTATATGGTGGCCGATCTGCATTCCCTGACGGTGCGGGAGGAGCCCGCTGCCCTGCGCCGCCGTACCCGGGAACTGTCCGCCCTGCTGCTGGCCGCCGGCATTGACCCGGTCAACAGCGTGCTGTTTGTCCAGAGCCATGTGCCCTCCCACACCCAGCTGGCCTGGGTGCTGGCCTGCAATACCCAGTATGGCCAGCTGACCCGCATGACCCAGTTCAAGGACAAGAGCGCCAAACACCCCGACAACGTCAACGGCGGCCTGTTCACCTATCCGGTGCTGATGGCGGCGGATATCCTGATCTACAACGCCGACCTGGTGCCGGTGGGCGAGGACCAGACCCAGCATCTGGAGATCACCCGCGACATTGCCCAGCGCTTCAACAACCTGTACGGGCCCACCTTCACCCTGCCGGACGGCTACGTGCCCAAGGCCGGCGCCCGCATCATGTCGCTGGCAGAACCCACCAAGAAGATGAGCAAGTCCGACCCCAACGTCAACAGCTTTGTGCTGATGACCGATGACCGGGACACCATTGTGCGCAAGTTCAAGCGCGCCGTCACTGACTCGGAGGGTTCGGTCCGCTATGACGCGGCAAACAAGCCTGGCGTCTCCAACCTGATGGCGATTTACTCCACCTTCACCGGCAAGTCGATGGAGGAGATCGAGGCCGAGTTTGCCGGCAAGGGTTACGGCGACTTCAAGCTGGCCGTGGCCGAGACGGTGGCCGACGCCCTGACCCCCATCCGCACCGAGTACAGCCGCATCCTGGCCGACAAGGCCTATGTGGACGGGGTGCTGAAGGATGGCGCCGCCCGCGCCGCCCGTCTGGCCGACCGCATGGTGGCCAAGGTCTACCGCAAGATCGGTCTGCTGCAGCCCGAACGCTGACCCGGCGCAACCCCCCTGCCAAGGCGCGGCAAAAGGGCAAACTGGCCTGTTGCCCTTATCCGGCCGGGAAAATGGGCAATTTGTATGAAACCTGCGGATGCTATTTGGCTATTTTTCGGCTCTGTTTCGGGCAATTTTGACACCCCTTGCCTTGATTTTTAAGGAAATGAATGCTAATATATTAGTCATAAAGCTGTTGAGAATCGGAATTCGTACATAGATGTCGGATACTGGATCCAGCTTTTTATAGGGAAGGCAGGTACCTGCCTTTTCTTTCCCCCTCTTCAAGGGGAAAGAATGCATGGTATCGCAGCGCCCGCCAACCTGCGTGGCCTTGCGGCTGTGCAGTTACAATTGAGTCTGAACCCGGGAACCGAAGCGTGGAATATGCCAGCCGCGCCAGGGAAACGGGATCGGATAGACAGGCGGCCGTCGTCTGCCTATATTAAGGTTACCCCTTTTGGGGTACCCGCAACAATTTAAGGGGGAAACCAAATGAAAAACAAAACGAAGCGCATTGTCAGCGCCATTTGTGCCCTGGCAATGTGCGCAGCCATTGTGCCTGCCGCAGCGTTTGCGGCGGGCGGCGAAGAAGCGGGAGGAGAGAGTGTCAGCTTCTCGTATACGGATTCTGTCAAAACTGTCACCATGAACATCCAGTTCAAGGATGGTGACGAAGTTATCGCCGGTGGCGACTACACCGTTCCCGCAGACGTCAAGGTCCAGAACTATAGTGTTCTGGAGCAGTATGTCCCCGAAGGCTACAAGATGACCACTTCCGGCGATTTCATGGCAGAGGAAGGCGGCAAGCTGGTTGTCAACATTGAGAAGATCATCACCATGAACATTCAGTTCAAGGATGGCGACGAGGTTGTTGCCGGCGGTGATTACACTGTTCCCGCAGGCGTCCAGAACTATAGTGTTCTGGAGCAGT
>CAJFMB010000067.1 GCA_904390925.1 uncultured Subdoligranulum sp.
ATTGATAGGTTGGCATGGCTTTCTCCTTTTTATATATAAGGTATGAAATTGGAAGGGCCAACGAAAAAATCGTTGACTTGAACATCTTGGGGGCTTATGCTATACTTGTTTCTGTATGAATCCGCAAGATAATCCTGCGCGGGACTCATACAGGCTTTACTACAAATGGGGCAATTTTACAATGGCGTCTTTGAAAACAATGTAGCCATTCGTTGTGCCAATTTTGAGTCGTCATTGAGCCGGTTTCGTGCCAATACAACTTTCCACAACTTTTTTACAACTTTTGCCCCGAACCAGACGGCACAGGAGGACACACTATGGAATCTAAAAAGTTAGAAAAACCTCGTGAAAACGGCACTTTTTCGACCGTACAAGGCGTGATGAAACCGGATGAAGAGGACAGAGGGGTATTCCCCACTATGAAGCCGGAGAACAACACCCCCAAGGCTTCCAGGACCGAGGCCCCCAAGGCGGAAGCCCCCATCGACTTCTCCAAGGTGGAGATCGAGCCGCTGTTCAGCGACTATGTGGATTTTGATACCTTCAGCAAGTCGGACTTCCGCGCCGTCAAGGTCAAGGAATGCTCCGCCGTGCCCAAGTCCAAAAAGCTGCTGCAGTTTGTGCTGAATGACGGCACCGGCACCGACCGGGTCATCCTCAGCGGCATCCATGCCTACTACGAGCCGGAAGAGCTGGTGGGCAAGACGCTGATCGCCATCACCAACCTGCCGCCGCGCAAGATGATGGGCATCGAGTCCTGCGGCATGCTGCTCAGCGCCATCCACACCGAGGAGGGCGAGGAAAAGCTCCACCTGCTGATGGTGGATGACCACATCCCCGCCGGCGCAAAGCTGTACTGATTCCATCATAAATACAACCGGCCGGAAAGGCTGTCCCTGCGGGGACGGACCTTTCCGGCCTTTTTGCTGCCTTGCCGCAGGTGAAATTCTCCGCTATAATGAAAACAGATGTTTGACCGGCACTGTGGGGAAAGGAGGTCCGCCATGCGGCTTTTGGTGGTGGAGGACGAGCCGGATCTGAACCGGCTTTTGAAAAAACGGCTGGAGGAGGCCCATTACAGCGTGGATGCCTGCCTGAGCGGCACCGACGCGCTGGACTATCTGCGGGGGGCGGAGTATGACGCCCTGGTGCTGGACGTGATGCTGCCCGGCATCAGCGGGCTGGAGGTATTGCACCGGATGCGCAGCGCCGGCAGCGCCACACCGGTGCTGCTGCTCACCGCCCGGGACGGCATCGAGGACCGGGTCACCGGGCTGGATGCCGGCGCCGACGACTATCTGGTCAAGCCCTTTGCCTTTGACGAGCTGCTGGCCCGGCTGCGGGTATTGCTGCGGCGGGCCGGGGGACACACCAGCGACCTGCTGACCCTGGCGGACCTGGAGGTGGACTGCACCGCCCGCACCGTCCGTCGCGGCGGCGAACCGGTGACGCTCTCCGCCCGGGAGTTTGACATCCTCGAGTACCTGATCCGCAATCAGGGCATTGTTCTGTCCCGGGACAAAATCAGCCGCCATGTCTGGAACTATGACTACGAAGGCGGCTCCAACGTGGTGGATGTCTACATCCGCTATCTGCGCAAAAAGCTGGACGAAGGCCGCAGCGTCAAACTGATTCACACGGTGCGGGGCGCCGGCTATGTATTGCGGGAGGAAGCATGAAACGTTTGTCAATCCAGTGGCGGGTGACGCTGTGGTTCACCCTGCTGATGACGCTGCTGGCGGCAGTGGGGTTGGGGTTCCTGTTTTTTATGGGGGGCCAGTCGGCGCTGGCCGCCACCAAAAACCGCATGGAGACCATGGCCGAGAACTCCCGCGGGGAGATGGGCCAGGGCATTGACGGCGTGGTGTTTGACAGCGACCTGGAATATTTCCGGGACGGGGTCTATCTGTCGGTCTACGACGACGCCGGGCTGCCGCTTTACGGCGCGGTGCCCCAGCGGTTTGACAACTCCATCGTCTTTGCCGACGCCCAGCTGCGGGAGGTCACCGACTCCGGCGGGCGGTGGTATCTCTACGACATCAGCTACACGGTGGGCGACTACCAGGTCTGGGTGCGCACGGTGGCGGCGGTGGATGAGATCGACTCCACCATCACCATGCTGCTGCGCCTGGCGGTGATCGTGCTGCCCTTCTTTGTGGTGCTGGCGGCGGTGGGGGGCTTTCTGCTCACCGGCCGGGCCTTTGCCCCGGTGCGGCGCATCACCCAGACCGCCCGGGAGATCGGTCAGGGCGGGGACTTGTCCCGGCGCATCCAGCTGGGCCCCGGCAATGACGAGATCCACACCCTGGCCAACGAGTTCGACCACATGTTTGCCCGGCTGGAAGCCTCCTTTGAGGCGGAAAAGCAGTTTTCCAACGACGCCTCTCATGAGCTGCGCACCCCCACCGCGGTGATCCTGACCCAGTGCGAGGATGCGCTGGAAAGCAACGCCTCCCCCGAGGAGCTGCGCGCCGCGCTGCGTGCCATCCAGCGGCAGGGGGAAAAGATGGCGGGGCTGTTGTCCCAGCTGCTTTTGCTGGCCCGGGCGGACAACGGCAGCCAGAAACTGCGCCGGGAACCGGTGGACCTGAGCGAAATGGCCGCCGCTGTGGCGGAGGAGCAGCGGGAGCTGGCCGCCGAAAAGCGGATCGCCGTGACGGCGGACATCGCCCCCGGCCTGGTGGTGCAGGGGGACGAGACGCTGCTGATGCGGGTGCTGATCAATCTGATGGAAAACGGCATCAAGTACGGCCGGGAGGGCGGACACCTGACGCTGACGTTGTCTGGCAGCGAGACCCGGGTCACCGGCGTGGTGGCGGATGACGGCATCGGCATTGCCGCCGCCGACCTGGACAAGATCTGGCGCCGGTTCTGGCAGGCCGACCCGGCCCGCAGCCGGGGCGGTGCCGGGCTGGGGCTTTCGATGGTCAAATGGATTGTGGAGGCCCACGGCGGGCAGATCACCGCCGCCAGCACTCTGGGCAAGGGTACCGCCTTCACCTTCACGCTGCCCCGGCAGGAATGATCCTCCGGGGAAAAGCTCCCCGGTTATCCACCGTCCGGACTGCTCCGGGCGGTCTTTTTGTGCCGCAACGGCGGGAAAAAACTTTTTTCAAAAAAATTTGAAAAAATGAGAATCCTTAATGTGGTTTTAATCTTGACAGGCTATACTGTAGCCACAACAAAGAAAGAGGCACCGCCCAGGACGCGGCGCCCACCAGATAAACGACAGAAAGGATGCGATCCCATGAAAAAGACCATCACCGCTATTTTGGCCCTGACCCTCTCCGCCGCCCTGTTCACCGGATGCACCGCCGCCGCCATGAATGCCGGTGAAAATACCGCTTCGGGGGTTGCCCCCGCCGGTTCCCCCACCAGCAGTGTCTCCGCCGGAATTGCCGGCAATGCCGGCTCGGAAACCTACATCGACCAGTCCGATGCCGAGAGCATCGCCCTGACCGACGCGGGTCTCACCTCCGACACCGTCAAGTCTCTGCGCAGCCGCCTGGAATATGACGACGGCGTCGCCATCTACGACGTGGAATTCTGGACCGACACCGACGAGTACGACTACGAGATCGACGCCGTCAGCGGCGAGATCCTTGCCGTGGACCGGGATGTGGAAAGCTACACGCCCTCTGCCACCGCAGCCTCTGACGCCACCACCAGCGGCGTTGCTCCCCAGGGTGACCCCATCACCGAGGACGCCGCCCGACAGGCAGCCCTGACCCATGCGGGCCTGACCGACGACGGCAGCATCCAGTACTACCGCTGTGAGCTGGACCGGGATGACGGCCAGTGCCACTACGATGTGGAGTTCTGCCACAACGGCACCGAGTACGACTACGAGATCGACGCCTACACCGGCGAGGTGCACAGCTACGACCACGAAACCGAGTACCATCACCACCAGTACGGCAGCGGCCAGGGCAATGCCTACGGCAACGGCTACGGCGGCAGCACCAGCGCCACCATCACCGCCGATGAGGCCAAGGCCATCGCCTTCCAGCATGCCGGCGTCAACGAGGCCGACGCCACCCGGGTCAAGGTGGACCTGGACGAGGACGACGGACGCCTGGAGTATGACGTGGAGTGGGAGATCGGCACTACCGAGTATGACGTGACGGTGGATGCCACCGACGGCAGCGTCATCAGCTACGAGACCGACCACTGATCCCCTTTCCATACAACAGAAGGACCGCCCCCTGCACCGCAAGGTGCAGGGGGCGGTCCCTTTGTTCTGTTCAGTCCCCGGGGGTTATTTCTGGCCCAGGGTACGGATCTCCTCATTGTCGGCAAAGGCGACGGCATGGTAGCCGGCATGCTCCAGCGTGCCGAACTGCTTGCCCAGCTTTTTGGCCTGTGCCAGCACCGTCACGTCGTAGTCGGCGCGCAGGCGGTCGGCCTTGGCCAGCACCTGGGCAAAATCTGCCTCCGGCAGGTAGAGCAGCGCCAGGCGGGGCTTAGCGCCGGGAATGGCGTAGCCCTGCTCCAGCAGGATGCCGCAGACCCGCTCAAAGCCGATGGAGAAGCCCACCGCCGGCACCTGCTGGCCGATGAACTTGCCCACCATGTTGTCGTACCGGCCGCCGCCGGCCACCGCGCCGGAAAATTCGGGGCAGGTCACCTCAAACACCATGCCGGTGTAGTAGCCCTGGCCGCGTACCAGGCTGGGGCAGTAGGCCACGCCGTAGCGCCCGGCGGCGATTTTTTCGCTGGTGGACAGCACATACTGCAGATCATCGGCCAGTGCCGGGTCGCCGCAGCGGCCGGCCACCGCCTCCAGCGAGAAGTCCCCGCCCTGCAGGAAATCATACAGCGCCGTGACCGCCCCGGCGGGCAGTTCCTTGGCGGTCAGTTCGTCCCGGACGCCCTCGGCGCCGATCTTGTCCAGCTTGTCAAAGCTGACACAGACGGTGTCCAGCGTGTCGGGGGCAAAGCCCATGGCCTCCAGCATCGCCCGCAGAATGCGCCGGTCGTTGATGTTGACGGTAAAGCCGGTAAAGCCGATGCGCAGCAGCGCCCGGGCGGTGGTGTCGATCAGTTCCACCTCGGCGTTGGGGGAGCTGTCCCCCAGAATGTCGATGTCGCACTGGACAAACTCCCGCAGACGGCCCTTCTGGGGGCGCTCCGCCCGGTAGACCCGGTCGGTCTGGATCACCTTGAAGGGACTGGGCAGCTCGGCCCGGTGGGCGGCGTAGTAGCGGGACAAGGGCAGCGTCAGGTCATAGCGCAGGCCCATGTCGGCCAGCTTGGACTCGTCGCCGGCAGCCAGCGCGGCGGCCAGCTTGTCGCCCCGCTTGAGCACCTTGAAAATCAGGTTCAGGTTGTCGCCTCCGTCGCTCTTGTCCAGGTTTTCCAGGTCCTCCAGAATCGGGGTGGAGATGCGCTGGAACCCGGCGGCACGGTAGGTGGCCAGAATTTCGGACTGGATGTGGTCGCGCAGCGTCTGCTCCTCAGGCAGCAGATCGCGCATGCCCTTCAAGGGCTGGGTTTTCATGTTGGGGTCCCCCTCTTGCAGTTTCTATCACAATGGAAGGCAATTCTGCCTGTTTGCGTACAATAGTACCATGATAGCCTTTCAGCAGGCATTTTGTCAACCGCACCGGGGCATACTGAATCTGTTAAGGACCTGTCCGGGAAAAATCCCGGCGCTGCTGCCACTTGTTTTCAGAAAGGAAGGATGCTCCCATGCACAACCAGCCCCGCGCAAAACTGATCCTGGCAGCCGGGGCAGCGGTCCAGCTGCTCACCGGCATCCCCGCCGCCTGGGGCGTCTTTCAGAAGCCGGTCATGGAGGAGTACGGCTTTTCCCGCGGGCAGGCCACCCTGGTCTTTGCGCTGCTGGTGGCGGCCTACGGGCTGGGATGCCTGCTGGGCGGCTGGCTGCAGGATGCCAAAGGCCCCCGCCCGGCGGGTCTTCTGGGGGCGGCGCTTCTGGGCGGCGGCTTTGTGGCGGCCGCCTTTCTGCCGGCGGGGCAGATTCTCTGGTTCTTGCTGGCCTTCAGCCTGCCGGCGGGGCTGGGCAGCGCCTTTCTGGCGCCGTCGGTGCTGGCCTGTGCCCAGAAATGGTACCAGGACAAAAAGGGGTTTGCCACCGGCGTCACCGGGGTATCCATGGGCCTGTCCGGCGCCTTTTTCACCCTGATCGTCCGTCTGGCCGGGGGCTTTTGGGGCATGCGGTTCTGCTTCGGACTGCTGGGCGGAATCATGCTGGCGGTCTGCGGTACCGGGGCGGCGCTGCTGAAAAATCCCCCCGATGCCGGCACTGATGCCCGGACCGGCTCCGCCCGGGACCTGCCGCCGGGACAGATGCTCCGCACCCGGCAGTACTGGCTCTGCCTGGCGGCGGTGGCGCTGGCTGCCCCGCCGGTGCTGCTGTTCAGCCCCGAGATTCTCTCCATCGCCGCCGACCGGGGTCTGCCGGAATCGCTGACCCCCTGGTGTGTGGTCATCGGGTCGGCGGCCAGTGCGGCGGGACGGCTGAGCTGCCCCGCCGCCAGCGACCGGCTGGGCCGCAAACCGGTGCTCTATGCGGTCTATCTGGGCCTTGCGGCGGGCACGGCGGGCTTTGCCTTTGCGGGCGGCTGGTGGGCGGCGGTCGCCTACGGGGCGCTGACCTTTTTCTATTCCGGCGGCGCAGCGGTGCAGCCCTCCTTCAACACCGACCTGTTCGGGTTGACCCATGCGGGCATCAACTACGGCTTTCTGGCCCTGGGCATGAGCGCCGGCAGCCTGCTCAGCTATGCCGGGTCCCAGCTGCTGCCGCTGTCCGCCCGTCACTGGGCGGCAGGCGCCTGTGCCCTGGCGGGGCTGATCTGTGTCATACTTGTAAAACCTGTGCGGCAAAAGGCGTAACCGGTTGAAAATTCTGCCTCTGCACGATACAATAAGAGTCTGTATCGGGAAAATCGGGAGCAGCCGTCTGCCGGACTGCCCCGCCGGATTTCGGCGGCAAACACGCCGCCATGTTGCAGGAGGAAAGAATCAGGTATGCGCGATCCCTCGCTTGAACGTCTCACCGCTGGCAGTGCCCTGGCCCTGTGCACCGCCACGATCTGTGTCTATCCGCTGTATGTGGACAAGTTTTCCAATCTGGGCGTCACCAAGTTCACCGCCGTATTCATGCTGTTTGTGCTGTGGTGCATTCTGCTGGGCTCCTGTGCCCTGATCGGCGGCAAAGCCCGTGCCGGCCGCCTGGACGCCGCCCACAGGGACCCCACCTGCTGGGGACTGGCCGCCTTTGCCGGCACCAGTCTGCTGGCCACGGTGGTCTCGCTGCAGCCGCTGTGGTCCTTCTGGGGACTGGGCAGCTATTACGGCGGGCTGTCCATGGTGCTCTTCACCGCGGCGGGGTATCTGGCGGTGCGGGCCTACGCCCCCGACAAGGCCATGGATTACCTCAGCGCCGCAGCCGGCATCGCGGTCATCATCATTACGGTGCTGTATGTGCTCAACATCTTTGACGTGGACCTGATCGGCACCTACGAGAACACCGCCGTCTCCGAGCGGGAGGAGTTCTTCTCCACCCTGGGCCAGAAGGACTTCAACGCCGGGTACATGTGTGTGGCGCTGCCGCTGGTCTTTTACGCCTACCTCACCGCAAAGGGCCGTCTGCGCAGCTTTCTGTACGGCATTCCCGCCTGCTTCGGCGCGCTGGCGCTGGCAGTGGTGGAGGCCGACGGCCTGACGCTGGGCATCGGCACCGCCATGATGGTGCTGGCCTGCCACCGGGATTTCGACACCAGAAAAATGCGCCGCGGCGCCGTGGTGGGCGTCATGTTCTTTGCCTGGGCCTATGCGATGCACTGCATCCGGGCGATCACCTTCACCCAGGGCGGCGTCTCGATTCTGGGCAAGTTCGGCGAGCCCCGGCTGGCCTTCCCGCTGGGGATTGCCTGCCTGGTCATCTGGGCGGCGCTGGCCTGGCGGGCCCACCGCGGCAAGCCGGAAATTTCCCTCTGCATGCTGGGCCGGGTGCTGACTGTGCTGCTGCTGGCGGCGGGTGCCGGGCTGTTTGTGCTGGCCAATTTCTGGCCGGGATTCCCCAGCCTGGGGGCGCTGGACAATTTCTTTGTCTTTAACGATGCCTGGGGCACCTACCGTGGTGTGGGCTGGCGGGCGGCCTGGGGTGTCTGGGCCGACGCGCCGCTGTGGCGCAAAATCCTGGGCTACGGCCCCGGCATGATGCACCAGGCGGTGGCCGCCTGGGCAGGGGACAACATCACCGACCGCATGGCCACCTTCTACGCCGCCCACAACGAGTATCTGGAACAGCTGCTCTCCACCGGCATTCTCGGCCTGGCAGGCTGGCTTTTGTTTGTGGGCAGCCACCTGCGCCGCGGCTTTGCCCGCTGGTCCGACCCCCGCGTGGCGGCCATCCTGCTGGCGCTGTGCAGTTATCTGGTGCAGGCGGTGGTCAGCATCCGGGTGTCGATGGTCTTCCCCGAGGTGATGCTGCTCTTCGCTCTGCTGGCCGCCTGGACCTCTCCCAACCCCCAGGAGCAGCCCGCCGAGGCGGTGGCCCAGCCCCGGGGCAAAAAGGCCCGCCGCAAGGCCCAGGCCCCCGTGCAGGCGGAATCCCGCGTGCGGCCGCTGGTCCGGGTGACCGTCGCTGCCGTGGGCTCGATGGTGGTGGCGGCAGCGCTGTCCCATCTCTTCTTCAGCACCTGGTTCTGATTTCCCTGTGTATTTCCCGCCCGTCCCGGCACAGTGGCTGCCGGGGCGGGCTTTTTGGCGCAAAAGCACGCGGCAGGGAAAAAATCCTGGAGAGAATGCGTCAAATTTGTCACAAAGTCTTGCAAAACGGCGGCGCGCATTCTATAATTAAGGTGCTGTGTAATGCTTACCATTTCGTCGCAAAGGAGAGAATATTATGACCTACTCTGCACAAGTCGAACGCATGTGCCCCATTGCAAAAGGTCCCAAGCACGGCCCGGCTCCCATCCCCGAAGAGGGCGAATGGGTAAAGGCCTATAAAATTGAGGACATCAGCGGCTATACCCACGGTGTGGGCTGGTGCGCTCCGCAGCAGGGCACCTGCAAACTGAGCCTGAACATCAAACACGGTATCATCGAGGAAGCTCTGGTCGAGACCATCGGCTGCTCCGGCATGACCCATTCCGCCGCTATGGCAGGCGAGATCCTGCCCGGCAAGACCATCCTGGAAGCTCTGAACACCGACCTGGTCTGCGACGCCATCAACGTTGCCATGCGCGAGCTGTTCCTGCAGATCGTCTACGGCCGCAGCCAGACCGCTTTCTCTGAGGACGGCCTGCCCATCGGCGCCGGCCTGGATGACCTGGGCAAGGGTCTGCGCAGCATGACCGGCACCATCTTCTCCACCAAGGCCAAGGGCGTCCGTTACCTGGAGCTGACCGAGGGCTATATCCTCCAGACTGCTCTCGACAAGGACGATCAGGTCATCGGCTACAAGTTCATCCATCTGGGCAAGATGATGGACGCCATCCGTCATGGCACCGATCCCAAGACCGCTTACGAGAAGAACATCGGTACCTACGGCCGCTTCAGCGCTGAGCAGGGTGCTGTCAAGTGGATCGACCCGCGTGAA
Organism: uncultured Subdoligranulum sp.; assembly: GCA_904390925.1. GTDB lineage: Bacteria > Bacillota > Clostridia > Oscillospirales > Ruminococcaceae > Gemmiger. The sequence goes on from CAJFMB010000067.1 coordinate 9,572, forward strand.
GAATAAGAGAGGGAGGAACAGATACTATGGCTACTTTTGAATCTCAGGAGCGCCGGATGCCCAAAATCAACGAGTGCCTGAAAG
>CAJFMB010000068.1 GCA_904390925.1 uncultured Subdoligranulum sp.
GAGCAACGAGCCGAAGGGCTTTAAGTTCTCCAAGCCGAGGGGCGAACAGAAGGGCGTTGTGACGATTTCCAGCAAGAATTTGCTGGAACCGCTCCGCGCCGCCACGGGCGAGGATTGGGTTCCGGGCAAGAGGTACCGCGTTCGCGGTTTCTGGGTTGCTGACGCGAAAACCATGTGCTTTGATCTGAACGAAGGTGTTCAAGAGGATTTCCGCCCGAATCCCGCCAATAGCGATGACAAGTAAACACGGAACCGTTTGACCGTATAAAAAAGATGAGCACGGCCCGTTTGTATAGGCCGTGCTCATCTTTGTGTTTTCTCAAAGTAGTAGTACGCTTCTCCATCTGCAAATTAGCCGATTTCTCTACGCCATTTTTACGCCATTTCCGCGTGGGACTGCATAGAGAAATATGAAGTTATAATTTGGTTGGTTTTGTGTAAAACCGCGCTGTATCAGGCTTTAGCGGCGTTTATAGAGAGGTATAGAGATATGGAATCCAGCGTTTGAACGCCGATACCTAATTTCATATCTTGATTCGCTCCTTTGGCGTACTAGCCGGGCTCCGCAGGCGTAGCTGCGGGAAAATTGCTGTTCCTATTATACACGCGCCGGCGGGATGAGGCAAGCGGCGGCGGGCGCTGCTACCAGTTTTGTCGAAAATCCGCCCACTTTTGTTTGGAAGGCCGGTCCCCTCTTGTTCGGCCGAGGCGGAAGGGATAAACTGGAATTATTCCCCCTGCGTCGCAACGCAGGACACAGACAGCGGTCCGGGAACCGACACCCTGCCGGAACCTTCCGGCGTTTTTTCCTGCCGCCCTATCCAAAAAGGAGGAGATTGTATTGAAGAAAGCTGTATCCCTGCTGATGGCAGGCGCCATGCTGGCCGGTCTGGCCGGCTGCGGCGCTGCCCCTGTCGCCACCGACACCGACGCTTCTGCCCCGGTGCAGGAGGCCCCTGTGGAGGAGCAGACCCCCGCCACCCAGGCCCCTGCCGAGGAGGATTCCGCTGCACAGACCCCCGCCGAGGACCCTGCCGAGGACCAGACCGCCGGGGAGGAGGCTGTCTCGCTGGCGGACCTGCCCCGCGACGACGATGTGACCACCCTGCAGGATTCCGCCGCCGCGCTGACCGCCATCTCGGAAGCGTTTTCCACCTCCCTGGACAACGGGGACTTTGGCTCCATGGATGATGTCAGCACCTTTTTCCAGACACAGGCATCCGCCAGCCTGCCCAACAGCACGGTGGAGATGGACGAAACCCACCTGACCATTTCCTTCCGCCTGGACGGCATCGACTATGGCACCGCCGTGGCGGCCTCCAGCCCGGAGGTTCCCGACGTCTTTGATGCCTGGCAGGCCATGACCAGCAGTATTTCCAACTTTGTCATCGATGTGAATGCTGATCTGCGCAGCACCGGTGCCCAGAACTTTGACGTGATGCTGGTACTGCAGAACGCCGATGACCCCAACGTGCCGCTGGCCCGCTATTCCAGCCAGAACAGTGACATGTACTACGATGCGCTGTTCAATCTGTCCACCACCCCCGCCGGTGTTCCCGAGACTTCTTATGTCTACGACAGTGCCGCCATGGAGGCCATCCGGAACTGGTCCTCCGAAACCAATACCTATGTAGACTTTGACTATCTCCTGCCGATGCGCTGCGGGGATAGCCTGGTGGTGACCGGATATGCCGTCGGCCTTGCCGACCTGCTGGTCGATCCCACCGAGGAAACCCTGACCCAGTACAACTCCATACAGGATCTCATGACCCAGATCTGCAATGCGGTGATGGAGCAGACCGATGCCACCAGCGTTTCTGCCATCTACCGCGATGCCCTGAATTCCAGCATTGAATTTTTCACCATTGAAAACGGCACCCTGACCTACGACGTAGTCGGCTGATTGCTGTTTTGCAAACAGACACGCCCGCACCGGACAAAACCGGCGCGGGCGTGTTTCTGTTTTTTCTTGTTACTGGGGATGGTTCTGGTCAGGCTGCTGGTTCGGGAGCTGGAAGGGTGCCTGCTGCACCGGAGCCTGAGGCGGAACCGGGGCCTGGGGCTGCACCGGGGCAGCCACACTGCGCAGGTCAGCGCCGCACTTGGGGCAGAACTTGACGCCGGGGTCCAGCTTTTCACCGCAGTTGGGGCAGTGGCTGATCACCGGGCCGGCAGCCGGAGGGACCACAGGGCCGGCGCCCGTCGGTCGGGATGCCATGCCCATGGGGCCGGCGGTTGTACCGCCCTTGTTGTACTGCACAATGCCGATGATCAGCAGAACCACGCCGGCAACAAGCATCAGGAAAGAGACGACCAGCAGCGTCACTGCGCCGCCCATGCCGCCGGTAAAGACCAGATACACATAGTTGTTGAAGATATTCCAGACGCCGTACATGCAGCCGATGGCACCCAGCGCCGCCAGAATAATACCAATAATCAGAAGTGTCACAATACCATTCCTCCTTGTGAAGGGTTTGCCGCAAATCGGTTTCTGCTCTGATTATAAGACAAGCGTCGAACCCTGTCAATCTTTCGCCGGCGGGCGGAATTTTCCGGTTTGGGACCCTTTGTTCTTTATTTGTCCATATTTTCCCCGTATAATAAGGACAGGCTTCGCTTTTGCGGGGCAAAGCGGTCACTTCCGGCGGGCGGCGTCCCGCCTGAACAGATAGAGGAGGAATGCTCCATGGCAAATGAGAAAATCCTTGTGGTGGATGACGACAAAAACATCTGTGAACTGTTGCGGCTGTATCTGGTCAAGGAGGGCTACAATGTGACCCTGGCCTACGACGGCAATGCGGCGCTGGCCGAGTTTGACAAGCTCAAGCCGGACATGGTGCTGCTGGATGTGATGATGCCCGGCATGGACGGCTGGGAAGTCTGCCGCAAAATCCGGGCCAACAACAAGACCCCCATCATCATGCTGACCGCCAAGGGCGAGACCTATGACAAGGTGCTGGGGCTGGAGCTGGGTGCCGACGACTACATCGTCAAACCCTTTGACGCCAAGGAGGTGACCGCCCGCATCAAGGCGGTGCTGCGCCGCTGCGCCACCGACAACGAGGCGGACAAGGGGGTCTACGACTTTGACAACCTGCACCTGGACATGAACCGCTACGAGCTGAAGGTCAAGGGCAAGGTGGTGGAGGCGCCCCCCAAGGAGCTGGAACTGCTGGCCTGTCTGTGCAGCCATCCCAACCGGGTGTACACCCGCGACCAGCTGCTGGACGAGGTCTGGGGCTTTGAATACTACGGCGACAGCCGGACCATTGATGTACATGTCAAGCGCCTGCGGGAAAAGCTGGAGGGTGCCTCCGACCGCTGGCAGCTGAAAACCGTCTGGGGCGTGGGCTACAAGTTTGAGGTAAAAGAGTAAATGCGCAGCAAAACAATCAGCCGGGAGTTCTTTGCCAGTGTGGCAACGGTGGTGATCCTGGGCCTGGGCGTTGTCTGCCTGAGCCAGACCGCCATGTCGGTGGGGTATTTTGCCTCGGAACGGCGGGCGGCGCTGACCGGCATTCTGGACGGGGCCGCCGTCATCAGCGAGCAGCTGGCCGCCGGTAAGGGGGACAGCAACATCATCATCACCGAGCCCATCCCCGACGACACGCTGCGCCAGCGGGCGGAGGACTGGCTGGAGCTGTTCAACACTGCCGCCCAGACGCTGGTGTTTGTGACCGACGAGAACGGCAATGTGCTGCTGCACACCGGCGGCGACGTGCTGACCGGCGAGTCGGTGCCCGCCGAATTGCTGAGCGAGATTGACGTTTCCGGCGAGGTGTTCACTGTCGGCGACATGGACGGGGTGTTCAGCAGCAACTACTACGTGCTGGGCCGGGCCATCGAGGCCGACCGCTCGGCCGGGTATCTGTTTGCCGCCACCGACATGGGGGCGCTGGGCGGCTACATCGGCGACATGGTCAACATGTTTCTGCTGTCGGCGGCGCTGGCACTGATCGGCACCTGTGTGCTGTCGGCGGTGTTTGCCCGGCGTTTCACCCGGCCGATTGCCTGCATGAGCGAGGCCGCCCGCAAGCTGGGCGGCGGGGACTTTACCGCCCGTGCCCCGGTGGACGGCTGCACCGAGCTGGCCGACTTTGCCGTTACCTTTAATAATATGGCCTCCCGGCTGCAGACCATCGACAACTCCCGCGGGCAGTTCATGGGCAACATCGCCCACGAGCTGCGCACCCCCATGACCACCATCCAGGGCTTTATCGACGGCATGCTGGACGGCACCATCCCGCCGGAGGAACAGAAAAAATACCTGGAAATCGTCTCGCAGGAGACCGGACGTCTGTCCCGGCTGGTCAAGAATATGCTGGACATCACCAAGCTGGAGGCCGGCGAGTACCAGGTCCATGCCCGCAGCTACAACATCTGGGACACCGTCACCGACGTGGTGCTGTCCGACGAGCAGCGGATCGAGGATGCCAAAATCGACATCCAGGGCCTGGGCGGCGGCAAGACGCTGGTTTACGCCGACCCGGATTTTGTCCATCAGGTGGTCTACAACATTGTGGACAACGCCATCAAGTTCACCCCGCCGGGGGGCGTCATCCGCTTTGCCGAAAAGCGGCTGGGCGACAAGATCGAGCTGTCCATCGAGAACACTGGCGCCGGCATCTCGGCGGATGCGCTGCCCTTTGTCTTTGACCGCTTCTACAAGGAGGACCGCTCCCGCGGGCTGAACGCCCGGGGCTCCGGGCTGGGCCTGCACATCTGCAAGGTGCTGGTCAACCTGTCCGGCGGCGACATCCGGGTGGAAAGCGAGGAGGGCAAATGGTGCCGCTTCACCTTCAGCCTGCCGGCGGGCGACGCCAAAAAGGTCGAGGAACCCGCAGCCTCCGGCCCCATCGCCTCCGGCAAGGCCGGCCGCCGCTGAACTTCACACCCAGACCCCTGTGCTTCGGGCACAGGGGTCTTTTTGGGTTTGCGGCATGGGATTTGTGAATATTGCGTAAACTCTTACCCGGAGCCCTTGCATCCCGGCCCGGGCAGGAGTATGATAGTCTCCGCAAATACTTAACGTCAGTTAAATAACATCGGTTAAGGATTTGACTTTTCCCGGAAAGGCGGGGTCTTATGGAGGATCATCAGTCCATCAGCGAGCTGTTCCAGCTGCTGTGGCAGATGCGCAAGACGATGCAGGGCAGTATCCGGCAGGTGGAAGGTCTGTGTCCCCAGGGACAGTTTTTCATGCTGGAGCGGCTGCACTACGCCATTGTACAATGGGGTGACGGGGACGCCATACCGGTGTCGTCGCTGGCGGAACAGACCCGTATGCTGCCGGCGGCGGTATCCCGGTCGCTGCGGCGGCTGGAGGATGCCGGCCTGGCCGAGCGTATCCCTGACCCGGAGGATCACCGCCGGGTGCTGGTCCGGCTGACCCCCGCCGGGGAATCCACCCGGCTGCAGGCGGAGGAACTGCTGCGGGACTATATGGCCCGGGTGATCCGGCGGATGGGCAGCAGCGAGTTTGCCGCCCTGCTGCAGGGCTGGCGACGCTGGGACACCGCCATGCGGGAGGAACTGCCCGTCCCAACCGGCGGTACCTGACCGCCGGGCCGCATTTTTGCAACAAAGGAGGAATCTGCCCCCATGCTGAACATTTTCCGTCATCTTTTCAAGCACTGGGTCACCATCCTGGCGGTGGTGGCGCTGCTGCTGGTGCAGGCCAACTGTGACCTGGCCCTGCCCGGATACACATCCGACATTGTGGACGTGGGCATCCAGCAGGGCGGCGTCAGCAGCGCTTTGCCTGACACGGTGCGCCAGTCCACGCTGGACGCTCTGAAGGTGCTTCTGGACGACTCCGACGCCGCCGCGCTGGAGGCCGCCTACGGCCCTGCTGACGAATCCGGCGTGCGGACGCTGGCGTCCGACCTGTCGGAAGAAGACCGCACCGCACTGGCCGACGCCCTGACAGTGCCCGACGTGGCGCTGTACATGGCAGCCGCCGCCCAGTCGGCCAGCCGGCAGGGGCTGGACACCGCCCTGCCCGAGACGCAGGACCTGGACACCGCCGCCCAGATGTTCACCGCTGCGACGGCTGCCCCCGGCTTTGACAGCCAGGCACTGCTGAGCGCCATGTCCGACAAGGTGGGCGACCTGGACGAGACCATGGCCAGCACGCTGGACAGCCAGGCCATCCAGCTGGTCCGGCTGGAATACCAGGCCCAGGGCGTGGCAGACAGCGTGCAGATGCACTATCTGCTGTGGACCGGCGGCGAGATGCTGCTGATCAGCCTGCTGATGGCCGCCGTGGCCATCGCGGTGGGATTTCTGGCTTCCCGGGTGTCGGCCGCCATCGGCCGGGACCTGCGCAGCCAGGTATTCGGCAAGGTCATCAGCTTTTCCAATGCCGAGACCGACCGGTTTTCCACTGCTTCCCTCATCACCCGCACCACCAACGACATCCAGCAGGTGCAGATGACCTCGGTCATGCTGCTGCGGATTGTGGCCTATGCCCCCATCCTGGGCATCGGCGGCATCATCCGGGTGGCAAGCACCCGCACCGGCCTGTCCTGGATCATCGTGCTGGCGGTGGCGCTGCTGATGTGCCTGGTCTTTGTGCTGATGCGGGTGGCCATGCCCAAGTTCAAGATCATGCAGAAGCTGGTGGACCGCCTGAACCTGGTCAGCCGCGAGATCCTGACCGGCATCATGCCCATCCGCGCCTTCAGCCGGGAAAAGTTCGAGGAAGAGCGGTTTGATGTGGCCAACAAGGACCTGATGCGCACCCAGCTGTTCACCAACCGGACCATGACCTTCATGATGCCGGCCATGACGCTGATCATGAACGGCGTCAGCCTGCTGATCGTCTGGTTCGGCGGCCATGCCATGGTCACCGACGGCATGCAGGTGGGCGACCTGATCGCCTTCATCACCTACACCATGCAGATCGTCATGTCCTTCCTGATGCTGACCGTCATCTCCATCATGCTGCCCCGCGCCGGCGTGGCCGCCGACCGTATCGAGGAAGTGCTGCGCACCGAGCCGGTCATTGAGGACCCGACCCATCCCGCCGACAGCCTGCTGCAGAAGCAGTGGCACGGCGTGGTGCAGTTTGACCATGTGAACTTCCGCTTCCCCGGCGCCGACGCCGACGCGCTGGAGGACATCTCCTTCACCGCCGAGCCGGGCAAGACCACCGCCATCATCGGTTCCACCGGCTGCGGCAAGTCCACGCTTTTGAACCTGATTCCCCGGTTCTACGATGTCACCGGCGGCAAGATCACGCTGGACGGCGTGGACCTGCGGGATATGCCCCAGTCCACCCTGCGCGCCCAGCTGGGCTATGTGCCCCAGAAGGGGGTTCTCTTCTCCGGCACCATCGAGTCCAACCTGAAATTCGGCGGTGAGCAGATCACCGACCAAGACATGCAGCAGGCGGCGGAGATCGCCCAGGCCACCGAGTTCATCTCCGGCAAACCCCAGGGCTACCAGAGCCCCATCGCCCAGGGCGGCACCAACGTGTCCGGCGGACAGAAGCAGCGGCTTTCCATCGCCCGGGCCATCGCCAAGAACCCCAAAGTCTACCTGTTTGACGACAGCTTCTCGGCGCTGGACTACAAGACCGACGTGACGCTGCGCCGCGCCCTGAAGGAAAAGACCGGCGATGCCACCGTCATCATTGTGGCACAGCGGATTTCCACCGTGCTGCACGCAGACCAGATTCTGGTGCTGGACGAAGGCCGGATTGTGGGCTGCGGCCGCCATGCCGACCTGCTGGCCAATTGTCCCGAATACCGGGAGATTGCCCGCAGCCAGCTGAGTGAGAAGGATCTGGCCAAAGCCAACATGACCACCGGGAAAGGAGGCGAGGCGTAATGCCCCCAATGCACAGAGGAGGTCCTGGGGAAAAGCCCAAGGACCTGACCGGTACCCTGCGGCGTCTGCTGGGTACCATGGGCCGGTTCCGCGTCGCGTTCCTTGCGGTGCTGGTATTCGCCGCTCTGTCCACCATTTTCAACATTGCAGGCCCCAAGGTACTGGCCAAGGCTACCAACGCCCTGGCCACCGGCTGGATGGCGATGATCACCGGTACCGGTGGCATCGACTTCGGCTACATCGGCAAGGTGTTGCTGATCCTTCTGGGCATGTACCTGATTTCCGCCGGGTTCAGCTTCACCCAGGGCTGGCTGATGAGCGGCGTTTCCCAGAAGCTCTGCTATGACCTGCGCCGCCAGATCAGCGAAAAGATCAACCGCCTGCCGCTGGCCTACTTTGAAAAGCGCACGGTGGGCGAGGTGCTCAGCCGCATCACCAACGATGTGGACACCCTGGGCCAGAGCCTGAACCAGAGCGTCACCACCCTGATCACCAGCATCACCACCCTGATCGGTGTGCTGATCATGATGCTGTCCATCAGCCCCGCCATGACGCTGATCGCCGTGCTGATTCTGCCGGTGTCGGTGATTCTGGTGCTGCTGGTGGTGCGGTTCAGCCAGAAATACTTCCGCGCCCAGCAGAAATACCTGGGCGATGTCAACGGCCAGGTGGAGGAGATCTACTCCGGCCACAACGTGGTCAAGGCCTTCAACCGGGAGGAAGCGGTGCTGACCGAGTTCAGCCGCGCCAACGGCAAGCTGTATGAATCCGCCTGGAAGAGCCAGTTCCTCTCCGGCCTGATGATGCCGGTCATGACCTTCGTGGGCAATCTGGGCTATGTGGCGGTGGCGGTGGCCGGCAGCATCTTTGCTGCCCGGGGCGTCATCAACATCGGCGAGATCCAGGCCTTCATCCAGTATGTCAAGAACTTCACCCAGCCCATCCAGCAGCTGGCACAGGTGTCCAACATGCTGCAGAGCATGGCGGCCGCCGCCGAGCGTGTCTTTGAGTTCCTGGCCGAGCCGGAGGAGGACCAGAAGGCCGACCCCGCCCGCCGCACCGATTCCAGCGTCATTGACGGCCATGTGGATTTCAACCATGTGCGGTTCGGCTACACCCCCGACAAGGTCATCATCCACGATTTCAGCTGCCATGTGGAGCCGGGCCAGAAGGTGGCCATCGTCGGCCCCACCGGCGCCGGCAAGACCACCATGGTCAAGCTGCTGATGCGCTTCTACGACGTGGACAGCGGTTCCATCACCCTGAGCGGGCACAATCTGCGGGACTTTGACCGCACCGACCTGCGGGAGGGCTTTGGCATGGTGCTGCAGGACACTTGGCTGTTCAAGGGCACCATCCTGGAAAACATCCGCTACGGGCGTCTGGACGCCACCGACGAGGAGGTCTATGCGGCCGCCAAGGCGGCGGGCGCCGACCACTTTATCCGCACGCTGCCGGGCGGCTACCAGATGGAGCTGAACGAGGATGCCTCCAACGTGAGCCAGGGCCAGAAGCAGCTGCTGACCATTGCCCGGGCCATCCTGGCGGACAACAAGATCCTGATTCTGGACGAGGCCACCAGCTCGGTGGATACCCGCACCGAGCAGCGCATCCAGACCGCCATGGACAACCTGATGCGGGGCCGCACCAGCTTTGTCAT
>CAJFMB010000069.1 GCA_904390925.1 uncultured Subdoligranulum sp.
GGCTGGAGTCCAGAGGATAAGTTCCTCTGGTCGTCGTCCACCCGTTCGAAAGGGTGGCGCCTTTCTTGGTTCTTCTTTCGGCGACGAAAGAAGAATAGCCCTCCGGCAAGCTGCCGGACATCTTCCAACGAAAGAAGAATAACTCCCCGGCTGCCGGCCGGTAATAAAAAAGCGAAAATCCGCTCAGAGATGCTTGCGCTGCAAAGCATCTCTGGCATACAAAGCCCAGGGTAGCCAGTTCTGCCGGAAGGCATCCCACTTCCGCTGGACAAAATTCAGCCGGGGTCTGGCGCCCTTCACCGCCGTCATGTCGATCCAGCGGGACTTGTCCCGCACAGTGATCTTCTGTTCAAAGGGCAGGTCCCAGCCTTCCGGGTACCAGTAGGCCGGGGTCAACAGCCGGTAACTTGCCGGGTCCTGCTCGGCTATATACCGGTTCAGGTGGCTCTCGTCGTGCCACAGTGCCATCTGGCCGTCGGCCAGGTCGGCGTCGGTGCGGCGGTCCAGCTCCCGGCTCATGACAAGAAACGCCCCGGCCGTGCCGCCGTTGAGCCCGCCCGACACATACGCCCGCCCGCAGTTGTAGGGGATGTACGCCCGGCATTTCGGGTTGCGGTCATAGGAACAAAACAGCGGCTTTTTGTCCCAGAAGCCCGGCTGCTGCACCACCAGAAGCCGCTCGCCGCGCTGCGGCCGGGGCAGGAACTCCGCCTCGGTGACCGTCTGGCTGCAGATCAGGTTGGCGTTGGCAAAAAACAGAAAATCCATCTGTTCCAGCGCCGCCTGCTGGCTTACAAACATCTTGAACCGCAGCAGCGAACTGTAGGGCCAGTCCAGCGCTTTCTGGTAGATGCGGCGCACGTCGGGGGCGTCGTCATAGTCCAGGCGCTCCGCGTCGGTAAAGACGAAAAAGGTCTTGTCGCTGCCGGGCAGGAACTTTTTTTGGAAGGTGCGGTAAAAGTCCGGCCAGAATACCGTGTACCGGCCGGTACAGATGTAGAGAATCCCCACCTTTGCCATGGGTCAGGCCTCCTTTCGGCGGATGCGGCGCCACAGCTGGCTTGCCCGGCCGCGCAGATACTCGGCATCGGAGGTGAAGCCGTAGCAGACCAGGTTGATGGCGTTGGGCAGCAGGCAGACCACCAGCACCCGCAGTACCAGGCCCGCAATGCCGCCGGGCAGCAGGCTGCAGACGCCGTAGGTGACGCCCATGATCAGCGCCAGTGTCGCCAGATGGCACAGCTGCACCCGCAGATACCGCCCGCCGCAGCCCCGCATGAACCGGTGAAAGACGACCTTGGCCCGGCCCAGCCACATCAGGCAGTGGGCAAAGACGGTGGCGGCGATGACGCCGGCCAGCCCGAAGGGGATGACCAGCACAAAGCTGAGCAGCAGGTTGGAGGCGCCGCTGGCCACCATGAACCACTGGTCCTCCTGGAAATGGCCCAGCACCGCCCGGTAGGAGCCCAGCATCCGGTGGTTCCAGCCCACATACTCGTTGAGGCAGAACCAGAACAGGTAGGACATGGGCAGCAGCCATTTTTCGCCCAGCCACAGGGTGATGAAGGGCTGGAACAGGCAGAAGTAGGCCGCCGCCACAAAGCTGCCGAACAGGTAGCTGAACAGGTCCATGCTCCAGAACACCTTTTTCTGGTGGTCATCGGCCTCGGCGGTCTTGTCGTAGACAATGTTGCCGATGGCAGCCGAGAAGCTGTCCAGAATCTTGTTGCCGATGTTGGTCACCGCCGACGACACCGACGAGTAGTTGCCCAGGTAGGTCACGCTGGAGCTGCCCCGCATGCGGGTCATGACCAGGCTGTCGGAAGTGCCGTAGATGGCGTTGGAGACCCGGTGCACCAGATAATACCGCAGATCGTTGAAAAGGCCCAGCCCCTTGAAGTCGGCCCAGGTGACCCGGACATCCTGTACTTCGGGGAAGTCGCGGCGGTAGCGCCAGGCCACCACCACGTTGGCCAGCGTGTTGAAGACGATGGTGACGCCGAAATACAGGTTGTAGTTGCCGGCAAAGTTGAGCGAGATGAAGATGCGGGCCAGATAGGTCAGCACATTGAAGCACAGGTCGATGCGGGTGCAGACGTAACCCTGCTGGGTGCAGGTGTACATCAGGCGGCGGGTGACCAAGAAGTAGCTGGACAGGGTAGAGAGCGCCTGCAGCAGGTAGATGGAGTGGACGGCGTTCCAGTCGGTGTCGGGCTGCACGATAAGCAGCGGCAGAAAGAAGTAGAACACCACCGCCAGCGCTGCAATGACAATGCCGATCAGCCGGTAGGTCCACTTGTACAGGGACATGTATTTGCTGATCTTGTCGATGTCCCGGGCGGCCAGCTGCTCGTACAGGCGGTAACTGATGACGCTGCCCACCCCCAGCTCGGCGATGGAAAAGACGCTGAACAGCTGTTCGATGGTGGTGGAGGTGCCGGGGATGCTGATGTCGAAGTTGGAGACAAACAGTGCCCGGGAGACCAGTGCCAGCAACAGCAGCAGCAGGCTGGAACCCAGCGAGTAGGCGAGGTTTAAGATGGTTCTTTGTGTTCTCATGGAGAGGGCCTTTCGGATTCATTTGCGGCCTTTTGAGGCCGCAGGATATTTCTTCTTTCGCCTGCGAAAGAAGAAACAAGAAAGAATTTTTGTTTCTGGCGGAAGATTTTACGGTGTGCCACCGTGGGCCTTACTTCTTTCATCACTGAAAGAAGTAAGCAAGAAAGGTGCCACCGTTTCGACGCGGTGGACGCCGACCAGGGAGCAAGGCCCCCTGGACCCCGCACAGCGGGAAGCTTGCTCATATCGCCCTACCGGCTTCTACCCGGCCCACCCTGCGGGCCGGGGGTGCATGTCTTGCCGCAGCGGAAAAAATGAAATCTATCGGGTCAACAGCCTATAAAAACAAGGCTTAACCTTGCCGCAGGCAGTGGCAACGTTTCACCCGGCCTGCAAGGTAAGGCCGGGAGCAGCCGGAGGCGAGATGGTCGAGCTGTTATCTTGGGCTGGAGTCCAGAGGATAAGTTCCTCTGGTCGTCGTCCACCCATTCGAAAGGGTGGCGCCTTTCTTGGTTCTTCTTTCGGCGACGAAAGAAGAATGACTCCCCGGCAGACTGCCGGAACCCAATCAACCACCAGCAAAAAAACGTTCTTGTTTCTTCTTTCGCAAGCGAAAGAAGAATACCCCTCCGGCAGGCTGCCGGAAAAATCTTTTTCAAAAAAAGGAAAAATTATTTGAATTTTGCGGCGGCCCAGAGGGCAAATCTGGCGCCGCAGCACTTGAGCAGCAGACGGAACAAAACCCAATCCACTCTTCCCCGCCATTGGTCGCCGTAATCATACAAGATCCGGCACTGGTCGATCAGCGGGGCACAGGCCGCGCGGACCGCCTTGTCCCGGCAGGCGGCGGCCCGGGCCTCCGGCCAGAAGGTGTTGGCAGTGCGGCGCAATATCTCGTTGCGCTCGGCGGGCAGGCAGCCGCCTTCGGCAAACAATCGGGCGAACCCCCGCACCGTCGCCAGAATCCCGGTGAAATGCCGGGGCAGATTGGTGTTCATCAGGCTGCCGGTCCGGTTTTCCCGGTAATGGGTCATGACAAAATCCGCAAAATACAGCCGCCGGCAGCAGCGCAGCAAAAGCAGGTCAAAGGGGTAATCCTCCGCCCAGACCACACCGGGCCAGAACTCCACCCCGCTGTCGGCCAGAAACTGCCGGTTCAGGCAGAACTTCCACACCGACCAGTGGGCACTGTCGTACAGCCGCGCCACCCGGTCGGCATAGCGGTCGCTCTCAAACCCGCCGGGCTGAAACTGCACCGCCGCGGGCGGACGCAAGGTCCCGTCCGCCTCGTCCAGGGACAGGTACCGCGCCACATACCAGTCATAGCCGGGATGCTCGGCCAGCGTGGCGCGCAGCTGTTCCAGCATGCCGGGGGCCCACTCGTCGTCGCTGTCCAGAAACAGCAGCCACTGCCCCCTTGCGGCGGCAATGCCGGTGTTGCGGGCGGCGGCCAGGCCCTGGTTTTTCTGGTGCAATGCCACCACGCCGGGACATTCGGCGGCAAAGGCGTCGCACATCGACCCCGAGGCGTCGGTGGAGCCGTCGTCCACCAGAATGCACTCCCAGTCGGCGGGGCCCGGCTGCTCCGCCACGCTCTTGACGCAGAGCGGCAGATACCGCTGCACATTGTACACCGGCACGATCACCGAAAACCGGATCTCACCTTCCCGCTGCATGGCACAGCCCTCCTTTGCTGTTTATTGTCCTGCCCGCACCAGCTGCCACCCGGGCAGATAGAGGGCGCTCTGTTTGCCGTTGGCGTACCAGCGGTCGGGGGCCAGCACCTGTTTGTCCGGCGCGTCGCCCAGATACTGGGCCCACCAGCTGTAGGTGGAATTGCTGATGACAAAATGCCGGCACATCTGCATCAGCGCCAGGTCCCCGGCGGCGCTGCCGGGGTCCACAAACCGGGCGGGCAGCCCGGCGGTGTCCAGATGATCCTGTGCCCAGAGAATGTCGTCGGAAAAGACAAACAGCTCCGCGTCGGGGCAGCTGTCCCGCAGAATCCGGCAGCAGCGGGCATAATACGCCGGGGTGCAGACCTGCAATGCGGCGTTTTCCGGGTTCTGGTAATCCCCCCGCCGGATGTGCAGGCAGACCGGTACCCCGGCCGCCGCAATGGCCGCGGCCATGTCCGGGTCGGGGGCAGCGGCGGGGCGCAGCTCGGCGCGGATGGCGTCCCGGAAATCGGCAAAATAGGCCTCGCCCTGGAAATACCCCCAGGCCAGCAGGTCCAGCAGATGCCGGCCAGGCCCACGGCGGCAGGGAACAAACCCGTCGGTGACAAAGTGCAGCCCCAGCCGGTTGAGCCAGGGGGCGGCCTTTGCCTCGAAGGCATGCCAGTCCCGGGCCATCATGCCGCCGGCCTGTTCCCGGCGGATCATCCCGGCCTTCAGGGCATTCTGCAACGGCAGGTGGCGCTTGGCATAGTCCCCGCCCGGCAGAATCCGCACCTCCGGCGGGATGCGCAGCGCCCCCAGCGCACAGACGGTGTGGACCGGCGCCCCGCCCTGCCAGTCCTGCCGGTCGATCAGCGTCATTGGCTCGCGGCAGCGCAGCGACAGCGCCCGGGCAAAGGCGTAGACAAACATCTGGTTGCCCAGCCCGCCGGTCAGTTCGGCATAGATCATCGGGCTGTCTCCTTTCCCGCCGGGACCAGCCGGTCATACAGCTGTTCCATCCGCCGGGCGGCGGTGCCCAGCTCATAGCCGGCGGCGGCCAGCGTGTCCCAGTGGTTCTGATGCGGGCCGTGTCCGGCGGCAGCCTGCGCCGCCTGCGCCCAGAGGGCAAACGGCGTTTCCAGCGGCAGAAACTGCACCAGGCCGGTGACAGCCCCGTCCGCCGGCACATTGGTGGAGGCCAGGCAGGGCACGCCGCAGCCCTGAGCCTCCACCAGCGTCACCGGGCTGCCCTCGAACTCGCTGGGCAGCAAAAACAAATCAAAGGCGTTCATGAAATCCGGCACGTCGCTCTGCACGCCGGTCTGGATCACCGATTCTTCCAGGCCCAGTGCCCGGATTTTCTCGTCCACCGCGGGTTTGTCCTCGCCGCCGCCCACCAGCATCAGCTTCCAGGCGGGGTCGGCGGTGTGCATTGCCGCAAAGATGTCCAGCAGGTACAGCAGGTTTTTCTGGTGGTTGTACCGCCCCACAAACCCGGCCAGATGCTGGCTGTCGGTGACGCCGTACCGGGCACGGATGCGGGCCCGGGCGTCGGCGTCGGGGTGAAAGCGGTCTTTGTCCACCGCATTGCAGGCCACCGCAAAATTCGGTTTTTTGTCGATGTCGGGGCCAAAGACAAACCGGCCTGCCGCCACGCTGCAGCCCAAGAACCAGCTGCCCCAGTGCTGGTAAAGCCGGTGCGCCGCCCGCCAGGACAGCGTCATGGGCGGGTAGACGATGTGGCTGTGCAGAATCAGCTTTGCCCCCGGGCAGGCATGGCGGATGACGCCGCAGGCCAGGGCGTTGACCTTGCTGGTGGTGTGAAAGTGGATGATGTCATACCCGGAATGCTGCCTGAAAAATTTGGGATAGAAAAACAGCCGCTGCTTGTCGTCGCCGGGCATCCAGAAGATATTGCGGACGCCGGCGGCGCGCAGTTCCGCCTCGCCGCTGGGGACGGCGGCGGGGGCACGGGTGGCCAGCAGGTCCACCGGGTACCGGGTCAGGTCCATTGACCCCAGCAGGTTGAGGATATAGCGCTGGATGCCGCCGTTGACGGTCAGCGCGCTGCCGATCATTAAAATGCGCATGGGTACTCCCTTCGGGGGATGAAGCGGGAACCGCCGCTCACGGCTGCGGATACCAGCGGTCAATGTCGTTGGCCACCATCAGAAGCCCCGCAAAGAACATCGGCGCCCGCTTGCGGTCCCGGTTGATCTTGTAGGGCATCAGCCGCAGCCAGTGAATCAGCTCGTGGAGGAAGATGCTCTCCACCTGGGCGGGGGTGAACCGCTGGTCCAGGTACTGCCGTACCTCGGCAAACAGGGCGTCGTAGGCCGCCGAGCGGGTGAAGGTGAACTCGATGTGGTTTTCGTGCACCGACACCCGGGGGGTCATCATCATGAACTCGTAGCCGCCGTGCAGGCTTTGCAGCAGTTTGCCATAATCCAGAAACGGACTTTCGTGCAGATTGCCGGTATTGGGATCGATCAGGTACCAGGTATCGGCGCCGGTGCGGCAGATGATGTTTTCCAGCGTCAGGTCACCGTGGATGGTGGCCACCGGGTCGGCGGCAAAGATCCGCCGCAGCCGGTCGTGGTCAAACAGGCGGCCCAGCGCCGGCAGCCCCTTGTAGGCCCGGCCGTTGATCCAGACCCGGTCATAGGCGGCCAGCTCCCGCACGCCGCGGCCCTCCCGGATTTTGGCCAGGTTGCCGTCCACCTTTTTGTCCAGGTACTCGTCAATCCTGGCCGGGTCGGCGGGGCCGGCGGGGGTGTAGAGCGTCCGGTCCAGGGTGGTCAGCACATCCCGCAGGATGGCGGCGCTCTTTTCGATGGGGTTGGAGTGGAGGTAGCGGAACATGCTCACCGCGGTGGCCGAGTAGGCCATATCATACCAGCAGCAGCCGGGTTCCGCCTCCCCGCGCAGAATCTCACAGATGGGCAGTTTGCCCTCGGCGATGCGGGCCCGCAGCCAGTCCAGCTGCACCGCCAGCTTGTCCCCGTCGGCTCCAAAGGCGTATTTGCGCCAGAAGGTGCCGGTGTGGTCCATGCAGAGCATGGTGGTGGCGTTGGACCCGGCCGAGTGGTCCTCCAGGATGGTCACGCCCCGGTTGATGCGCAGAAACTGCTGCACATACTGCCGGTTCTGCAAGCCGAAATACTGGCTTAAAAAGGCGCTGCGGTCCCGGGGGTCCACCTGAGGCAGCAGGTTGAGGTAGTCGTCGTTTTCGGCGGGGGCGGGGGCTGCGGCGGACGCCGCCCGGTTGATGCCGCCCCGCACCCGCTGGGGCAGCAGGGTGGCCGCCCACATGATGAGCAGCGGCAGCACAAACCAGGCCAGCATCAGCAGCTGGGCCATGGGGGAGATGGCATGCAGCTGCCCGGTGAGGGAAAAGCTGGTCAGATCCGCCGCGTCGGTGCCGAACAGCAGGGTAAAGACATCCACCATGCCCAGGCCGGTGCCGTAGCCGGACAATGCCGCCGCCAGCACCCGGTAGCTGGCCAGGTAGGAGGCCCACATGAGCAGGGTATTCAAAGCAAGGCGGCCCAGATGGACCCGGCGCAGGTCCTTGAAGGTGTTGATGAGGCTCCAGCAGAAGACCAGGCCGTCCAGCTTGAGGGTGTCGTTGAAGATGCCGCAGACCGCCAGGCAGAGCCGCTTGATGGGGGCGCGCAGCGCAATGACCACCGCCAGCAGCACGGCCAGCACCACCGCGAAGGTCAGGTAATAGAGGGTCTCGTCCCGGACATCGGGCACGCCCGCCAGGCGGAAGGCGACAAACAGCACTGCCACCACCCACACGTCGAGAAACCGGTCCATGATGACGGTGGCCAGGGCAAAGCCCACGCCGTTTTTCATTTTGCGGCCGGTGAACCAGGCCCGGAGCAGGTCCCCCACATGGAAGGGCAGCAGAAAGTTAAGCCCGTAGCCGGCGGCCATGCCCCGGAGCATCACGCCCCGCAGCGGCCGCTCGTAGATGCGGATGAACTGTTCCCACCGCAGCAGCCGGAACAGATGCCCCACCACCAGCAGCGCCACCGAGACCAGCAACAGTACCCCGGTCATGCGTTCAGTGCCGCAAAGCCGGCGGCGTTTTCCGGGCGCTCGGCCAGGGCGTACTCGGCCGGGGTGCCGAAGGGCAGATGCAGGTCGGTGGCAAAGCCCTGGACACGGCGGCCGCGGGCGGCCAGCACGTTATAGACGCCGGAAACGAAAAATTCCTTGTACTGGCAGGTGTGCAGGTACTCGGCGCAGGCGTCCAGGTAGGTGGCCTTGTCCTTGAAATAGTAGGCGCCGCAGATGGCATCATGGCTGACCACCTGTTTTTCCACCGTGCGGCAGACCAGGCCGTCGGGCCCGTATTGCAGGTAGCTGTAGGCCGGCGAGTCGGAGGGGAAGGTCAGCAGTGCCCCGTCGGGGCCCTGGGCGAAGTTGCCCGCCCGGCAGAAGTCGTCAAAGGCAGAGCAGAGGAACAGATGGTCGCAGTCATTGAAGAGCACCGGCACGCCGTCAGGCAGATCCTCACAGCCTTTCTGGCAGGTGACGGCGGCGCCGGGGGTGACATCCTCCAGCGCCACAATGCGGGCATCCGGCCAGAAGGCATGGATGCGGGCGTCCAGGGCAAAGTCCCGGATGTGTTCTTTGAGCACCACAAAGGTGATGCCGTCCAGGTCGATGTTTTTTTCAATGCTGCGGGCTGCCCAGTAAAAGAAGGGTTTGCCGTGGATCTCGATCAGCGGTTTGGGCTGTACAAAGCCGTTTTCGAAAAAGCGGCTGCCCCGCCCGGCCATGGGCATGACAAGATGCAGTTTGGGCACTGAGGTCCCCTCCTTGTGTTTTTTGTTCTTTCTGGTTTTTTCTGTAAAGATTTCCGGCTGCCAGCCGGGTGGTTATTCTTCTTTCGTCGCCGAAAGAAGAACCAAGAAAGGCGCCACCCTTTCGAACGGGTGGACGACGACTTGGGGGCCTTACCCCCAAGACCCCCGC
>CAJFMB010000070.1 GCA_904390925.1 uncultured Subdoligranulum sp.
AGATTGACACCGACGTCACCATGAACATTCAGTTCAAGGATGGCGACGAGGTTGTTGCCGGCGGTGATTACACTGTTCCCGCAGGCGTCCAGAACTATACCGTTCTGCAGCAGTATGTCCCCGAAGGCTATGAGATGACAGTCTCCGGCGACTTTATGGCTGAGGAAGGCGCCCATCTGGAAGTCAATATTCAGAAGATTGACACCGATGTCATCATGAACATTCAGTTCAAGGATGGCGACGAAGTTATCGCCGGTGGCGACTACACTGTTCCCGCAGGCGTCCAGAACTATACCGTTCTGCAGCAGTATGTCCCCGAAGGCTATGTGATGGCTGTCTCCGGCGACTTTATGGCTGAGGAAGGCGCCCATCTGGAAGTCAGAATTGAGAAGATCAGCACCGATGTCGTCATGAACATCCGTTTTGTCCTGGCTGACGGTACTTTCATCGCTGGTGGCGACTACTTCCTGCCCGAGGGCATCCAGAACCTGAGCGTTCTGGAAAAATATGTCCCCGCCGGTTATGAAATGGTTGAGAGCGGCGACTTCACGGTCTCCGAGGGTGGCAAGGAAGACATCACTGTCGAGAAGATCGACACCGATGTCATCATGAACATCCGCTTCGTCCTGGCTGACGGCACCTTCGTTGCCGGTGGCGACTACTTCCTGCCTGAGGGCATCCAGAAGGTTTCCATCCTGGAGGCTTATCTGCCTGAGGGCTACAAGCTGATGGAAAGTGGCGACTTCTTTGTCACCGATGGCGGCAAAGAGGACATCACCGTCGAGAAGATCGACACCACTGTCATCATGAACATCCGCTTTGTCACTGCTGATGGCACCTTCGTTGCTGGTGGCGACTACTTCCTGCCCGAGGGCATCCAGAACCTGTCCATCCTGGAAAAGTATGTTCCCGATGGCTACAAGATGATGGAGAGCGGCGACTTCTTTGTCACCGATGGCGGCAAAGAGGATATCACTGTCGAGCCTATCAGCTCGGAAGTCATTGTCAACATCCAGTTTAAGGATCGTTATGGCAACGTGATTGCTGGCGGCGATTATTTTGTCCCCGCTGGTATCCACAACCGCGTTGTCCTGAACAAATACGTCCCCGACGGTTATGTGCAGGCTGTTACCGGCGATATCGAGTTCATTGCCGGCCAGCACTATGACATCATCCTGGACGAGGGCACTTCTATCGTCAATATCCAGTTCATCACCCGCGACGGCGAAGTGATTGCTGGCGGCGACTATTTCGTCCCCACCGGAATCCACAACCGCACCGTTCTGGACGAGTATGTCCCGGATGGCTACCGTCAGTGCGTCACCGGCGACATCCAGTTTGTCTATGGCCAGCACTACGAGATCATTATCGAAAAGATCCCCGAGGCTGCTGCCGCCAAGACCGCTATCTTCCGCAAAGAGCATGACGAGGATGTTTGGAACGAAAATTCCGACAATCCGGATGAAGTGCATTACACTTTCTGGAGCGATGATGCGGATGCTACCTGCATTGTTCCTTCTCTGACTCTGGCCGACACGACCAAAGAGCTGGATTACTGGGTCTCTGAGATTGACGAGACTGTCACCCTCGAGCCTGGTGAAGAGTTCTGCTACAATGACCTGGATCAGGGTAAGCTGGCCAATCAGAATGGTGATTTTGCCTTCTATCCTGTTTATAAGGATGTCGCAAAGACTCCCGATCCTGTTACTCCTCCCACCACTGGTGGCTCTACCGTGACTGCTACTCCCAAGCCGGACGAGCATCCCGACATTGCCGAGGGCATTGCCAACGGCACCTGGGGCGGTGCACCCACTGCTACCCCGGCACAGACCATGTCCGTCCCGCAGACCAGCGACTCCCTGCCCATGGGCGCCCTGATCGTCGTGGCTATCGTGGCTGCCGGCGCTGTCTGCGGCCTGGTCGTCCTGCGCAAGCGCAACGAGCAGTAATGCCGTGACCCGGCCGGGTCAACAACAAAACCGAATCCTTTGATACGGCTGTGCGCCGGAGCAAACGCTCCGACGCACTTTTTGCTTTTTGCCGTCCGTCCGTGCCGCCCCGCCGGCCTGGCCTGTTTACGGGTTGACAGCCCGGGCCGGTTGTGCTACACTATATAAAATTTGTGCAACGAGCGGTATCGCTGCGCCATTTAGCAGAAAGGAGCACACGGCATGGCACATGTTTCCCGGTTCTGGTATTCCAGCGGATTGCAGTGCGGCATGGCAGCGGTGTTTCCTTTTGCAGGTGTTTCTGTTTGACTTTTCCTTTCGGGGAAAAGTTTTTTTTTTGCCCGTACGCCGGTAGGACGGTACTACGGCAGGACGAAAAAATGGAGGATAAGCATGATCCTGAAAAATGCAAAAGACGCGAACGGCGCCCCCTGTGAGGTCTGGATCAAAGACGGCGTGATCCGTGCGGTGGGCATTGACCTGCCCGCCCCGGAGGGGGAACCGGTTCTGGATGCCAAGGGCCTGACGCTGCTGCCCGCCTTCATCGACACCCATTGCCACTGGCGGACCCCCGGCTTTGAGTACAAGGAGGACATCGCCACCGGCAGCGCTGCGGCGGCCGCAGGCGGCTACACCTTTGTCAACCTGATGCCCAACACCAAGCCGGTCTGCTCCTCGGCCGAGATCGCCCATCAGGTGATGGACGAGGCCCGCAGGATCGGCCTGTGCGATGCCAACCAGTGCATCTCCATCACCAAAAACTTTGACGGCCGTACGCTGGACCATCTGCTGGAACTGCCCGACGACCTGCGCTATATCTCGGAGGACGGCAACGGCGTCATGAACAATGCGGTCATGGCCCGGGCCTTTGCCATCGCCACCGACCGGGGCCTGGTGGTCATGTCCCACGCCGAGGACCGGGAGATCTCCCCCTGGGACTACCGCCTGGCCGAGAACATCGAGACGGTGCGCAACTGCCACCTGGCCGAGTACTACGGCACCCGGCTGCACATGTGCCATGTCTCCACCAAGGAGGCCATCCGCACCATCCGCCAGAGCCAGTACAACGGCGGCCGGGTCACCTGCGAGGTGACCCCCCACCACCTCTGGTTTGACGAGACCCGCCTGCAGTACCGGGTCAACCCGCCCATCCGCCAGGCGGAGGACGTGGACGCCCTGGTCAAGGCCATCAAGGACGGGGTGGTCAGCTGCATCGGCACCGACCACGCCCCCCACACGCCGGAGGACAAGGCCAACGGCGCCGCCGGCATGGTGGGGCTGGAAACCGCCTTTGCGGTCTGCTACACCAAGCTCTGCCGGGAATGCGGCCTGCCGCTGGAACACGTCAGCGCCCTGATGAGCGCCGGTCCCGCCGCGGTGATGAACCTGCCCACCAAGGGCCTGGTGGCTCCCGGCTTTGACGCCGACCTGGTGCTGGTGGACATCGACCACATGTTCACGGTGGATGCCTCCAGGCTCCACTCCAAGAGCAAAAACTGCCCCTACGACGGCCAGAGCTTCTACGGCAAGGTGATGCTGACCCTGAAGGCCGGCAAGGAAACCTTCCGCAGCCCGGAGTTCGCGGGCTGAGTACCCGTCCCGGGGCAACCCCGGACGGCGCACTGCTTACCAAAGATACCGGAATATGGAATCATAAAGGAGATGCTGTAAATGACCAACATGGATAAGCTGTATGACAGCGTTGCGAAGAACGGCCCCGTCTGCGTCGGCCTGGACACCGAGATTTCCTACCTGCCCGAGACCGACACCGCCCTCACCGCCGGCGAAAACCTGGTGGCCTTCAACCGCCGCCTGATCGACGCCACCAAGGGGGTGGCCGGCTGCTACAAGGTGCAGATCGCCTATTACGAATCCCTGGGCATGGACGGCATGCTGGCCTACCAGCAGACCCTCAAACTGGCCCGGGCCACCGGCCTGCCGGTCATCGCCGACATCAAGCGCGGCGACATCGCCAAGACCGCCGAGATGTACGCCAAGGCCCACTTCACCGGCGACTTCGAGGCCGACATCATCACCCTGGCCCCCTACATGGGCCTGGATTCCATCAGCCCCTACCTGCCCTACTGCAAGGACCAGGGCAAGGGCGTGTTCGTTCTCTGCCGCACCTCCAACCCCGGCCGCGTGGACTTTGAATACCAGACGCTGGCCGACGGCCGCACCGTCTACACCATGGTGGGCGATGCCATGACCAAGCTGGGCGCCGACTATATGGGCGAGCGGGGCTACTCCTCCATCGGCCTGGTCATCGGCGGCACCACCGGCGAGGAGGCCGCCGAGATCCGCGGCCGTTACCAGAACACCTTCTTCCTGATTCCCGGCTACGGCGCCCAGGGCGGCAAGGCAGCCGACATTGCCCTGTACATGAAGCAGGGCAACGGCGGTGTGGTCAACTCCAGCCGCGGCATCCTGCTGGCCTGGAAAAAGCAGCCCGGCGTCGCCTTCGACGAGGCCGCCTACAACGAATGTGTGCGTATGAGGGAGGATATCCAGAGTGAGTGCAACAAACTGTAATGTCCGTGTGCTGCGGCAGAGCGCACCGGCGCCCGACATCCGCCGCCTGACGGTGGCGCTGCCCCGGGACGCCCAGATGCCCCATGCCGGACAGTTCTATATGCTCCGCGCCTGGGCTGCCAACGAAAGCCCGGTGCTGTCCCGGCCGATCAGCGTCCATGATATGGACCCGGAGGAAGGTTCCCTGACCTTCCTGTACCAGATCAAGGGCGAGGGCACCCAGAAACTGGCCGCCCTGGCCTGGGGCGATACCCTGACCATCACCGGCCCCTGCGGCAACGGCTTTGATGTGGCCGCTGCGGCCAAGGCCGGCAAGGTGGCCGTGGTGGGCGGCGGCATCGGCACCGCGCCGCTGTTGCTGCTCTGCAAGCAGCTGGCCGACGCCGGCTGCAAGCCCGACCTGATGGTGGGCTTCCGGGACAAGACCTACGGCCTGGACGAGTTCGTGCCCTTCTGCGGCAAGATCGACGTGGCCACCGACACCGGCGCGCTGGGCCACCACGGCCTGGTCACCGACCTGCTGGACCCCACCGCCTATGACCTGGTGCTGACCTGCGGCCCCGGCGTCATGATGCGGGGTGTGGCAAAACTCTGCTTTGCCGCCCACACCCCCTGCCTGGCCAGCCTGGAAAACAAGATGGCCTGCGGTCTGGGCGCCTGCCTGGGCTGCACCTGCCACACCAAGGTCGGCCCCAAGACCGTCTGCAAGGACGGCCCCGTTTTCCCCGCCGAGGAGGTGTTTGAGCTGTGAGTGACCTGCATGTGAAATTCCTGGGCCAGACGCTGGCCGGCCCTGTGGTGGCCGCGTCGGGCACCTTCGGCTTCGGCGAGGAATATTCCGCCATTGAGGACCTGAAACTGCTGGGCGGCATCTCCGGCAAGGGCCTGACCCTCAACGGTCAGCCCGGCAACATGGGCGAGCGCCTGCTGGAGACCCCCTCCGGCCTGATGAACTCCATCGGCCTGCAGAACCCCGGCGTCGACCACTTTATCCGCCATGAGCTGCCGGTGATGAAGCAGCTGGGCACCTCCGCCTGGGCCAACCTGGGCGGCCACAGCGTGGAAGAATACTGTGAGGGCGCCCGCCGCCTGTCGGAAACCGATGTGGACTTCATCGAGCTGAACATCAGCTGCCCCAACGTCAAGCAGGGCGGCCTGGCCTACGGCGTCCACTGCGCCGATGCCTCCGGCGTCGTCCGCGCGGTGCGGGACTGCTGCACCAAGCCGCTGATCGTCAAGCTCAGCCCCCAGGCCGAGGACATCGCCGAGATGTGCAAGGCGGTGGAGGCGGCCGGTGCCGACGCCATCAGCCTGTGCAACACCTTCCAGGCCTGCGCCATTGACCTGGAAAAGCGCCGCCCGGTGTTTGACAACATCTTTGCCGGCCTGTCCGGCCCCGCCATCCGCCCCATTGCCCTGCGCATGGTCTGGCAGGCGGTGGGCGCCGTCAGCATCCCGGTGGTGGGGTTGGGCGGCATCCTGACCGGCCGCGACGCGCTGGAGTTCATCATGGCCGGCGCCACGCTGGTGCAGGTGGGCACCGCCAACTTCATGGACCCGGGCGCCTGCGCCCGCATCACCCGCGAGATCGGGCAGTGGATGGACGCCCACGGCGTCGCCACCCTGGACGAAATCCGCGGCTGCGCCCGCAATGCCGGCTGAGGCAACAAATCTTTGGCATACGGGCTTGGACCGTTGCCCAAAATATCTGTATAATATACAAAAATATTGAATATTCCGCACATTGTCCCCGAATGTATTGCAGCAATCTTCCTGCTTGTGATACAATACTCTAAATGGAGACTGGTAACTGGAGGTTTCAAATATGGCAAGGGATAACAAAGAGATCTTGAAAGAGTGCGAGGCTTTCCTGGAAGGCCATTTTCTGCTGTCCAGCGGCCGCCATTCCGGCGCTTACTGCCAGATGGCGTTTCTGCAGCAGTACCCCGACAAGTGCGCCGAAGTGATGGCCACCGTGGCGGAAAAGCTGAAGGATGTGGACGTGGATGTCATTGTCGGACCTGCCATGGGCGGCATCGTCTATGCCTACGAGCTGGGCCGCCAGCTGGGCAAGCGCGCCATCTTCACCGAGCGGGTGGACAACGTCATGACCCTCAAGCGGTTTGCGCTGCACCCCGGTGAAAAGTGCATCATCGCTGAGGACGTGGTCACCACCGGCATCTCCTCGCTGGAGACCAAGAAGGTCATCGAGGCTGCCGGCTGCGAGTGCCTGGGCATTGTCTGCGTGGTGGACCGCACCCGCGCCGAGGCCCCGTCTCCCATTCCCATCCTGGCCAGCGCCCTCAAGCTGGACCTGCCCAACTACCTGCCGGAGGAATGCCCCATCTGCAAGGAGGGCAAGCTGCCGCTGGTGCACCTGGGCAGCCGCAAGATGAAGGAGCAGGCCAAGCAGACGCTGTAAAGGCGCTGCCATCTTGACCGGAATTTCCCTGTCAGCATTCCTGCCGGCACCTGTCCGCCGGCGGGGATGAATGAAAAAAGCTGCCTGCTCAAGGCGCGAGTGACATAAAAACAAAGGTTTTGCGGCTTTGTTTTCTGATGGAACCGCGCAGAAGAGGGGATCTGTGCGCCCGGCGCACCCGTTACCCTGTAGTTATGGAAGGGAAGGTAACATGAACGCATATCTTGTTTTGGCAAACGGCATGGTCTTTGCCGGCAAAAGCATTGGCTGCCCCGGCACCACCGTGGGCGAGGTCGTGTTTGCCACCGGCATGGTCGGCTTTGAGGAGACTCTGACCGACCCCAGCTACTATGGCCAGATCATTACCCAGACCTATCCGCTGATCGGCAACTACGGCATGAACAGCGAGGATCTGGAAAGCGACCGCGTCTGGGCCAGGGGCTATGTGGTCCGCGAAGCCTGCACCACGCCCAGCAATTTCCGCTGCGAGATGACGCTGGACAAGTTTCTGAAAAAGAATCATGTCATCGGCATTGAGGGCATCGACACCCGCCACCTGACCCGCACCCTGCGGGAAAGCGGCGTCATGAACGGTGCCATCACCACCGAGTTTGACCCCAGCACCGATACCGAAAAGCTGGCTGCCCTGATGGAGCAGATCAAGCCCTACGCCGTCACCGACGCCGTGGTCTCGGTCAGCTGCAAGGAGCCCGCCACCTTTGAGCCCACCGCCGGCGTGGCGGAGGGCGAGACGCCGCTGCATGTGGCGCTGCTGGACCTGGGCTGCAAGAAAAACATTGTCCGCTGCCTGTGCAAGCGGGGCTGCCGCGTCACGGTTCTGCCCGGCACCTCCACCGCCGCCGACCTGGCGGCCATCCATGCCGACGGCCTGATGCTGTCCAACGGCCCCGGCGACCCGGCCGAGAATGTGCAGATCATCAAAAACATCGGCGAGATGCTGGACACCGGCATCCCCACCTTCGGCATCTGCCTGGGCCACCAGCTCACCGCGCTGGCCGCAGGCGGCAAGACCTGCAAGCTCAAGTACGGCCACCGCGGCGCCAACCAGCCGGTCAGCAACATCAGCCGCGCCCGCACCTTCATCACCAGCCAGAACCACGGCTACGCGGTGATGGGGGACACCATGCCTGCCGATGTGGGCGCTGTCAGCTACTTCAACGCCAACGACGGCACCTGCGAGGGCATGGAGTATTTCAAGTGGAACTGCTTCACGGTGCAGTTCCATCCTGAGGCCAACGGCGGCCCCAAGGACACCGAGTTCCTGTTTGACGAATTTATCCGCCGCATCCGGGCATCGAAAGGAGTGATCGGGCATGCCTAAAGATCCCAGTATTAAAAAAGTTCTGGTCATTGGCTCCGGCCCCATCATCATCGGCCAGGCGGCCGAGTTTGACTATTCCGGCACCCAGGCCTGCCGCGCCCTGAAGAGCGAGGGCATCGAGACGGTTCTGGTCAACTCCAACCCCGCCACCATCATGACCGACCCGGACATTGCCGACCATGTGTATATCGAGCCGCTGACCGCCTCGGTGATCGAGAAGGTCATCGAGATCGAAAAGCCGGACGCCATCCTGCCCAACCTGGGCGGCCAGATGGGCCTGAACCTGTCGATGGAACTGGCCCGCTCCGGCTACCTGGACCGCTCCGGCGTGCGGCTGCTGGCCTGCCGTCCCGACACCATCGACCGTGCCGAGGACCGTCAGCTCTTCAAGGACACGATGGAAAAGCTGCACCAGCCCATCATCCCCTCCAAGGTTGTGGAGGACCTGAATGACGCGCTGGATTTTGCCGAGGTCATCGGCTACCCGGTCATTGTCCGTCCCGCCTTCACCATGGGCGGCACCGGCGGCGGCATCTGCGAGGACCGGGAAAAACTGCACGAGATCGCCACCAACGGCCTGCGCCTGTCGCCGATTCACCAGATCCTGGTGGAAAAGTGCATCGCCGGCTGGAAGGAGATCGAGTACGAGGTGATGCGTGACGCCAAGGGCAACGTCATCACCGTCTGTAACATGGAAAACATGGACCCGGTGGGCATTCACACCGGTGACTCCATCGTCGTGGCACCCAGCCAGACGCTGTCGGACAAGGAATACCAGATGCTGCGTACCGCAGCCCTGGACATCATCACCGAGCTGGGCATCGAGGGCGGCTGCAACTGCCAGTTCGCCCTCAAGCCGGACAGCTTCGAGTATGCGGTCATCGAGGTCAACCCC
>CAJFMB010000071.1 GCA_904390925.1 uncultured Subdoligranulum sp.
AGAACCAAGAAAGGCGCCACCCTTTCGAACGGGTGGACGACGACCAGAGGAACTTATCCTCTGGACTCCAGCCCAAGATAACAGCTCGGCCATCTCACCACCGGCTGCTCCCGGCCTTACCTTGCAGGCCGGGTGAAACGTTTTTGGTGGCAGCGGTAAAGCTTACCTTATCTTTGCAGGCCGTTGGCCCGATCAAGTTTCTTTTGCCGCAGCGGTAAGGCGTATACCCCCGGCCCGCAGGGTGGGCCGGGTAGAAGTCGGTTGGGCGATATGAGCAAGCTTCCCGCTGTGCGGGGTCCAGGGGGCTTTGCTCCCTGGTCGGCGTCCACCGCGTCGAAACGGTGGCACCTTTTTCGCTTCCTTTTTGGGTGTCCAAAAAGGAAGGAGGATACGGTTGGATGCCGTTCATCCAATTTGCCGGTGGCACCTTTCTTGCTTACTTCTTTCAGTGATGAAAGAAGTAAGGCCCACGGTGGCACACCGTAAAAAACACAGCAAGAAACTTCAAAAAGCATTTTTTCGCTTCCTTTTTGCTTCCCAAAAAGGAAGGAGGAAATGGTCGGATACCGTTCATCCTTTTGCCGGTGGCACCTTTCTTGCTTACTTCTTTCGGTGACGAAAGAAGTAAGACCCCACGGCCGCCCGCCGTTAAAAACACAGCAAGAAACTTCAAAAAAGTTTTTGCTTCCTTTTTGCTTCCCAAAAAGGAAGCAAGGAAGCAGCGGAACGGCGTTCCGCCTTACAGATTCAAAACCGGTTTGCCGTCGGGACCGGCATCCAGGGTGACCACATCGTGTGTGGTCCCCTGTCCCAGCCGGCCCTCGATCAGCGCCTGGGCGATGGGGTCCTCCACCTCCTTGCGGATGGTGCGGCGCAGTTCCCGGGCACCGAACTTGGTGCTGGTCTCGTCCACAATCGCCTTGAGCGCAGCCGGGGTATACTGCAGATCAATGCCGTGGTGCTCCATGCCGGGCTTGTATTCGTCCAGCATCAGGGCGGCGATCTTTTCCAGATCCTGCTGGTTCAGCGGACGGAAGGTGATGATCTCGTCCACGCGGCCCAGGAACTCGGGGCGCAAGAACTCCTGCAATGCCTTCATGCTCTTGTTGGCGCTGATCTGCTCCGGCGTTTTGTTGAAGCCGGTCTCGCCGGTGCGGTCGGTGCTGCCGGCGTTGGAGGTCATGCAGATGACGGTGTTGGTGAAGTCCACCGTGCGGCCCTGGGCGTCGTTGATCTTGCCCTCGTCGAGAATCTGCAGCAGAATGTTCATCACATCCGGGTGCGCCTTCTCGATCTCGTCAAACAGGATGACGCTGTAGGGATGGCGGCGGACCTTCTCGGTCAGCTGGCCGGCCTCGTCGTAGCCCACATAGCCCGGAGGCGAACCGATCAGGCGGGAAACCGCATACTTCTCCATATACTCGCTCATGTCAATGGAGATCAGCGGGTCCACCGTGTCAAACAGCTGGTTGGCCAGCTGCTTGACCAGCTCGGTCTTGCCCACGCCGGTGGGGCCCACAAAGATGAAGCTGGCCGGGCGATGGCGGCCCGACAGATCGGCGCGGGCACGCTTGACCGCCTGGGCCACCTGGTGCACCGCCTCGTCCTGGCCGATGATGTGGGCTTTCAGCGCATCCTCCAGCCCCATCAGACGGCCGTACTCGCTCTCCTTGATCTTCACCGCCGGAATGCCGGTCCACAGCTCGATGACCTGGGCCACATCCTCCATCGTCACCGCAATGTCGGCGGTGCGCAGCTGCAGGGCCGGCAGCTTTTCCCGCAGGCGGGCCAGCTCGGTCTTGGTCTTGGCCAGCGCCTCGTAGTCGATGGCCTTGTCGTCCTCGGGGTTTTCCAGCGTGCGCTCCTGCTCCTCCAGGTCGGCCACCTGCTTCTGGGCGTTCAGGAACTCGGTGATCTCGGGATGGCGCAGGTTGCAGCAGGCACAGGCCTCGTCCAGCAGGTCGATGGCCTTGTCGGGCAGGAAACGGTCGGTGATGTACCGCTCGGCCAGCCGGACAATGGTGGCGGTCACCGCGTCCGGCACCCGGACACAGTGGTACTTCTCGTAATAATTGCGCACCCCCTTGAGCACCTCGATGCTCTCGGGGATGGATGGCTCATCCACCTTGACCGGCTGGAACCGGCGTTCCAGCGCCTGGTCCTTCTCGATATACTTGCGGTACTCGGTGAAGGTGGTGGCGCCGATCACCTGGATCTGGCCGCGGGACAGGGCGGGTTTCAGGATATTGGCGGCGTTCATGGCGCCTTCCGAGTCGCCCACACCCACCAGGTTGTGCAGCTCGTCGATGAACAGGATGATGTTGCCGGCGCGGCGGACCTCACTGATCAGGCCCTTGACCCGCTGCTCGAACTGGCCGCGGAACTGGGTGCCCGCCACCAGGGCGGTCAGATCCAGCAGATAGATCTCCTTGTCGGCCAGCCGGGCGGGGACCTTGCCCTCCACAATGTGCTGGGCAATGCCCTCGGCAATGGCGGTCTTGCCCACGCCGGCCTCGCCGATCAGGCAGGGGTTGTTCTTCTGGCGGCGGCAGAGAATCTGGATGGTGCGGTAGATCTCCTTGTCCCGGCCCACAATGTGGTCAATGCGGCCGTCCCTGGCCTTCTGGGTCAGGTTCTCGCAGTAGCTGTCCAGGAACTTGCGGCTGTTTTTCTTGTCCTTGCCCCGGGATTTGCCGGCCTTTTCCTCGGTCTGCTGGTCCTGGGCGCCGGGGCCGAAGGGGAACACCGGGCTGCCGCCGGGGACAAAGTCGTCCTCGTCGTCGCCGGTGGGCATCATGGCGCCGTTCTTGCCGGCTTCCTCCAGGAAGCTGGTCATCCGCTCCTCCATATTTTCCAGGTCCTGGTCCGACACGCCGAAACGCTGCATCAGATCGTCCACCGGTTTGATGTGCATGTCCCGGGCACAGGTCAGGCAGTAGCCTTCCTGGATGGGCTTGCCGTTTTCCATCCGCTGGATGAATACCACGGCAGTTCTCTTTTTACAACGGACACAAAGCATAGGGTTCCCTCCCTTGAACAGGCGGCGTGCAGAAAGATTGCCCGCACCGCCCCGAAACTGCGGCAAAAAACCGCTTTCCCCGCGGGCACCGGGGTGTATCTGAAAGCAAAAAATCTGGATAAAAAACGGGGGAATGGTGCGGGCTTGGTTTTCCGCACAGGCGGGCACCGGCCTGTGGCCGATGTCCGCGATACATTCCCCCACAATATTAGTCTACCACAGTCTGTCAATACAGCCGCAGCGGAAATTCCAGATTATCCCAGGAAGGGATTGAAGCCGGAGAAGAACTGGTACAGCATGCTGCCGGACAGGGTGGCGTCGGAGAGCAGCTCCACACCGCCGCCGGTGATGGCAGCCGCGCCCCACACCACCAGGCAGAGCATCCAGCAGTCGATGGCGCCGGTGGCAAGCCCCAGCACCAGGCCCAGCACCTGGTTGAGCCCGCCCACCAGCGGCAGACGGTTGACCAGCTGCAAAGTGCCGGCCACAAGGCTTACCAGCCAGCGGATCACCACAAACAGGATCAAGAACAGCACCGCCTGGATCATGGGCAAAATCACCGGCTGCAATGCCTGGGAAACCACCGGGACCAGGTCGGCGTTGGCCTTGTCCAGCGTCTGCTGCAGCAGGTCGGCCACCTGGTTCAAAAGTTCTGCGGGCAGAAAGCCCAGCGTCTGCTGCAGCACAGCGGGCAGGTTGGCGCCCTGCTCGGTCAGGGCGTCGGCGACGGTCTGGCCCAGGGCGTTGCCGATGACGCCGTCATACAGTGCCCCGGCCGCAGCCCCGGCCAGCAGCGCCGCCACAATCAGGCCGGCCACGGCGCCCACCAGGCTGACGGCGCAGGAAACCAGGCCCCGCCGGCGTCCGTTGAAGGCGGCCGCCAGCAGAATCACCACAAAAATCAGGTCGTATACAATGCCAAGTGTCATAACAGTGTCCTCCTGTGGGAAGGAAAAGTCGGTCAGCCGGCCATCACAGAGATCTGCGTGCCGGTAAAGATCAGCGGCTGGTCGGCGCTGAGCAGGGCCGAAGCCGGGGTCTCCAGGGTATTTTGCCACTTTTCGGTGCCGTCGTAGTAGAGGCACCGCACCCAGCTGCCGCCGGTGAGGTAGACGCTGGTGCTGGTGCAGCAGACCCGGGAGGCGTTGCCTGCGTCGGTGGAGGAGATCTGGTTCAGGCTGGTGTCCAGCACCGAGAGGGCGGCGTTGCCCTGGCCGGCCAGCAGCAGGGCAATGCCGTGGTCGGCGATGTCCAGATCCACCAGCGAGGCGCCACCGTAGTCGTAGCGGGCCACCTCGGTGGCGGTGGAGGCGTCCAGCAGCACCAGGCAGTCGTCAAAGACCGCCAGCACCCGGTTTGTGTCCAGCCATTGCAGCTTGAGGATCATCTCGCCGGGCTGGGCGGTGTAGACAGGGCCTGCCTCGTCGGAACCGGTGTCCATCATGTAGATGCGGCTGAGCACCTGCCCGGCCGAAGCCGAGATGCAGCCGGCGGCAAAGCGGCGGCTGTCCGGCGCAAAGTCCAGCGCCACCGGCGTGCCGTCCGCCTCGGTGGCGTACCATTCGTACTGCACCGCATAGGCGGTGGGGTCCAGCACCTGCACGCAGGCGGCAAAGCGGCTGGACTCGGTGACGACGCCGACGGTGCCGTTCTGGCTCATGGCGCAGAGCAGAATGGCCGAATCCAGCGTCTGGGTGGCAAGGGTGCGGGTCCGGCTTTCGATGCGCAGCTCGTTGCCGGCACGGTTGTACAGCACAAAGCGGGTGCCGCCGGTCTCGATGGCGGGCCGGGCATAGCCGGGCTGGATGGTGCGCAGCAGCGCGCCGCTGGCACTGTACACCGCCACGTCGGTGTTGCCCAGCTCCACCAGGCCGCCGGCCAGTTCCTGCACCTGGACCGGCTCCGAGATGACACTGCTGGCCGGCCAGCTGCCCGGCTCGAAGGAGATGGCGATGGTGTCGGCCAGGTCCCGGGCGGCGGTCATGGTCCGGGACAGCGCCCCGCTGACCCAGGCAAACAGCAGCCCCACCGCCAGCACCAGGGCCAGCAGCATCAGCTGTCTGCGGCGGCGTCGCCGGCGCAGAATCGGGCTGAGCGGCCGGCGCTTCTTTTTGGGCCGGCGGGAAAAGTCCAGCCGCTGTAAATTGGAGTATTCCGCGGTGGCGTCCGGGGCGGATTTGGGTTCCGGCGTCCGGCGGGTTTCCGGGGCAGGGCTTCCGGCCGTGTCCCCGGCAGGATTGGTTCTGGTTTTTCCCTCGGGCTTTGCGGCAGGCTCCGGGGCCGGGCGGGATGCCCGGGCGGCGGTTTCCGGCGGCGGCTCAAAGCCGGCCGGCGGCACGTCCGCCGGGGAGCGGGCCTCCTCGGATAGCCGCTCGTCGGGGGGTGCGACGCCCTGTTCCCGGGCCAGCATCCGCTGCAGCCGGTCCTGGCGTTCCTTGTCCTCACGCTTCACAGACGTCGTTTCCTCCTTTCCTGGGGTGATCCGGGGTCATTGGCCGGCATCGGGCATGGCCAGCGCCTGGTCCGGATAGTCCACCCGGACCAGAAACAGCCCCTTTGCCGGCAGGGTGGGACCCGCCCGGCGGCGGTCCCGGCTGTTGAGAATTTCGTCGATGTCGTCGGGGCCCAGTTTGCCCCGGCCTGCCTCCGCCAGTGTGCCGGCCAGAATCCGCACCATATTGTACAGATAGCCGTCGGCGGTGACGGTGATGGTGATGACCTCGCCCTGGCGGCGGACCTCGCACCGGGTGATGGTGCGCACCGTGTCGCCGTGGGCGGCGGGGCCGGACCCCGCCGCGCAGAAGGCAAGGAAATCATGCCGTCCCACCAGCCGGTCGGCCGCCGCCTGCATGGCGTCGGCGTCCAGCGGGCCGGCGATGCGCCAGCAGGTGTCCAGGTCAAAGGGATCGTCAATGCCGGAATTGCGGATGCGGTAGCAGTAGGTCTTGGCGTGGGCCGCATACCGGGCATGGAAGTCGTCAGGCACCGGCCGGATGCTCTTGACCCGGATGTCGGGCGGCAGGTGGGCGTTCACCGCCAGCACCAGCCGCCGGGGCGGAATGGGACCATCATAGCGCAGATTCAGCGCGAAATCCAGCGCATGAACGCCGGCGTCGGTGCGGGAACAGCCTTTTACGTCGGGGCGGGCGCCGATCACCGCCTGCAACGCATCCTGAAAGGCCGCGCAGACGGTGGGGGCGTTGGGCTGGACCTGAAACCCGCCGTAGCGGGTGCCCTTGTAGGTCAGACGAAAGAGAAGATTCATAGTGTTTCCGTTGGGAGGGCTCACCCGATCAGCGGGAAAAACCACCGGGTGGCCAGAATGATGCCGAAGGTCACAACGCAGAAGCCCAGGCAGAGGAAATCCTGCCGGTCAAATTTCAGCACCTTGAGGCGGGTACGGCCGTCGCCGCCGCGGTAGCAGCGGCATTCCATGGCCATGGCCAGCTCGTCGGCGCGGCGGAAGGCCGAGATGAACAGCGGGATCAGGATGGGCACCAGCGCCTTGAGACGCTGGGTGAACTTGCCGGTGTCCAGCTGGGCGCCGCGGGCTTTCTGGGCGTTCATGATCTTTTCGGTCTCATCCACCAGGGTGGGGATGAACCGCAGGGCAATGGTCATGATGATGGCGAACTCGTGCACCGGCACATGAAGTTTGGACAGCGGCCGGAGCAGGCTTTCGATGGCGTCAGTCAGCACGGTGGGGCTGGTGGTGTAGGTCAGCAGGCTGGTGCCGGCGATGAGGGCGAGAATCCGCACCGCCATCAGGATGGCGAAGGTGATGCCCTCGGGATAGATGGTAAAGACCCAGAAATGGACCAGCGGCGTCTCGCCGGTCATGAACAGGACATTGATGACGGCAGTGAAGATCAGGATGGGGACAATGGGTTTCAGGCTCTTGAGGATCATCCGCAGCGGCACGGTGGAGATGCGGTAGAGTATCCCCAGCAGCAGGATGGCCAGCGCCACACCCACCGCGTTGCCGCAGCAGTAAAGCACCACCACATAGCCGATGGTGGCCACCAGTTTCAGGCGGGGGTCGCAGTTGTGGACCACCGAATTGCCCGGGAAATGCTGACCGATGGTAATGTCGCGAAGCATCAGGCACGTCCCCCTTCCTGCTGTTTTTGCTCCCACATGCGGCGGATGACCTTGACCGCGTAGGGCACGGTGTAGACATCGACGGGGATGTCCAGGCCTTTCTGGCGCAGTTTCAGGAAGATCTGGGTCACCTGGGGCACCGACAGGCCCAGTTCCAGCAGTTCCGGCGCCCGGGCAAAGACCTTTTCCACGGTATCGTACATGGCGACCTTGGCATGGTGCATCACCAGAACCCGGTTGGCGTACTTGGCGATGTCCTCCATCGAGTGGCTGACCAGCACCACCGTGACGCCGGTTTTCTGGTGGTAGTCCCGGATCTGGGAAAGGATGGTGTCCCGGCCTTCCGGGTCCAGGCCGGCGGCGGGCTCGTCCAGCACCAGGATGCGGGGTTCCATGGCCATGACGCCGGCAATGGCCACACGGCGTTTCTGGCCGCCGGACAGCTCAAAGGGGCTGCGTTCCAGCAGCCCCTGGTCCAGCCCGGTGAAGTCGGCGGCTTCCCGGACACGGCGGGCCACCTCGGCGTCGTCCAGGCCCATGTTTCTGGGGCCGAAGGCGATGTCCTTGGCACAGGTTTCCTCAAACAGCTGGTATTCGGGGTACTGGAACACCAGACCCACCAGGAAGCGGAAGGACCGCAGGTCCTCGCCCTCCGACCACATGTCCCGGCCGTCCACAAAGATCTTGCCGGAGGTGGGGCGGTTCAGGCCGTTGAAATGGCTGATAAGGGTGGATTTGCCGCTGCCGGTGGAGCCGATCACACCGACAAAGTCGCCTTCCTGGATGGAAAAGCTCACGTCGTCCAGCGCCTTGGTGGCGTCGGGCATACCGGGGTTGTAGACATAGCTTACATGTTCTACACGGATGATCTCAGACAAAATGGATCTCCTCCTGTCAACCGCAGGATAGCGCCCCGGAAATCCGGGTGAACTTCCTGCCCGATGGATTGGATGGGGAATGTTCCGGCCTGACAGCCGGGGAGTCCTTCTTCTTTCGCAGAAAGAAGAAGCAAGAAAGTTTGGTTTGGCTGGTGGTTTTGATGATTCCGGCAGCCTGCCGGAGGGCTATTCTTCTTTCGTCGGAAGATGTCCGGCAGCTTGCCGGAGGGCTATTCTTCTTTCGTCGGAAGATGTCCGGCAGCTTGCCGGAGGGCTATTCTTCTTTCGTCGGAAGATGTCCGGCAGCTTGCCGGA
>CAJFMB010000072.1 GCA_904390925.1 uncultured Subdoligranulum sp.
ATCGTGTTCTTTCCAAACACGTTCAAGGTTCCACAAGTTTCAGTATTGTTCAATTTTCAAGGTCCTGTGCCGGCCGCTCTCGCGGACAGCTCATTTATTCTACCACAGCGAAGTTCCTTTGTCAAGAACTTTTTTGAAGTTTTTTCTGAGCTGTCAGCCGTTCCGGCTGGCCCGCTGTCTTTGTGACATTTTATCTATTTTACCTCGCCGAAGTTCTTTTGTCAAGAACTTTTTTTGAGGTTTTTCTGTCGCTTTCGACATC
Source organism: uncultured Subdoligranulum sp. (assembly GCA_904390925.1). GTDB lineage: Bacteria > Bacillota > Clostridia > Oscillospirales > Ruminococcaceae > Gemmiger. The sequence continues at coordinate 263 of CAJFMB010000072.1, forward strand.
CGTTTCTGCAGGCCTTTGTGCCGGTTCCGAGCCTCCTGCTATCAGGAGTAGTTCTCGAAATGTTCGGTTTTCGGCTTTGCAGTCGGCGATGTCTCGCGCGACAGCCTGACTATAATACCACCCGCCGCCACGATTGTCAACACCTTTTTTCGATTTTTTTCGGGAAAGTTTTTTCCGGCACTTTTCCTTATCAGTAGAATCAAAACCAGCCCAGGCCTGACAGGCTTGCCATCAGGTCCGGGCTGGTTGGGGTTGAATATGTTACCCAAGCAAACCGGCAATATCCGGGAAGGGCTGCAGTGTCCGTTTGAGAATGCCGTTCAGATAGGCAATCAGAATGCCATAGTTGGTGACCGGTATCCCCTGCGCCTTGGCGCTGTGGAGCCGATACTGGATTTCCCGCTCATTGAGCATGCAGGCACCGCAGTGTACCACCAGACGATACCCGCTGAGATCCTCCGGAAATTCCGTGCCGGAGGTAAAGTGAAACTCCGGCTCCACCCCGGAATACTGCCGAATCCATTTGGGCAGCTTGACGGTTCCGATGTCCTCGCACTGGCGGTGGTGGGTACAGCCCTCGGCAATGAGGACCTTGTCCCCGTCTTTCAGGCGGTTCACCGCGGCAGCCCCCGCCACAGCCAGCGGCAGGTCCCCCTTGTAACGGGCCATCAGGATGGAGAAGGATGTCAGCTGGATCTGTTCCGGGACCAGTTTGTTCACCTGGGCGAAAGCCTGGCTGTCGGTAATGACCAGGCGCGGCGGAACCGACAAAAGCGACAATGCCTGCGGCAGATTTTCCGGGCAGCAGCACATCGGCATGGCACCGGCTTCCAGTGCATCCCGGATGGTCTGCTGCTGGGGCAGAATCAGACGTCCCTTGGGTGCAGCCGAATCAATGGGGATCACCAGCACCACGCCATCCCCCGGTTGCAGCAGATCTGCCACCAGCCGCCGGGGATTTTCCTGGCCTGCTGCCAGGTGGGCGGCGGCCTCCTTCAGGGCATGGATGTTGATTTTCTGTTCCGCACTGACCCAAAGCGCATCCTTGGTGGGGGACGGCACATGTTCCAGCAGGTCACATTTGTTATAGGCAACCAGATGGGGAATCCCCTTTTCGGCGATCAGGGCCAGCAGCTGGTTTTCCACCGGCGTCAGTCCGATCGCCGCATCTGCCACCACAATGGCAAGATCCGTCTTGTTCAGGACCTGACGGGTACGTTGGACCCGCAGTTCTCCCAGGGTGCCTTCATCGTCGATGCCGGGGGTATCGATGATCTGCACAGGGCCCAGCGGCAGCAGTTCCATGGATTTGGTCACCGGGTCGGTGGTGGTCCCCTTCACGTCAGAGACAATGGACAGCGCCTGCCCGGTGAACGCATTGACCAGGCTGGACTTTCCCACATTCCGCCGGCCAAAGAAGGCAATGTGCACCCGTTCCCCCGACGGGGTCTGATTCATTCCGCTCATATTCTTTCCTCCCTCTTATTTATAAATTGGATTCCGCATTCAGAAACGGAAATCCCGCTCGCCCTGGGTGATCTTTTGCAGACGCTGTACCAGCAACTCCCGGGCGCGGGGATTGGTCACCTCGGGGATATTGGCGGCGATGATCTTCTCACCCACCGCACGGGTGGCCGGGGAGGCGTAATCCTCCAGGTATTCCTTCAAGGTCATCAGCGCGTTGGGCAGGCAGCAGTTCTGGATCTGTCCCGACTTGCACAGCGACATGAACCGGTCGCCGGTACGGCCCTCCCGATAACAGGCGGTGCAGAAGGACGGCACATAGTCCATCTCCATCAGCCAGCGCACCACCTCGTCCAGCGTCCGGTGGTCGGACACATCAAACTGGGCGGAGTTTTCCTCCGGCTTTTCTTCCTGCACATAGCCGCCCACACTGGTACGGGAACCGCCGGAAATCTGGGAGATGCCCAGATGCAGCACCCGCTCCCGCACCTTCTGGCTTTCGCGGGTGGAGATGATCATGCCGGTATAGGGCACGGCGATGCGGATGCAGGCCACAATTTTGGCAAAGATGTCGTCCGAGATGCCGTTGTCAAAGGAATCTGGGTCAATGTCGTCCGCCGGGCAGACACGGGGCACCGAGATGGTATGGGGGCCCACGCCGAACACCGCTTCCAGATGCTCGGCATGCATGAGCAGACCGCAGAACTCATAGCGATAAAGCTCCAGCCCGAACAGCACTCCCAAGCCCACATCGTCAATGCCGCCCTGCATGGCCCGGTCATGGGCCTCGGTGTGATAGGCGTAGTTGCTTTTGGGGCCGGTGGGGTGCAGCCGCTCATAGGACTGCTTGTGATAGGTCTCCTGGAACAGAATATAGGTGCCGATGCCGGCTTCCTTCAGGCGGCGGTAGTTTTCCACCGTAGTGGCGGCAATGTTCACATTCACACGGCGGATGGCTCCGTTTTTGTGCTTGATGGAATAGATGGTGTGAATGGACTCCAGCACATATTCCAAGGGATTGTTCACCGGGTCCTCGCCGGTCTCCAGCGCCAGACGCTTGTGCCCCATATCCTGCAGGGCAATGACCTCGGCGCGGATCTCGTCCTGGGTCAGTTTTTTGCGGGCAATGTGCTTGTTCTTGGCATGGTAGGGGCAGTACAGGCAGCCGTTGACGCAGTAGTTGGACAGGTACAGCGGTGCAAACAGCACAATGCGGTTGCCGTAAAAGTCCTTTTTGATCTGCTCGGCCAGGGCACAGATTTCCTGGTTTTTGTCCTCCAGCTCACAGGCAAGCAGCACAGAGGCCTCCCGATGGGACAGTCCCTTGCGCAGCCGCGCCTTGTCCAGAATGCTGTCAATCAGCTCGCGGTCGGCTTTGTGGGCTTCGGCATAGGCCAGGCTTTGCTGAATTTCCTGGTCGTCGATGAAGTCCTCGGCTTTCATGGATCTCGGATCGTACATGATTTTCCTTCCTTTCCTTTCGGGGCAGCGGGGCGCTTTCCCGTCAGAGAGATATATGGTCTCCACGGTCGACGACCACCTGGCAGCCGATGGCTTGCATCCGGCGTTCCAGGCTGCGGCGGCTCTGGGCCGCCTCGTCTCCCGTGCAGGCTTTGTTGTCATAGAGGGCGTATTTGTCCCGCACCCCCGGCGGGGAAAGATTGGGCATACAGACATTGGCCCCGGCCAGAATGCCCAGCTCTCGGCCCTTGGGGTCCAGTGTGGCCAGTGCCGTTGTGGCGGGCAGCAGGACATTGGGGAGCATCAGCCGCAAAAGGCCCAGAAGAAACAATGTCAGATGCAGATCCCCCGCCGGTTTGTCCCGGAAGGGGGTGTCGTGCTGGGGCAGGAAGGGGCCGATCCCCACCATGTCCGGTTCCAGCTGCCGGATAAACAGCATGTCCTCGGCCAGCTGGGCCTCGGTCTGGCCGGGGGAGCCCACCATGAAGCCACAGCCCACCTGATAGCCGATCGCCTTGAGGTCCCACAGACAGTGCTTGCGGTTTTCCGGCGAGAGTTCCGGCGGGTGAAGCTGATGATAATGGGCATTGTCGGCGGTTTCCTGCCGCAGCAGATACCGGTCGGCGCCGGCGTCAAACCAGAGCTGATACACCGCCCGGGGCTGTTCCCCCACCGACAGCGTGACCGCACAGTCGGGATGTGCTGCCTTGATGGCTGCCACCAGATCCGCAATTTTATCCGGGGTCCAGGCGGGGTCCTCCCCGCCCTGCAGCACAAAGGTCCGGTATCCCAGGTCGTAACCCTCCCGGCAGCAGGCAAGGATTTCCTGCCGGGAAAGCCGGTACCGCTGCAGATGGAGATTGGAGCGGCGCAGCCCGCAGTAATAGCAGTCGTTTTTGCAGTGGTTGGTAAATTCGATCAGGCCGCGGATAAAGACCCGGTCGCCGTAATACCGGCGGCGAACCGCCCGTGCCCGCGAGAACAGCTCCTGTTCCAGTTCCGGACTGCGGGCCTGAAGAAGCGTGATCCACTCTTCCCGGCTCATTTCATGCCGGTGTTCCAGCTGGTCAATCAGCGCTTTCATGGGGCTGCGCCGGCGTATGATCCGGGATTTTGGAGTAGACCGCCTTGGCGGTGACGCCGGGCAGCATGCCCACCTTGCCGGCCAGGCTGCTGATTGCGTCGCCGGGGGCGTCCAGCACGATGCTGATGATGCTGATGCCCCGTTTGTGATAGGGCAGTCCCATCCGGCCGATGATGTAATCCTTATATTGATGCAGCAGCCGGTTCAGCGGCTCCACCGAGTCCGGCTCTTCCACCACAATGCCCAGCAGGGCAACCCGTGTTTCTTCCAAGAAAATCCTCCTTTTTTTTGCAAAACAAAAAGCGCACCCGGGGCAGGGTGCGCCAAATCCACGGGGCAGAATCCACCCCGCTTGCAATTTCGTATGGCAGCATCCCTTCCCCGTCAGGCCGAAGCCTTCCGCGTCAGCGATTTCTCTGCCGATTGTACCATGGGCACAGGGAAAAAGTAAAGTCAGGCAAGAATATCTGCCTGGATTTTGTCAATGGTGTCAGGGTCCCGGGGCGAAACTTTGTGCAAAAGGCCGTTTTTGACAGCAAACGGCAGGGACAGTTTGCGCTCGCCGGAGGCAAAGGACACCACCGCATATTCCCCGTCCCGCTGCACGATGATGCCGTTTCCGAAGGTCTTGTGCCATACCTGGCCGCCGGGCTGATACCGGATCAGGCTGATTTCCTCCTCGGTGGGGGCGGCAACGACGGGTTCCGGAAATGCGGCGGGCCGCGGCCTGGGATTGAGCATTGCCTGCAGCAGCCGGACAAAGGGGGATGCACATTTGTCCACTGCCATGATGGTCAGGCTGTTTTTGGCCCGGGTGATGCCCACATAAAACAGGCGGCGTTCCTCTTCCTCCAGCCAGTCCAGTTCCTGGGCATTTTTGACCTGATTGGGGTCGATGGGCAACACGCCGATCACCACGTCCGCCAGCACCACCCGGTCATATTCCAGCCCCTTGCTGGAATGGATGGTGGACAGGGTACACATGGCCAGGTCGGCATTGCCGCCTTCCCGGACAATCTGCTGCAGCTGGTCCAGCCGTTGGAGAAACCCGTCGATGGTGTGCTCCTTCTCGGCCAGCATGGACAAAATATCCAGCCGGAAGGGATCAATGCCCGCATGGTCCAGATAATTTCCGTATCCCATCTGATCCGTCATGGTCCGGATGGCCGCGGCCGGATTGTTCTGGCGGGCGAGTTTTTCCAGCTGCCGCCACCGTTCCGAGAGGACATGCCGCAGTGACGGCGGCACCAGGGAATCCTCCTGCTGCAGATAGGCCTGAAACACGTTGGTACCGTTTTCCCCCACCGGTAGTTCCGCAACCGCCTTTTTCATAAAGATACCCAGCTTGTAATACAGCCGCAAAAACGCCGGTTTGTCGTCAGGATGCCGGGCCAGCTGGAACAGGTCCCGCACATCCTGAACAATGCGGCTGGTGAAGAACAGGCCGTCGATCCCCCTTGTCTGGTACGGGATTCCCCGCCGGGTCAGAAGGTCCACAATGGGCAGGGCGGTGTCATTGTTGCGGTAAAGGATCGCCAGCGGCCTGCGGGAATTTTCCGCTTCTGCCGCCAGATTGGCCAGCAGCTCATACTGATGGATGCGGGAACTGCACTGCTGAAAACAGATTTTGTCCCCGGAAGGACGGGTGGCCTGCATCCGTTTGTCCCGCCGGGTATGGTTCAGGCGAATAAACAGATCTGCCGCCTGCACGATCTCCGGTGTGGAACGGTAGTTGCGCTCCATCAGCAGGACCCTGGCGCCGGGCCAGTTTTCTTCAAATTCCATCAGCGCCTGGGGACAGGCGGCCCGGAATCCGTAGATGGACTGGTCCTCGTCACCGACCATAAGAATGTTGCGGGAGCGGGATGCCAGCAAAGCAAGAATGCTGTGCTGAATGCGGCTGGTGTCCTGCGCCTCATCCACGCTGAAATAGGTATAGGTCCGCTGGAGCTGCGCCAGAATATCCGGGCAGTGCCTGAGAATGGCCAGCGCATACACCATCTGGTCGTCAAAATCCATCCAGCAGTTGCGGCGCATGGCCTCCTTGTAGGCACGGTAGACCGGCCCGATGTGGGAAACGCCGTCCCCGGTGCCAAACAGTACCCCGTCCGCCTCCTCGTCGGTGAGCATCTGGTTTTTCACATAGGTGATGCAGGTGCACATGCTGCGCAGGTCGGATTCTGACGGGAAGCCGTGACCCTGCTGTCTCCAGATTTCCCGCAGAATGCCATAGCGGCGCCCTTCGTCGGGGATGAGGGTGAAAGCGGTATGCCCCTGCCGCTCATACAAAGAAATGATCCGGGCGCAGACCCCATTGATGGTGCGAAATTCCATCCGGTCGGCGTATTCGTTGCCGAATTTGGCCCGGAATCTGGTGCGCATCTCCTCGGTGGCAGCCACGGTATAGGTACAGGTCAGGATCTGTTCTGGGCGGACTCCCCTGCCGTAAATCAAATAGCCCAGCCGGGCCAGCAAGACCGTGGTCTTTCCGCTGCCGGGCACGGCCAAAAGCAGCACCGGGCCTTCGGTGGCAGCTACGGCTGCGGATTGCTGGGGGTCCAGCGTCTCATAATGAAAGGTTTGTTTGAATTCGTTCAGCGTCATCATATCTGTATTTTGTAAACATAGGATAAAAGTTCTTTTTCTGCATTATACCATATCCCGTGCTGTCTTGCAGAAAAATGGCGTTTTTGGCAAAAAAAGTCCTCTGCCGGAAAATGAACCGAACCAGTAAAAACGGACAATAGACAAAACGCCCCCTGTGTAGGACAATAAACCTATACAGGGGGTGTTCGTATGTCACGAAGGAAATACAC
>CAJFMB010000073.1 GCA_904390925.1 uncultured Subdoligranulum sp.
CAGGAGTAGCGCCGCTGACGCTGCGCCACTCCTGCTAAAACTGAATATTCCTGCCCAGGGGCTCTTTTTGTGCTGTCTGCACAATCTGGGGCGGTTCACTGTCTACAAGGCTTTTGGCATTTCTGGCGAAAAAATCAGCTCAGGGTGGCGATCATTTCCAGCTTCACTTCGGCGGAACCGCTCTTCTCGGCAATCTTTTGGGCGCCGGTCTCGGTCAGGGTAACGGTCACGTCGTATTTCTTTTCGCCGCCATTCACGTTGCTGTCCTCAAAATTGACATTGTCGTACTTGGATGTAATGGTGGAACTGCCGTCCGAGTAAGCAGCGTTCGCCTGCACGTCCAGCGTGTAATCGGTGGTCTCCACTAGGGAGGCACCGTCTGTGCCCGCCAGGTCGAAGGCCAGGGTGATCTTTTCGCCCAGGCTGTCCTCGTTGGCCACGGTGACGGTGGCGGTGGTGGTCACACTGGGAGCCTCGCCCAGGGTGCGCTCGTTGGCAGTGCCGGCGTCCATGTTCATTGCCACAGTGACGGGAGATCCGAAATCCAGGGTGGCACCGTTTCCGGTGTTGTTGGCGGTCAGAATGTCGTATGCGGCAAAGGTGCCAACGGAGGTGGTAACCACTGCGGCGGCAGTGACCAGGGAAAGCAGAGTCGTCTTTTTCATTGGGATGGATTCTCCTTCTTGTTTTTTGGATTTGAGGGGGAAGGCATCGCACATTGCGGTGTCATGCACATCCGGTTTATCGGTCCGGAAGTAATGATACCATATCCTGCTTTGTGCAACAAATACTACTTTTGCAATGAAAATCCATACCAATGCTGTTATACCATGGGGAGGGACTGTCCCGTCAGAAAGTCTTTCAGAAACTGCCGTGCACAGCCGGACAGGCTTCGCCGCCGGCGCTGCACCAGCAAAAGGTTCTGCATTACCGGCGCATCACACAAAGGCAGGGTGAGGATACGGGATGCACTCATGGTCCGGGCCTGCCAGCGGCTGCTCACCATGTAGCCGGGCGTATGCTGCAGCATGTGCAGCATGGTGTGGCCACGGTTGACGGTGATGGCGCGCCGGGGCAGATCCGCCGGCCGTCCGATTTCGCAGCGTACCGTCTGGTTCATGTGACTGAAAAAATCGTCGGGAGGAAGTACCCGGGAATATTCAAACAGCTGGCGGCAGCAAATCTGTTGGTACTGCGCCAGGGGATGGGAGACGTGCAGATGCACGCAGGACTCCCGTGCCTGGTCCAGGAAAATGAGTTCCAGCCCCCGGGCCTGGCTCATGCGGGTAAAAAGCGGCAGCTGATGATCGTTCACCACCGCCAGACCCAGCTCGGAACTGCCCCCGGCCACCTGTTCAATCAGAGGTTCCAACGTGGTCTCGATGATACAGAGTTCCACCTCCTGGGTATGAAGCTGATGGTACAGGGCTTCCATCAGATCGTCCTGCAAAATCAGCATTGCTACCGATATCCGCAGACAGCTTACCAGCTGTGTATCACCGTTTTGGGACAACCGTTCCGGCATCTGGAATTTGTCCAGAATGGAGCGGGCATAGTAATACAGCTGCTGTCCCGCGTCGGTGGGGCTTACGCCGCGTCCGGTCCGCTCCAGCAGCTGACGGTTCATCTGGCGTTCCATGGTATGAATGGTCCGGCTCAGGCTGGGCTGGGCTACCAGCAATTTCTGCGCCGCCGCGCTGATGCTGCCGCAGTCCACCACCGTCACAAAATATTCCAGACTTCTTCGCTGCATCCTGTGTTTCCTTTCCTGTGCAAGACCCAAAACGGATACCGATCCCTGCCGAAAGTCTGTCTTGTGCCGGGACACTGACAGAAAACCCGACAGCTGCATTCCATGCGCCGGCGGCTCATCTGCAGGGGACACCAAGGGACCGCAGAAACGAACCCTTGCCCGGGCGGCAGCGTCCGGCGCGGTATTTGTTAAGGAGCTTTCCCGCCCGGGACGCGGTTATTCCCTGACGGCCCGGTCTGCCCGACGGCTCGGTCTGAAAGAAAAACTGGAATGGCCCATTCCTCCGTTGCGGGTCAGCAACAAAAGGGATGCCCGCCTGACCTCCCGCGAGGAAGGCAGTGGAATGTTTCCCCGCCGAATACCCCGGAAAATACACAACAGCCTGCCCTGAACGCGTCGGAACGCGCCACGGGCAGGCTGTTGCTTTCGCTTCTTTGTGATGCGGTGTGTCTTTTTTCAAAATTCAGATCCGACAAAAGACAAAATGTGGACTGCTGCTGATATTGCGAACAAAAATCCAGTAAACCGAACATTCGTTACTATACGGGAAAGCCATTTTCCGGTATGATAAAAAAATACGGAGCCTCTTACTTTGCTACGGCAAACTGACGGCGGTATGCCTGCGGTGTAAAACCGGTCTGCTTGCGGAAAACCCGGTAGAAATAGTTGTAGTCCGCAATGCCGATCTGCTGACAGATTTCACTGTTGGTCAGGTTGGTGGTGGTCAACAGGCGCATGGCGTGCTGGATGCGCAAACGGCGGATATACTCGTTGATGCCGCAGCCGTAGGTGTCCCGGGAAAGCTCGTACAACGCGGTGCGCCCCAGGCCCAGCGCAGTGCAGATGCGGCTGCAGGAAAGGTCCTCGGCCAGATGTTCGGACACATAGCGGTTGAGCATCTCGGCCGGGCTGCCGGGCACAAGGCGTGCCATGTGCACCTGACACAGTGCCCGCGCCGAAAGCGACAGAAGGTCGCAGGCGGCGCGCAGCCGCTGATAGGGGGTGCGGGGCAGCTGCCGGTAAGCTTGGCGCAGGGCTTGGCCCTCAATGCCATACCCGGCGCAAAGCTCCTCAACCCGCTTCCATTCCGCCTCCTCGTCGGCGCCCTGCACGATGTGACTCAGCAGCAGATACCCCACCACCACATCCTCCACCTGAATGGGCGTGATTGCCTCGATCAATCCCGCATGGCAGGGATAGATCAGCGTCTTTCCGGCTTTTTGTGCCTGGTGACATGCCCGCTGATCACACAGTCGGCAGCCCTGCTCCCCCTCCGGGGCGGCACGTACCAGCTGGCAGAAGGCCGGCAGCTGCCGGGGATAGGACAGAATGTCCATGCCCCACTCATCAAACACCACGGTGCGAAGGCCGGTCAGCTCATAAAAGTCCTGCAGCAGTACCAGCAGTTCCGTCTTGTCAAACACAGCACGCACAGGGCACCACGCTCCTTTTTGGTTCTTATCTGTCATTGTAAAAGGCGCCTCGGGCGCTGTCAATCCAAACTTTCACAGGCGGTGATACCATGAATGCTTTCGAACAAAAATCCACAGCGTTGGGGATCGAGCTGGGGTCCACCCGCATCAAGGCGGTGTTGACCGATCCTGCCGGAACCGTGCTGGCCAGCGGTGCCCACGACTGGGAAAACCGGTATGAAAACGGGTACTGGACCTATCATCTGGATGAGGTATGGACCGGCATCCAGGACGCATACCGAAATCTGGCTGCCGATTACCAGCAGCGTTACGGTGCGCCGCTGACCACGGTGGGGGCGCTGGGCGTCTCGGCCATGATGCACGGCTATCTTCCCTTCGACAGTGACGGCAGGCTGCTGGTGCCCTTCCGCACCTGGCGCAACACCACCACCCAGGCGGCGGCCGAGGCGCTGACCGGGCGCTTCCATTTCAACATTCCCCAGCGCTGGAGCATTGCCCATCTTTACCAGTCCATCCTCAACGGGGAGGACCACATCCGCAATGTGGCGTTTCTCACCACTTTGGCAGGCTATGTGCACTGGCAGCTCACAGGGAAGAAGGTACTGGGCATCGGCGATGCGGCAGGCGTTTTTCCCATCGACAGCACAACGCGGGACTATGACACGGCGATGGCAGATTCCTTTGACCAGCTGCTGGCGGATGCCGGAATGCCCTACCGCCTGCGGCAGATTCTGCCCGCAGTGCGCAGCGCAGGCCAGGATGCCGGCAGCCTGACAGCCACCGGCGCCAGGCTGCTGGACCCCACCGGTGTGCTGCAGCCCGGCGCCCCGGTCTGCCCGCCGGAGGGCGACGCAGGCACAGGAATGGCCGCCACCAACACGGTGGCGCCGCGCACCGGCAACGTCAGTGCTGGCACTTCGATTTTTGCCATGGTGGTGCTGGAAAAGCCGCTGAAAAATGTATACCCTGAGATTGACCTGGTCACCACGCCGGACGGCGCCCCGGTGGCCATGGTGCACTGCAACAACTGCACCAGCGACCTGAACGCATGGGTGAGCCTGTTCAGTCAGGTGGCGGAACTGTGCGGGGCAAAAACCGAAATTGCCGATCTTTTCCCCAAACTGTTCCAGCTTTCGCTGCAGGGGGCGCCGGACTGCGGCGGCGTGATCCCGGTGAACTACTATTCCGGTGAGGGCGTCACCCATTTTGATTCCGGCATCCCGATGCTGCTGCGCAGCCCCCAGAGCAGTTTCACGCTGGCGGACCTGATGCGGGCGCATATCTACTCCGCCATGGCAACCCTCAAGATCGGCCTGGACATCCTGCACGAAGAGCAGGTGGCGGTGGACCGGCTGCTGGGGCATGGTGGACTTTTCAAGACGCCGGGGGTGGCGCAGCGGTATCTGGCAGCTGCGGCACAGGCGCCCGTCACTGTGATGGAGACCGCCGGCGAGGGTGGCCCCTACGGCATGGCACTGCTGGCCGGATACCGGCTGGCGGTGCTGCAGGGCTGCACGCTGGATCTGGCTTCCTATCTGGAGCAGAAGATCTTTGCCGGCGCACCCGGTACCACCATTGCACCGGATGCGGAAGATATCCGCGGTTTTACCGCGTTTTTGGAAAAGTACAAGGCCGCGCTGCAGGCAGAACGTGCCGCAGTGAAGTATTTGTAAGCATGGCTGAGGAAAATACGGATTTTGGCCTGTGGTGGGCAGGCGGTCCCTGCCCGCTCTTACCGGAAAACTGAAATGAGGTGTATAGAATGTTGGAAACTCTGCGAAAACAGGTCTATGAGGCCAATATGGAACTGCCCCGGCGGGGCCTGGTCACCTATACCTGGGGTAATGTCTCGGGCATTGACCGGGAGAAGGGCCTGGTAGTCATCAAACCGTCCGGCGTGGAATACAACGAACTGACGCCGGAAAGCCTTGTGGTGCTGGACCTGGACGGCAACCGGGTGGAGGGGGACTTGAACCCTTCCAGCGATACCAAAACCCATCTGGAACTGTACAAGGCCTTCCCGACTTTGGGCGGCATTGTGCACACCCATAGCCCCTATGCGGTGGCCTGGGCCCAGGCCGGGCAGAACATTCCCTGCTACGGCACCACCCATGCCGACTACTTCTATGGTGCGGTGCCCTGCGCCCGTCACCTGACCAAGGAGGAACTGGACGAGGACTACGAGAAAAACACCGGCAAGGTCATCATCGAGACCTTCACCGCCCGGGGTATTGACCCGGTGGCGGTGCCGGGGGTCATCTGCCACAGCCACGGTCCCTTCACCTGGGGCAAGGACGTGGCACAGGCCGTCTATCACGCTGTGGTGCTGGAGGAGGTAGCCAAAATGGCACTGTTTACCCGCCAGGTGGACCCCAGCGCAGCCCCGGCACCCCAGTATCTGCTGGACAAACATTATATGCGCAAGCACGGGCCCAATGCTTATTACGGCCAGAAAAAATAACCGTTTTGCCCGGAGTACCCAACACGCCACCCGGCTGCACAGTGATGCAAAACTGTCGGCTTTTCCCACGGTTCATTTCGCTTGAGGGTGACGCGGGGAAACGTGTGGCAATCCAAGGGAAATAAGAGAAAGAGCGTCGGAGGCTGTGACCAGCACACTTTCCGGCGCTCTTTGCGTTGTGGTTCTGAACAAAAGGCAAAAAATTTTCACAGGCAGAATACGGTGAACACCGGAAACGGGGCAAACGAAACGCTTTTGGCTGGTTCTGCATCCCGGTTCATGATACAATGGAGCTGTCCTCGGGCTGATGCCCGGCGGGCGGATGGAACAAACAAAGGAAGTGATCTCCATGATGAGCCGGACACATCTGGCTGTGGGGGTGACAGCTGCGCTGGCACTGACCAATCCGGACACGCCGCAGACCTGGATGCTGGCGGTAATTGCCGGGTCGGCGGGCGGCATTGTCTGTGACATTGACATCGCCGACAGCGACCGGGACAACGACGCACACATCGGACAGGCAATCCCGGTGGGCATCACCCTATGCTGCCTGCTGGCAGACCGTCTGCTGCATCTGGGGCTGTGGCAGGGACTGATGAGTCGTAGCCGTCCCCTGCAACTGCTGGGGGTGATATGGTATCTGGTTCTGTGCTGGTTGGGATACCGGTCCAGTCACCGGACCTTCACCCATTCGGTAACGGCAATGCTCCTGTTTTCCCTGGCAGTCTGGCTGGTATATCCGCCGCTGCTGCCGGGATTTGTGGCGGCGTATGCCTCTCATCTGGTGCTTGACCTGCTGAACAAAAAAGGCATGCGGATTCTTTACCCGTTGCCGGTATCCCCCAGCCTGGGGCTCTGTTACGCGGGGGGAACCGTCAACAAGCTGTTATACCGGCTGGGCAGCATTGCCGCCGTCCTGCTGACAGCACTGAGCGTCTGGAATTGGCTGCACTGAAGCGCCAGCACTGTATCTCCGCGGAAATAACCGTCGGGAGATGTTTCTTTCAGGCGGCATGGCAGAGCAAATCCCGTTGCTGTACTGGCCGACAGGCTGATTCATCCATAGGCATCCTCCCTGTCAGGAAAACCGGATGCGGATCTGTAAATATTGTCCCGAATACAGATCATCTCTCGCTGCCAAGGCAGGAGAAAAAACAGAGCGGAAAAAGCGCGGGCTTTTCCTGTTGAAAAGTGGTGTAATTGTTGAATTTACATCAAGGAGATGATACACTTGACTTTATCAAACTATTCTTGACAAGGGCATAATGCCAAGTGAAAAGGTTTTAGATTTTCCAGTGGATTGTAACACTCTCACTGGTAGCGTCAATCTGTGATATGAG
>CAJFMB010000074.1 GCA_904390925.1 uncultured Subdoligranulum sp.
TTCGTCGCCGAAAGAAGAACCAAGAAAGGCGCCACCCTTTCGAACGGGTGGACGACGACTTGGGGGTCTTACCCCCAAGACCCCCGCCATCGATAAACGGCAGACCATCCCGTTCACCCCTGCTCCCGGCCTTACCTTGCAGGCCGGGTGAAACGTTTTTGGTGGCGGCGGTAAAGCTGTACCTTATCTTTGCAGGCTGTTGCTCTGGTCACTTCCATTTTGCCGCTGCGGTAAGACCTGCACCCCCGGCCCGCAAGGTGGGCCGGGTAGAAGGTGTTGGGGTGACATGAGTAAGTTTCCCGCTGTGCGGGGTCCAGGGGGCTTAGCTCCCTGGTCGGCGTCCACCGCGTCGAAACGGTGGCACCTTTCTTGCTTACTTCTTTCGGTGACGAAAGAAGTAAGGCCCTGCGGCGAATCGCCGTAAAATCTCCCGCCAGCAACAGAAATCGGAAAATATTTTTCGCTTCCTTTTGGTCGCCCAAAAAGGAAGCCAGACCCCATCTTCAGAACACCGCTGAAAAAATGGAAAATTCAAATCCGCTGTTCAACTCACTCCACGCTGGATTGGATGCCAGAAAATCCCCGGTGCGCAACAGCCCGTACCGGCTCAGATACCCCGGCTGCTCCCAGACGGTGCCGTCCTCGGCAATCTCGGTGCGGGTGGTCTCCCGCTGCTCGCAGCACAACAGCACATATTCGCTGCTGTAACCGTACAGCCGCATGGCTTCCTCGCTGCCGGTGGTCGGGTCCCAGCGCATCAGGTCAATCTCGGCGCAGGCACCGGTTTCCGGGTCCACCGCCACCCGGTGATTGCCCGGCGCGTCGTCGGGATAACAGGTCACAATCATCTGCCCGCCGATGATCGCCTCCGGCTGGCTGCCGTGGCTCATGCCCGCCAGCTCCTCCGGCCACTGGACCGGCGTCTCGGTCATCCCGCCGTCGGGGGTCAGGATGCGGGCGGTGCTCAGATCGGAGTTCAGCTGATACAGCCGGCCGTTCTGCCACCGGGTTATCCAGCCGGGGTCCTGCCCCGCCGCCTCCCACTGGGTCAGCACCGTTGTCTCGCCGGTGTCCACATTGCGCAGGCAGACCTGATGCGAACTGCTGCACTGCGCCAGCTTGTCATTGTACGCCGCCCAGGCGGCGGTGTACTCCTCCTCCGACGCCTCCGGCGGCAGGTCGGGCGTTTCCACCGCCAGCACCTCCCGGTAATCGGCGTAGAGCGTCACCACATTGCGGCCGTATGCCCCCAGCACCTCCTCCTGGGTGGTGCCGTCGGCAGGATACCGCATCTCAAACAGCGGCTGTGCCTCCCCGCCCTCCAGCGGGACCCGGCAGAGCATCAGGGGCGCCCTCTCCCCGTTTTCCTGCATCCGGTAGCTGGTGTAATACAGATACTCGCTGTCCGCCAGACAGGGGGAGATCATGTCGGCGGTCCAGTCGATCACCGCATGGCGGTTGCTGCCGTCGGCGTCCGCCACCCAGACCGAGCTGGTGTCGGTGCTCAGATAGAGAAGCAGCCGGTCCCCCGGCGCCGCATAGCAGATGGCGTAGGGGGTCACCGCGTTGGATTGCGGCTGCGGCGGCCGGGCGGTGCAGGCGTCGGTGTTGTGGCTGCAGTTGGGCTGGCTGCACAGATAGGTGGTGGTGTGGCTGGCATAATCCACCCACAGCAGCATCTCCTCACTGCCGGTGTCGGGGCCGGTGCCGGTGGCGTACCGGCCGTCCTCCCGCAGCGGGGAGAGCATCTCCAGGCTGTCCCCCGCCGGGGCGGCGGTCCCGGAGCTTGTGCCTGCGTCGGACGGCTGTGCCGCACGGCAGCCTGCCAGCAGGGCGGCGGCCAGCACCAGTGCGGCGGGGCGAAAGACGGAACGGGTCATACAAAACACCTCCTGAACTGGTTTTACTCTACCCGGCCGGTTTTTCAAAGATGTATCAAAAAATCCCCCGCAGGGACACACCCTGTGGGGGAAACAACTCAATGGCGAAGCACCAGCTTCTGGGGGGCGCCGCCGCCGGGGCTGGGAATGGTGGCGTGCACCAGATACCACAGAAACAGCAGCCCGCTGATGAACCAGGTCAGCGGATAGGCCCAGAAGATGACGCCGATCTCGGGGATCAGCCGGACAATGATGGTGATGTAGGTGATGCGCAGCGCGCACCAGACCGCCAGCATGATGACCATGGGTACCACCGGGCGGCCCAGCCCGCGCAGAATGCCGGCGCAGCAGTGGCTGAGGGCCAGCAGGCAGTAAAACAGCGAGGCGGTATGTGCCTGCCGCACGCCGTAGATGACCACATCCGGCTCGTTGTTGAACAGCCCGATCAGGAAAGGCGACAGCAGATAGATCAGCACGCCCACCACCTCGGCCAGCGAGGCGGAGGTCACAATGCCGAACCGCATGCCCTTGCGCACCCGGTCCACCTGCCCGGCGCCCACGTTCTGGCTGACGAAGGTGGCCAGCGCCATCGAGAAGCAGGTCACCGGCAGAAAGGCAAATCCCTCCACCTTGCTGTAGGCGGCGCAGCCCGCCATGGCCTGGGAGCCGAAGGCGTTGATGTTGGCCTGCACAATGACGTTTGCCAGCGAGATGACCGAGTTCTGCACACCGGAAGGCAGACCCTGGGCCACCACGGCCCGCAGGGTGGGCCCGTCAAAGCGGATTTCCTTCCAGCGCACCGCAAAGGCGCCGGTGGCCCGGCTGAGTTTGCGGAAGGCCAGAAAGGCGCTGACGATCTGGGACAGGATGGTGGCCAGCGCCGCCGAGCCGACCCCCATGTGCAAAACCGCCACGAACAGCAGGTCCAGCACCACGTTCAGGATGGAGGCGGTGATCAGGTACCGCATGGGACTCTGGCTGTCGCCCACCGACTGCAGGATACTGGACCCCACATTGTAGAGCACCACCGCCAGACAGCCCAGGAAATACACCCGGAAATAGATGACCGAATTGGGCATGACGTTTTCCGGCGTATCCATCCACCGCAGAATCTGTGGTGTCAGGATAACGCCCACCACTGTCAGGGCCAGGCCGACCACAATGCCCAGCGCCACGGTGGTGTGGACGGCTTTTTTCAGGGATTCGTCGTCTTTGGCGCCGAAGTAGCGGGCCACCAGCACGCCGGCGCCCAGGCTGACGCCGTTGACAAAGCCGGTGAGCAGAAAGATCAGACTGCCCGACGACCCCACCGCCGCCAGCGCATCGTCGCCGATGAAGTTGCCCACAATCAGCGAGTCAACGGCGTTGTACAGCTGCTGAAACAGGTTGCTGAAAAAGATGGGGGCGGCAAACGCCACCATCCCTTTGGCCACGCTGCCGCTTGTCAGCGAAACTTGGCCTTTGTACATGATTCCGGTCACATCCTTTGTTGATCTGGCGCAAAGCCGCAATATGTAAGTTTAGGCACTGCGGACCGGCTTGTCAAGGGCCCTCCGCCCGGCGCCGGCCACCCTGCCCCGCCGGCGCAGAATTTCCGGCCGCAGCACCCTGCCATACAGCCAAAAAAACGCCCTCCCGAAACGGGAGGGCGACGGAATGAAAAAATGCAGGTCAGGAGGCAGCCTTGTCGGCGGACAGCACCCCGTCCACCGTATCCAGACCCACCGCGGCGGCATCCAGGTCCACACCGCTGAAATCGGTGGAGACACCGGCGCTTTCCAGTACCCCCTTGGCCTCGTCGGGGTCGTCGGTGATCTGGCGGGCGGTGGCGCAGATGCCGGACCAGTTTTCCTTCAGCAGGGCTTTCTTGTCCTCGTCCAGCTTGTCGTACCAGTCCTTGGTGTCGGTGCGCAGCGGCTCGGTGTTGCCGGGGGCGTACTGGGCCAGATACCGCACCAGGTCGTTGGCGGCGATGGCGGCCTTCAGGCTGGTGCCGGCGCTGCCCGACTCATAGGCCAGACAGCCGTCCAGCACCCGCTGCAGCCCGGTGGCGGTGTAGCCGTTGGCAGGCGCGGCGGAAGGCGACGCCGACGGCATCGCGGAGGGCAGGGCGGACGGCATCGGCGAGGCGGAGGGCATCACCGACGCGGCCGGGCTGGGCGACGGGGTGGCCTTGTTCATGGAGGAATCCGCCTGGCAGCCTGCCAGCAGGGCGGCGGCCAGCATACCGGACAAAACAACAGCAGTCAATTTGTGCATCATTGCAATCAACCTTCCTTTCCGTCCCGCGGGACGCAGTCCGCCCCGCAGGGAGTTCTGTGGTATAGTATTCTCCTGCACTGCCCGCCGTCATACCCCGTCCGGCGGTTACAATTTGGTATCAGCCGCCGCAGCCGCACCGCCGTTGCGGCCCCGCACCGCCGGGTTTGCCCCCACTATACGCCTGCCGGGCGCAAAAGGCAAGCCTGGTTTTTTGCCCCCACCCCGTTGCCCCGACGGATGGTTTCGGGTACAATAGAAAGGTAAAACCGAACCATTTTCCCGCGGACGGATACCTGTCCGCTGTGACTTTATTCCATCCTGTTTTTGTGAAAGAAGGCTTTTTCCCATGGAGAATCTGACCACACAGCAGCGGCTGTTTGAATTTCTGCAGGCGGGCGTGACCCCCTGGCATGCGGTGGCCGAGGCCGCCCGCTGGCTGGAAGCCGCCGGCTATACCCGCCTGGAGGAGGCCGCCTACTGGAACCTGGAACCCGGCGGCAGATACTATGTCACCCGCAACGGCAGCTCCATTGTGGCCTGGCGGGTGCCGGACCACGCCATCGGCGGCTGGCGGATGTCCATTGCCCATTCGGACAACCCGGGCTGGCGCATCAAGCCGGCCAAGTCCACCTCGGCCGGGTGCGAGCGCCTGCCGGTGGAGGGCTACGGCGGCATGATCATGCCCACCTGGCTGGACCGGCCGCTGGGCGTGGCGGGCCGGGTCATGGTCCGCAGCCGGGACGGCCTGGAAACCCGCCTGGTCAACATCGACCGGCCGGTGGCGGTGATCCCGTCGCTCTGCATCCACTTTGACCGCAGCAGCAACAACGGCCATGCCTACAATCCCCAGGTGGACATGCAGCCGCTCTACGGTCCCGAGGGCTGCCGTCCCCTGTCCGACCTGGTGGCGGAACAGCTGGGGGTGAAAAAAGAGGACATCCTTTCCAGCGAGCTGATGCTGGTGACGCTGCAGCAGCCGGTGTGTGCCGGCGCCGACGGCGAATACTACATTTCCCCGCGCATTGACGACCTGGGCTGCGCCGCCACCACCCTGATGGGATTTCTGGACGCCGACGCCGTCACTGACAGCGCCTGCGCCCCGGTCTGGGCCATGCTGGACAACGAGGAGGTGGGCAGCTCCACCCGCCAGGGTGCCCAGAGCCATTTCCTGCGGGATCTGCTGGACCGGATTCTTGATGCGGTGCCCCATTCCGGCCAGGCGATGCCCCGGGCACTGGCCAACAGCTTCTGCCTGTCGGCGGACAACGCCCACGCCACCCACCCCAATTTCCCGGAAAAGTCCGACCCCGCAAGCCCCATCCGTCTGGGCGGCGGCGTCGTGATCAAGTATAACGCCAGCCAGAAGTATTCCACCAACGCCTATTCCGGCGCGGTGTTCGGCGAGATCTGCCGCCTGGCGGGGGTGCCCACCCAGCGGTTTGCCAACCGGGCGGACGTGCCGGGCGGCAGCACGCTGGGCAATCTGCAGGCCAACACGGTGCCGGTGCCCACCGCCGACATCGGCCTGCCCCAGCTGGCCATGCACTCGGCGGTGGAGACAGCCGCCTGTGCCGACGCCGACGCCATGCGCCGGGCGGTGTCCGCCTTCTACAAGGCCCACATCCGTGCCACCGGCGACGGCCGCTGCATTCTGGAGCCGGAGGCCCGCACCGAATGACCGTCGGACGCTATGCCCCCAGCCCCAGCGGGCGGATGCACCTGGGCAACCTGTGCTGCTGTCTGCTGGCCTGGCTGTCTGCCAAACACCAGGGCGGCCGGGTGGTGCTGCGCATTGAAGACCTGGACGCCATGCGCTGTCCCCGCAGCTTTGCCGATCTGCTGGAAGCCGACCTGGCCTGGCTGGGGCTTTCCGCCGACGAGGGCGGCAGTGCCGGCGGCCCGGCGGGCCCCTATTACCAGAGCGAGCGGGCGGATCTCTACCAATATTATTATGACAGGCTGGCGGGGATGGGGCTGGTCTATCCCTGCTTCTGCACCCGCAGCCAGCTGCACGCGGCCAGCGCGCCCCACCGCAGCGACGGCCAGGTGGTCTACCCCGGCACCTGCCGGGGCCTGACGCCGGAACAGGTGGCGGAAAAAAGCCGCATCCGTCCCCCTGCCTGGCGGGTGATGGTCCCGGATGAGGAGATCACCTTCACCGACGGCCACCTGGGCCAATATACCGAGAACCTGGCCGCCGACTGCGGGGATTTCATCGTCCGGCGTGCGGACGGCGGCTTTGCCTACCAGCTGGCGGTGGTGGTGGATGACGCTCTGATGGGCGTCACCCAGGTGGTGCGGGGGGCGGACCTGTTGTCCAGCACCCCGCGGCAGCTGTGGCTTTACCGGACGCTGGGCCTGCCCGCGCCGGAATTTTACCACCTGCCGCTGCTGCTGGCCCCCGACGGCCGGCGGCTGTCCAAGCGGGACGGCGACCAGAGCCTGGAACACCTGCAGGCAAAGTACACCCCCGAGCAGATCATCGGCAAGCTGGCCTGGGTCTGCGGGCTGACCGACACCCCGGACCCCTGCAGGCCAGCCGAGCTGGTGGACGGATTTTCCTGGGAAAAGGTTCCCCGGCAGGATATCTGCCTGCCGGAAGGGTTGTTTTAATTTTCTTCTTTCGCCTGCGAAAGAAGAAAATTAAAATGGCTTTCCCTTTTCTGCTGTTGGGGTGAACGGCATCCGGCCGGGGAGTCATTCTTCTTTCGTCGGAAGATTTCCGGCAGTTTGCCGGTGAGCTATTCTTCTTTCGTCGCCGAAAGAAGAACCAAGAAAGGCGCCACCCTTTCGAACGGGTGGACGACGACCAGAGGAACTTATCCTCTGGACTCCAGCC
>CAJFMB010000075.1 GCA_904390925.1 uncultured Subdoligranulum sp.
TTGGTCAGCCAGTTGCTCCTCTTATTGTAGCTTAGGCACGAGATGGAGGGAAAGCCGGACTGGCTGCCCGGCTTTCCTGTCCAAATTTTATTGTAATAGCGGTGGTATCAAAGCCGAGGGCCGGCCAGGCTGTGCCGCGGCGATAGTTGGCCGGCAAAGCCGGATGCGCCGCCAGCGTGGTGTAGCCCAGCGATTCCAGATAACTGACCACCGAGGGCTGGCCTTCCATACTCAGGGTGGAAAAAGGCGTGATGCCGGGCAGCAGGTCCATGGAGTTGCCGGTCAGCAGTTCAAACTCGCTGCGGTTGGTGCCGCCGCCCACATCCGGCACCAGCGCATACCCGGTGCTGGCCTGCTCTGCCAGTGAGTGGAAATACTCCAGATAAGGCGTATCCGCCTGAGGGTCGGTCACCAGGGCGGGCTCGTACAGACTTTCGTTGAGGATGACAACCACATCGGGATAGTCGCCGGGTTCCGCCTCGGACACAGCCGGGACATAGGAACCGGCGCGGGCAGCAGCCTGCTGTGCGGCCTGTGCCGAATAGCCCTCCGGCTGGGCGACCGGGTCCAGCAGCAGCCGCACCGAGGCCACCACCGACGGCGTGTAGCCGTAGGTATCAAAGCCGAAGGCAACGGCATAGGCCAGGGTCTCGGTATCCCCGGGCATCAGGCTGACCGGACCGAAATAGCCAAAACAGAGCAGCAATGCCAGTGCTGCCGCGCTGACACCCCACCGGGTCAGCCGCCCCCGCCAGATGACCCGGGAATTGCCGCCGCGCCGGACGGCACGCGCCAGCAGCCACTGTACCACGGCAATGACCAGTACCGGCAGAAAGCAGGCCGCAAGCTTGACACTGGTGGCATCCGGGCGGATGGTGTAGGCTCCCACCACGTCCGCAGCAGTGGCAGCATTGGCAATGTCCGCCGCCAGCAGTGCACTGCCGTGCAATACCCGGACATAGTAGTTGACCAGCGCATACAGCGTGATCACAGCACCGCCTGCCGCAGTGGCCACATGCCACCGTCCGGACAGCGCATAAAGGACAAGCGGAATGGCAAACGCCGTCAGAACGCCCAGCAGAAGGTAGGGCGGGGCCAGCGCCAGCAACGAGGAATTCGTGCTGCCGCCCGACCGTTCCAGCTGCAGCCAGCCAACGGCAGCGGCGATCAGCGCCAGCAGCAGCTGCACCGCCCAGGCAAGACGCGGCCTGCGCCCGAAGAAGCTTGACATGGGTTCCCCTTCTTTCTTATTTTTCACCCAAAACATACATATTCTTTACAAATAGTACACAACATCATACACCAGACCCTCGCCGTGTGCAAGGGAGAAATGCCGGTTTTGCAACAATTTCTTGACTTTCCAACGCCGACCGGATACAATAAAATCAGTATACAAAGGGTTGCTGCCCTGGTGCTGTTCCGGTACAATTTTCCGCCGTTTTCAGGCGGTTTGACTTTCCTGACCGGCCATTGTACACCGGGCACGCCGCTTTCTTGGATTGTTTGTCGGGGCACGGCGGCAGGTTCTGCCGTCCGGCCGCCGCAGCATTGTTTTGTAAGAGTTCCGGGCAGGAGTGTGCCCGTTTTGCCGCCTGTCGGCAGTTGCCCCCGGTTTTGTGACGACCGGGAAACGGCGGACTGCCGGCCGGGTTTGCCATGCAGTCAACGGCTGCGGGCGGGGCTATCCGGGCGGTTTTATGCCCTTTTCTTATAAAATAAAGTTTGACAAAACGATAAAATCTGAAAAAGCGCCCGCGGGCAGCGATCCTCATGGTTTACAAAATTTCAACCTACGAGGAGTGACAGTCAACATGGTACCCATCATCGTATTGGTGGTGGCGGTACTCGTTGCGATTGCTGCCGGTGTGGCGCTCGGTTTTTATCTGGGCGGCCAGCACCGCAGACGCACGGCAGAAGCCAAGATCGGTTCCGCCGAGGAGGAAGCCAAGCGCATCGTCAACGACGCCATCAAATCCGCAGAGCAGAAACGCAAGGAAACCATCATTGAAGCCAAGGATGAGGCCTTCCGGCTGAAATCCGAGGCCGACAAGGAGATCAAGGACCGCCGTGCCGAGATCACCCGGCAGGAGCGCCGCATCGACCAGAAGGAAGAACAGCTGGACAAGCGCACCACCACCCTGGAGCGCAAGGAAGAGGATCTGAAAAAGCGCAGCGAGACGGTGGAAGCCCGCCTGGATGAGCTGGAACAGCTCAAACTGCGCCAGACCGAAAAGCTGGAAACCATTGCCGGCATGACCCAGGAAGATGCCCGGGCTGTGCTGCTGCAGCGTCTGGACGAGGAGCTGACCCACGAGAAGGCAATGCGCATTTCCGCCTATCAGTCCAACCTGAAGGACGAATGCGACAACATGGCCCGCAACATGGTCAGCCAGGCCATTGCCCGCTGCGCCGCGGACGCCACCAGCGAAGCCACCGTCAGCGTGGTGCCGCTGCCCAATGACGAGATGAAGGGCCGCATCATCGGCCGCGAGGGCCGCAACATCCGTGCCCTGGAAACCGCCACCGGCTGTGATCTGATCATCGACGACACGCCGGAAGCCATCACCCTGTCCAGCTTTGACCAGACCCGCCGCGAGGTGGCCCGCATGGCGCTGGAACGCCTGATTGCCGATGGCCGTATCCATCCCGCCCGCATCGAGGAGACGGTGGACAAGTGCCGCCGCGAACTGGAACTGACCATGAAGCGGGAAGGCGAAAAGGCGGTCATGGATCTGGGCATCCACAGCCTGCATCCCGACCTGGTCAAGCTGATCGGCCGGCTGAAGTTCCGCTCCAGCTATGGCCAGAATGTGCTGAGCCACTCGATGGAAGTGGCCTGGCTGGCCGGCCTGATGGCGGGCGAGCTGGGTGTCAACGTGAACATGGCACGCCGCGCCGGCCTGCTGCATGACATCGGCAAGGCGCTGGATCACGAGATTGAGGGCAGCCATGTCCAGATCGGCGTGGACATCTGCAAGAAATACCGCGAGAATCCCGCCATCATCCATGCGGTGGAGGCCCACCACGGCGACGTGGAGCCCAAGACGCCGCTGGCCTTCATCATCATGGCAGCCGACGCCATCAGCGCCTCCCGTCCCGGCGCCCGCCGCGAGAATATGGAGAGCTATATCAAGCGTCTGGAGACGCTGGAAGCCCTGTGCAACGGTTTCGACGGTGTCGAGAGCAGCTATGCGGTGCAGGCCGGCCGCGAGGTCCGCATTCTGGTGCAGCCGGACAAGATCGGCGACGATCAGGTGGTCCTGCTGGCCCGCAGCATCGCCAAAAAGATCGAGGACGAGCTGGATTACCCCGGCCAGATCAAGGTCAGCGTCATCCGCGAAAGCCGCGCCACCGAGTACGCAAAATAATCACTCCTGTCCAAAATTCCTTCGGAAGCACCTGCCTGTGGGGCGGGTGCTTCCTTTTTTGTGGGCGGCCGGGCAATTTTGCCCCGGACGGGGCTATACATTTTTCCTGCGCATGATATAATCGTTAGGAAATTTACATTCAGAGCGAGGTTGTATTTTGTATGGCATCCCTTCTTCTGCCGGTGATTTATCTGGCCTTCATCAGCCTGGGCCTGCCGGATTCCCTGCTGGGGTCCGCCTGGCCCAGCATGGTGGGTGAACTGGGCGCAAACCTGTCCTGGGCAGGCATTGTGTCCATGATCATTTCCGCCTTTACCATTGTGTCCAGCCTGTGCAGTGAGCGGCTCAACGCCCGGTTCGGCACCGGCGGTGTCACGGCGGGCAGTGTGCTGCTGACCGCGGCCGCCCTGCTGGGCTTTTCCAGCTGTACCCGGTTCTGGCAGCTCTGCCTGTGGGCAGTCCCCTACGGCCTGGGTGCCGGCAGCGTGGATGCAGCCCTGAACGCCTATGTCTCGCTGCATTATGAAAGCCGCCACATGAGCTGGCTGCACTGCATGTGGGGCGTCGGCGCCAGCATCGGCCCCGTCATCATGGGCCAGGCCCTGGCCGGCGGCAGCTGGCAGGGCGGATACCGCATCATCTCGGTATTGCAGTTTGCGCTGACGCTGATTCTGTTTTTCAGCCTGCCGCTGTGGAAACGCACCGGCAAGGCAAAAGACGGGGAGGATTTCACCCCGGAACACCGCTCCATCCCCCAGCTGCTGCGTCTGCCCGGTGTGCCCCAGGTGCTGCTCTGCTTTTTCTGCTACTGCGCCCTGGAAGCCACGGCAGGCATGTGGGCGGCCAGCTACTGCACCCTGGTGCGGGGCATTGACGCCAACACCGCCGCCAACTGGACCAGCACCTTCTATCTTGGCATCACCATCGGCCGGGGCATCTGCGGCTTTCTGACCATGAAAATCACCGACCAGAACATGATCCGGCTGGGTCAGGGAGTGATCGCCCTGGGCGTACTTCTGGTATTGCTGCCCGCCGGGCAGACGGTGCTGGTTGCGGGGCTGGTGGCAATCGGACTGGGCTGCGCCCCGGTCTATCCCTGCATCATCCACGAAACCCCCGCCAACTTCGGCCGCTCGCTCAGCCTGGCCATGACCGGCATCCAGATGGCCTTTGCCTACGTGGGCAGCTGCCTGATGCCGCCGCTGTTCGGCCTGCTGGCCCAGTATGTCAGCCCGGCCCTGTATCCCTGGTATCTGGGGGTGCTGCTGGTGGTGATGTTTGTCATGGCGGAAAGCCTCCACCGCCGGACCCGCGACAAGCGGGAGGCAGTACAGGCCGGGGAATGACCGTCCCTGTATAGTTTTTGCCTCCGCCGGGCATACTGTACAGCGGAGGTGTATCAAACATGACCTATCTGGACTGTTCCGCTTACGACTGCTGCCACAACAAGGGCGGCAGCTGCTGCCTCAGCTGCATTGATGTGCAGCATACCGGCGAAAACAACGCCGTCTGCCACAGCTACTGCTCCAACGAAAGCTACGCCAATGCCGCCACCGACAACGCCCCCGGCACGGCGGAAACCGACATCCGCTGCAATGACGAGGCCTGCCGCCACCTGAAAAACCAGGTCTGTGCCGCCCGCCGGGTCCGCATTGACGAGCAGGACACCGGGCCCGCCTGCCTGACCCGCAGCGAGACCCACTGATTTTTTGGAAACAGATCCCCACGGTTGTCTGCCGTGGGGATTTGCTTTCTTTGCTGTGTTATGTTATAAATATTTTGTTTGTGCAATTGTTCCGGGCGGTTGTGCCCGGTGATCCCGCGCGGTGCTTCCGCGCAAAGAAGGAAGTTGGAATCATGGTACATTCTGCTCTGCGGCGCGCAGCAGTCCTGCTTTGCCTGGTGCCCGCCCTGCTGCTGACTGCCTGCGGCGGTGAAACGCTTTCGTCGGAACCGATGGCCACAGCGGCAGTGGAAACCTCCCCCGCCCCCACTCCCACAGCCAGCGCGGAGACCGATTCCTCTGTTGCCGGGGCGTCTGACGGCGAGCAGTCACTCCTGCTGAACAACGGCCGCAGCGGACTGCCCGCCACCGTCTGTATTCCGTCTGACGGCCAGGACTGGCCTCTGGTGGTGTTCTGCCATGGGTTTACCGGCAACCGGGAAGGCGACGGGCATTTCGGTCCCCTGGCCCGGCAGCTGGCCGATGTGGGCATTGCCAGTATCCGCATCGATTTTGCCGGCTGCGGTGACAGCACCGAGGACCAGACCGGCTACACCCTGCAAAACATGATTGCGGATGTGGATTGCAGCATCCAGTACATGGCATCCACCTTCGGCATTGACACCTCCGAAATTGCTCTGGTGGGGCACAGCATGGGCGGGCGGCTTGCCAGCCTGTACCTGAAGGAGGGCGAATATCCGGTCCAGGCCGCCGCACTGTGGAGCCCCGCCAACGGGGACGGACTGACCGGGCTGGAATTTCTGAACATTGACGCCCCCTGGCAGATTGACCAGATGGCTGCCGACGCCGCCGCAAACGGGTCTGTCTATTCCGACGTATTCCACTTTACCGTATCGTCCACCCTGTTTGACGAGATGTCCACCACCCACCCCAACGAGATCCTGGCTGAATTTGAGGGGCCGCTTCTGCTGTGTTACAGCGGCAACGAGTCCATCCTGAGCGATGAGACCCGCCAGCAGACCATTGCAGCGGTCCAGCAGCATCCCGACAACTGGATCAAGCTGCGGGTGTTTGAAACCGCCAACCACAACTATCTTGCCGCAGACGGCAATGCGGCGGAAAGCAACCGTCTGGACAACAAGCTGCGCCGTGTGACGCTGGCATTTTTGCAGGAATCCCTGCAGGAAGTGCCGGTTTCCACCGCTGAAACCGCCGAATAAGACAACGCAAAAGCCCCCGCAGGTTCACTGAACCGCCCCAGATTGTGCAGACAGCACAAAAAGAGCCCCTGGGCAGGAATATTCAGTTTTAGCAGGAGTGGCGCAGCGTCAGCGGCGCTACTCCTGT
>CAJFMB010000076.1 GCA_904390925.1 uncultured Subdoligranulum sp.
ATCAAACTCTTTATAAAATGGTATTAAATCACTTTATAAGTGTTTAATCTTGCAATTCTCAGACACAATCGCTTGCGTCCTGTTTGAATTACTTGTTTTTGGAATTGTTTATCGTGTTCTTTCCAAACACGTTCAAGGTTCCACAAGTTTCAGTATTGTTCAATTTTCAAGGTCCTGCGCCGGCCGCTCTCGCGGACAGCTCATTTATTTTACCACAGCGAAGTTCCTTTGTCAAGAACTTTTTTGAAGTTTTTTTCTGAGCTGTCAGCCGTTCCGGCTGGCCCGCTGTCTTTGTGACAGCTTATCTATTCTACCTCGCCGAAGTTCTTTTGTCAAGAACTTTTTTTGAGGTTTTTCTGTCGCTTTCGACATCCTGTTCTGCAAACCATCTGCCGGTTCCGAGCCTCCTGCTATCAGGAGCGGTTCTCGGAATGTTCGGTTTTTGGCTTTGCAGTCGGCGGTGTCTCGCGCGACAGCCTGACTATAATACCACCCGCCGCCCCGATTGTCAACACCTTTTTTCGATTTTTTTCGGCTTTTTTCAAACCGGCGGTTTTGCCGCGGAAAATCACCGCGGAAGTGCAGCTTCCTGTATTCCTATATAAGAAAGGAACGGTATCAGACACCACCCGGCATCCTGATCCTGTGGTCCCCTTCTGTTGCCCCCGATGGCCTGAGCGGGTCGAAAAATCCACACTGTGCAAAAATGCGTCGACAGGGGGATTTCCTGGAATCCATGCATCAGAATTCCTTCGGAACAGCCTGTGCTCTGGCTTGCTGGCAATCCTGTACGGTTTGCTGTATACTAGGGACCATACACCTTCCCATTATGGGAAGGTCAAGGGGATAACCGGAAGGAATCCAGATGCAGGAGTATCTCACCATCGGCGAATTTGCCAAGCTTCACAATGTCAATCAGAAGTCGCTGCGGTATTACGAGCAGATCGGGGCGCTGATGCCGGCCCGGACCGATCCGTCCACCGGGTACCGGTATTATGCGCTGGAACAGTTGATCGAGATGGATATGATCCCGATGTGTCTGGAACTGGACATCCCGCTGAAAGAGGCACAGCAGTACCGGAATGCCGATCAAACACTGGATATCCGGCATTTGCTGCTGGACGGGCAGCAAAAGGCGCAGGAAAAGATGCATCGGCTGCAGGATATCCTGGCCCAGATGGAGGATGCTCTTCGCCGGGTGGAAGAGGGGGAAAAAAGCCGGGGACAGGTTGGCACCTATCAACGGCAGCTGGACCGGCGCCTGATCCTGCGGGAGCCCTTTGACCCGTCGGGCGGAGAGCTGGGGTTCAAACAGGGATCTGCCCGGATTTTTTTGCATGGGCAGTCTCTGGGGCTGCTGCCGGCTTTCACCTTTCCCATCGGTTTGATTGCCGAGAAGAAAGGCGAAAAAATAGAAACCGGTATTTTTCTGGAAGTCCTCCGGCAAAAGGAAGAAATCTCCCGGCTGGATATCCTGCCGGAAGGAACCTACCTGTGCCGGCAGAAGCCGGCAGGCGAGTTGGCGGATACCGAGCAGCTGATCAGCAGCTATTTTTCTCAGCGCCCGGATGCCCGCTGTCTGATCATCACCAACCTGACCACCGCACATTTTGACCCAAAGGAGTTGAATCTGGAGCTGCAGGAACCGCTCTGAATCCAAAAAATCACCGCAGGAATTTTCCCTGCGGTGATTTTTTTGCGCTTTTTCAAATTCCCTCTTGACTCTCCCATAATGGGAAAGTTTATAGTTTGGTGTGGAAAAATCGCCTGCTGTCATGAAATAGAAAAGGAGAACGAGATGAAAACGACGGAGCGCCAATCGCTGGACTCTGCTCCCATTGGACAGTTGCTGCGGACTTTCGCAATCCCCAGCATCATTTCCATGGTGGTCAGTACTCTGTATAATATCGTGGATCAAATTTTTATCGGTCGTGGGGTGGGGTATCTGGGCAATGGTGCCACCAACGTCATTTTGCCCATCACCGTCATAGCACTGGCACTGGGATTGATGATCGGGGACGTTGCCACCGCCTATTTCAGCCTTTGCCTCGGTCAGAAGGAGCTGAAAAATGCGGCGCAGGGAGTCGGAAATGCCCTCATCCTTACCATCATCGTGAGCGTGGTCCTCACGGTGGGTTCTTTCGTATGGCTGCAGCCGCTGTGTGTCCTCTTCGGCGCCACCGAGACCATTCTGCCCTATGCACTGGAGTACGGGTCGGTCATCGTGCTGGGCTTCCCGTTTTATATGTTCAGCATGGGATTCAATTCGGTGGTACGGGCGGACGGCAGCCCGGTCTATGCCATGATGGCCATCCTCAGCGGAGCCATTCTGAATACCATTCTGGACCCGCTCTTTATCTTTGTCTTTCATATGGGGGTGACCGGCGCGGCTGTCGCAACGGTGCTGGGCCACTGGAGCAGGGCGCTGCCGACCTGATCGGGGTGGGCCGGGCCATCTTCCGGGATTCCCGCTGGGCTGATTAACCACCAAAAGGACAGGCAGCGAAGGAGTATTCCTTCGCCGCCTCTTTCTGTTTGTATGCTTTGGCGAAATAAGTCCCCAGCTCTGCCATTGGAAGCCCGGTGATTGCCGGTTTTCCCGGAATCCGACATTTGATTCCGGATGCCCCCCTGCCCCCCTCAACGGGACAAAACAAAAAAGCGATAGAACGTCAACGTTCTATCGCTTGGTGGCTGCCCCTCTCGGACTTGAACCGAGGACACCCTGATTAACAGTCAGGTGCTCTAACCGACTGAGCTAAGGGGCAATCTGAAAAGCTGTCTTGAAGAAGTCAGCTTATTCATTATAGGCTTGACGATATGGTTTGTCAAGTATTTTTTTCAATTTTTTTGTCCAGCCGGCGCGCATTGCGCTGCCAGATGGCATACAGCCCCTCCAGAATCAGGGTTTCCCGGTACAGAATCGGGGTGTCGCAGGCGTCCCGGATGCTTTTGGGCAGGCTGCCGGTGGCAATGACCGGGGCGGCGGGGGCCTTGAGCGCCTGGCGGAACCGGCGGATCATGCCGTCCAGCATGGCGGCCGACCCGTTGACAATGCCGCTGTGCAGGCTGTCGGCGGTGTTGGAGCCCAGCAGCGACCTGGGGGCGCTTTCCAGCTCCACCTGGGGCAGCTGGGCGGTGTTTCGCACCAGTGCCGTCAGTGCCAGGCCGGGGGCGGGCAGGATCGCGCCGCCCATGATGCTGCCCTCGGCGTCCACCGCCAGCAGCGTGGCGGCGGTGTCCAGGTTCATCACCAGCAGCGGGGGCTTTTCCAGCCGCAGCGCCGCCACCGCGGCACAGAGCAGCTCGCCGCCCAGCTGGGCCGGGTTGTCCATCCGGATGCGGACGCCGCTTTTCAGGCCGGGGCCCACCGTCATCAGCGGGGCCTGGCTCATCTTGGTGATAGCCTCCCGCACCCGGGAGGTCAGCGCCGGCACCACGCTGGACAGGATGGCATGGTCGATCTCCAGCGGGGATACCCCGTACAGGTCCAGCATGTTGATCAGCTTGTAGGTCAGCTCGTCCGAGCTGAGCGCCGCGTCGGAGTACAGTTTGGAGGAAAAGGCCAGCTTGCCGTCGGGGGCGAACCCGCCGCAGGTGATGTTTGAATTTCCGATATTGATGGCCAGCAGCATGGCGTGCCCCTCCCGATCCGGTAAGTGATGTTTCCATTATATAGGAATATGCGGCGATTGCAAGAGAAGGTTTTCTTCTATTCTATATTGTATGGTGCTTTTTCCCTCCGGGAGATTTTGTCCCCTGCCCTGCCCCGGCTTTCCTGTCCGCCGTCGGGATCTCCTGTCATTGCGCAGAAAATGCCGCCTGGTTTCCTGCCGCCGGGACTTCTGTTTCTTCTGGCGGCGGGCCTTGTTTCAGGGTCCCGCCGGGCATTTGGCATCTGTTTCTCAATTTTTTACATCCGTCAGGCCGGAAATTCGGATTTTGCTCTGGTATTTTTCGTATGATATGCTATCATGTATCCTGTGACAGTTGATATGCTATCATGTATCCTGTGACAGTATATTGAAATTGTCGCATTTTCTACCGGATCTTGTTTTTTCTTTGTATGCCTGTCCCGCTGGACGGGCGGGAGGAATCATGGACAAAATCTTGTCGATACTCAAACGGCAGCCGCCGGGACGCCTGATTGCCCTGGGCTTTGTGGCTGTCATCCTGCTGGGGTCGGTGCTGCTGATTCTGCCCTTCAGTGTCAAGGAGGGCGTGGAGGTACGCTACATCGACACGCTGTACACCGCCACCAGCGCCGTCTGCGTCACCGGCCTGATCGCCGTGGACGCCGGCGACACCTTCACCCCGGTGGGTCAGGCGATTCTGGCCGGACTGATTCAGGTGGGCGGTCTGGGCGTCACCTCGGTGGGCGCGGGCATCATCATTGCCATGGGCAAGCGCATCAGCCTGAAAGGCCGCACCCTCATCCGGGAAGCCTCCAACGTGGACTCGGCCAGCGGCCTGGTCCGGCTGGTCAAGGCCATCCTGTTCACCACACTGATCTTTGAGCTGTCCGGCGCTGCGCTGAGCTTTCTGGTCTTTGTGCAGGATTATCCCCCGCTGCGGGCGCTGGGCATCAGTCTGTTCCACTCCATCGCCGCCTTCAACAACTCCGGCTTTGACATCCTGGGCAATTTCCAGAACCTGATCCCCTACCGGGACAATGTGCTGCTGAATCTGGTCACCTGTGCACTGATCTTCTTTGGCGGCATCGGATTTCTGGTCATCCGGGAACTGTGGCAGAAGCGCTTTCACTGGAAGCGGCTGTCGATGCACGCCCGGGTGGTGCTGTCGGTCAGCGGCGTTTTGATCGTGGTGGGCACCCTGCTGCTCAAGCTGACCGAGGACATCACCTGGATGGGCGCCTTTTTCCACAGTGTCTCCGCCCGTACTGCAGGCTTTTCCACCTATGCGCTGGGGGATTTCAAGCCTGCCGGCCTGCTGGTGTTGTCGGTACTGATGTTCATCGGCGCATCGCCGGGTTCCACCGGCGGCGGCATCAAGACCAGCACCTTCTTTGCCCTGCTGCAGGGTATCAAGTCGGCGGCCACCAACAAGAGCGAGCACGCCTTCCACTATGCCGTGCCCCGGGACGCTTTCCGCAAGGCGGCGGTGATCACGCTGCTGGCTTTGAGCGTGGTGGTGGTCGGCACCTATCTGATGCTGGTCTTTGACCCGCAGGTGACGATGCTGCAGGCGATGTTCGAGGTGGTCAGTGCCTTTGGCACCGTCGGCCTTTCCACCGGCATCACGCCGGGACTGAGCGACGCCAGCAAGCTGCTGTCCATCGTGATCATGTATATCGGCCGTCTGGGCCCGCTGACCATTGCAACGCTGTGGTATTTCAGCCGCGGCGAGCGCATCCGGTACGCCGACGGCAACCTGGCCATTGGATAAAAGGTAATTTGTACGGGAGGTTCCCTGTTATGTTCCACAAACACAAAAAAGAGAAGCACTCCTACGGCATCGTGGGTCTGGGCCGGTTCGGGTATGCGCTGGCGGTGGATCTGGCGCAGTCCGGCGCCGAGATCCTGGTGATCGACCGGGACGAGGAGAAGGTGCGCGAACTGCGCGAGTACACCGAGAACGCCCTGGTGGTGAACACGCTGGACAAAAAGAGCCTGATGGACACCGGCATCCAGAACTGTGACGTGGCGGTGGTCTGCATCGGCGAGAATATGGAAAGTTCCATCCTGACCACGCTGAACCTGGTCAGCCTGGGAGTGCAGCAGGTGATTGCCAAGGCAACCAGCGCCGAGCACGGCGAGATCCTGGCCAAGCTGGGGGCCGAGGTGGTCTATCCCGAGCGGGACATGGCGCTGCGGCTGGCCAACCGGCTGGAGACCGCCCGGGTGCTGGATTTCATCCAGCTGAGCGAGAGCATCAACATTTCCAAGCGGATGGTTCCGGACAAGTTCATCGGCAAGACGGTGCTGGAAATGAACATCCGTGCCCAGTTCGGGCTGAACATCATCGCGGTGGAAAACGGCGGCGAAGTGGTGGACATTGTGGGGCCGGATTACACCTTCCGGCCCGGGGACATCATGATTGTTTCGGGCAGCCGGGATGATCTTCTGCGCCTGAGCGAGTGGGAGGAAAAGGACTGACCGTCCTTTTAAAAATCTGCCGGGGGGTTGGCAAAGCCCTCCGGCAGATTTTGTTTTTTTGAATTGTTCTGGCGGTGGTTTCTTGGGTTCCGGCAGACAGCCGGGGGGTATTCTTCTTTCGCTTGCGAAAGAAGAAACAAGAAAGTCTTGTTTTAGCTGATGGTTTTTATTGTTCCGGCAGCTTGCCGGGAGGTTATTCTTCTTTCGTCGCCGAAAGAAGAACCAAGAAAGGCGCCACCCTTTCGAACGGGTGGACGACGACTTGGGGGCCT
>CAJFMB010000077.1 GCA_904390925.1 uncultured Subdoligranulum sp.
AATATGCGGATGTGGCGGAACTGGCAGACGCGCTAGATTCAGGTTCTAGTTCCCTTAAAAGAGTGTGGGTTCAAATCCCTTCATCCGCACCAAGAGCACTGAGACTTTTGTCTCGGTGCTTTTATTTTTTTGCACAGGCTGCGGATTCTTCGGAATACAAAAAGCGGCAGGCCGCTCCCCGCCCGGGAACGGTCTGCCGCAAAAGCAAACAACAGAATGGTTGCAACTGTGATCAGAAGGCAACCTTCTTGGCAATATAGTCTTTCAGCTCGGAAATGGGCAGACGGATCTGCTCCATGGTATCGCGGTCACGGATGGTGACGCAGTTGTCGGCGGGGGTCTTGTCGTCGCCCACCGTCTGGAAGTCGACAGTCACGCACAGCGGGGTGCCGATCTCGTCCTGGCGGCGGTAGCGCTTGCCGATGGAGCCGGCGTCGTCAAAGTCCACCATAAAGTCCTTGGCCAGCTCGTTGCGGATCTCCATTGCCTTGCCGGACAACTTCTTGGACAGCGGCAGCACCGCGCACTTGAAAGGCGCCAGGAAGGGATGCAGATGCAGCACGGTACGCACATCCTCCTTGCCCTTGGCATCCACCAGGTGCTCCTCGTCATAGGCCTCGCACAGGAAGGCCAGTGCCACACGGTCGCAGCCCAGAGACGGCTCGATGACATAGGGCACGTAATGCTCGTTGGTCTCAGGATCAAAGTACTCCAGGCTCTTGCCGGAAGCCTCCTGGTGACGGCTCAGGTCGTAGTTGGTACGGTCGGCAATGCCCCACAGTTCGCCCCAGTCGGTGAACGGGAAGGCATACTCGATGTCGGTGGTGGCGCGGGAGTAGAAGGCCAGCTCGGCGGGCTCATGGTCACGCAGGCGCAGGTTCTCCTCCTTGATGCCCAGGCTCAGCAGCCAGTTCTTGCAGTAATCCTTCCAGTAGGCAAACCACTCCAGGTCGGTGCCGGGCTTGCAGAAGAACTCGCACTCCATCTGCTCGAACTCACGGGTCCGGAAGGTGAAGTTGCCGGGCGTGATCTCATTGCGGAAGGCCTTGCCCACCTGGCAGACGCCGAACGGCAGCTTGCGACGGGTGGTGCGCTGGATGTTGGCAAAGTTGACAAAGATGCCCTGGGCGGTTTCGGGGCGCAGATAGCAGGTGGAGGAGGAATCCTCGGTGACGCCGATGGCCGTCTTGAACATCAGGTTGAACTTGCGGATGGGAGTGAAGTCATGCTTGCCGCAGACCGGGCAGACCACATCCTCGTGGCTGGCGATGAAGGCGTCCATCTCGTCGAAGGTCATGCCGTCCACGTCCACACCCTCGCCGGCGGGGCTTTCGGAAATCAGCTTGTCGGCGCGGTGACGGCTCTTGCAGGCACGGCAGTCCAGCAGCGGGTCGGAGAAGCTGGCCACATGGCCGGTGGTGACCCAGACCTGGGGATTCATCAGGATGGCGGCGTCCAGGCCCACATTATAGGGGCTTTCCTGGACAAACTTCTTCATCCAGGCCTTCTTGACGTTGTTCTTGAACTCAACGCCCAGGGGGCCGTAGTCCCAGCTGTTGGCCAGGCCGCCGTAGATCTCGCTGCCGGGGTAGACAAACCCGCGGTTTTTGCAGAGGTTGACGATCATGTCAAGCGTTTTTTCACTGTTCTTCATATTATACTCCTTACCTGCGTGGCTGGCTGCCACACCAAGCTCTGCCGTGCTATGTGCGAAGTCCCTCTTCGCGCTCCCACCCGGCGATAGCAACATTGTATCACAGCGTTTCCGGCAAGGCAACCTTCCCGCTGCGAAGCAGCCGGAAAAATCCCCTGCCCCGACCGGGTTTTGGGGTGCCCGACAACGGTTTCGAAAAAAGTCAAAAAAATTTTCAAAAAGGGCTTGCATTTCCGGAAATCGTTTGCTATAATAATCAAGCACTCGCAAGTGACGGCAACGCCAAGCGGGCCGCAAAACTGAATATGGGAGCTTTCCCGAGTGGCCAATGGGGACAGACTGTAAATCTGCTGCGTAATGCTTCGGTGGTTCGAATCCACCAGCTCCCACCAAAATCCTGAGCGTGCAAACGTTCAGGATTTTCTTTTTGCCTTGCGCCACGATTTCGTGGTATACTGAAAAAGACAGATGTTTCCCCCATGGAAGGGCGGAACGTCCGCCATCCGAAAGAATACAAGGAGAGTGCAAGATGGATCAGAAACTCATGCAGCTGTACGCCGACTTTATCGTCAAGGTGGGCGTGAATGTGCGGCCGCGGCAGAATTTTATTGTCCGCTGCCCGGTGACCATGCCGGAATTTGCCCACGCCTGTGCCCGGGCCGGCTACGAGGCCGGTGCCAAGCGGGTGATGGTGCGCTGGGAGGACGAGCGCCTGTCCCGCATCGACATGGAGCTGGCCGCCGAGGAGGACCTGAAGGCCATGAAGCCCTATGAGCTGCGCAGCTGGCTGGACTACGCCGAGGACCCGGACGGCTGCTGCACGCTGGCCATCCATGCTTCCGACCCGGAGGCCTATGCCGGGCTGGATGCCGGCAAGCTGAACCGGGTCAATCTGGCCCGCCGCACCGTGCTGAAGCCCTGGCAGGAATACACGATGAACGACCGCATCCAGTGGTGCGTGGCGTCGGTCCCGGCTCCCGGCTGGGCACACCGTGTCTTCCCCGACCTGCCGGTGGACGAAGCGATGGAAAAACTGTGGAGCGTGATCTTTGAGGTCTGCCGTGTGACCACCGGCGACCCGGTCAACGCCTGGAAGGAGCATGTGGCCAGGACCAAGGCCCGCCGGGATCAGCTGAACGCCTGGCAGCTGGAGAGCGTGCACATGACCAGCTCCAACGGCACCGACCTGACGGTGGGTCTTGCCGACGACGCCACCTGGGAGGGCGCTTCCAGCGTGGGAGAAAACGGCGTGGAGTTCATCGCCAATGTGCCCACCGAGGAGGTCTTTACCGCACCGCACCGGGAGAAGGTCAACGGTGTTGTCTACGGCACCCGTCCCTATGTCTACAACGGCCAGCTCATTGACGGCTGGCATGTGACTTTCCAGGACGGCAAGGTGGTGGAGCAGGGCGCCGAGAAGAACGCCGACCTGCTGGCCGAGATGCTGTCCACCGACGAGAATGCCTGCCGCATTGGCGAGTTTGCACTGGTGCCGGCCTCCAGCCCCATCCGCAAGAGCGGCGTGCTGTTCTACAACACCCTGTTTGACGAGAACGCCGCCTGCCACATTGCCTTCGGTGCCGGATACCCCACCAACATTGTGGGCGGCCGGGACCTGACCCGCGCCCAGCTGATGGAGAAGGGCCTGAACGATTCCGCCATCCACGAGGACGTGATGGTCGGCGCCGTGGACAGCCACATCACCGGTCTGCGCAAAAACGGCGAGACGGTGGAAATTTTCCAAAACGGCGAGTGGGCCTTCTAAAGTTCGGCCTGCATCTGACGGAATTATCCGTCTGCCCCGGGGCCACAGCTGTCGCCGGGGCATTTTTGCGGAGATCGGCAGCCGCCCGGCTGCTGTGGGAGGAATTGTTGTGTCTAAATTTGTCAGGCAGTGCGTCCGCTTTTTCAAGGCGGAGACTGTGCTTTCCATCGCGATTCTGCTGGCGGTACTCTCGGCCTTTTTTGTGCCGCCGGACGCCGGGTATGCCGACTACGTGGACTGGGATACCCTGGCGCTGCTCTTCAGCCTGATGGCGGTGATGAAGGGCTTCCAGCAGGCGGGGCTGTTCAATTTCCTCGGCAGCCGGCTGCTGGGCTGCGTACGCACCAGCCGCGGCATGCTGCTGGTACTGGTCTTTCTGCCCTTCGTCTTCAGCATGATCGTCACCAATGACGTTTCCCTGATCACCTTTGTGCCGTTTGCCTCCATCGTGCTGACCATGGCACGCCAGCGGCGGCTGTTGATTCCGCTGGTCATCCTGCAGACGCTGGCGGCCAACCTGGGCAGCATGCTGACCCCCATGGGCAATCCCCAGAACCTGTACCTCTACGCCCAGTCTGGCATGAGCTTCGGGGCGCTGTGCGGGCTGATGCTGCCCTATGTGGCACTGGCCGGCATCTGTCTGGCGGTGTGCTCCATCCTGCTGCCGGTACAGCCCATCGGCACTGTCCATGTGGATGTGCAGATCCGCCGCCCCGGCATGCTGGCGGTGTACGGCATCGGGTTTGTGCTGTGCCTGCTGGGGCTGTTCAACCTGCTGCCACCGCTGGCCATCGCCGCTGTGGCTGCGGTGTATCTGGCTCTGACCGACCGCCGGCTGCTGGCCAGTGTGGACTATTCGCTGCTGGGCACCTTCATCGCCTTCTTTGTCTTTATCGGCAACGTGGGCCGCATCGGGCCTTTCCGGGATTTCCTGGTTTCCATTCTGGAAGGCCGGGTGGAGGCGGTCGCGGTCCTGGCCAGCCAGATCATCAGCAATGTGCCGGCGGCGCTGCTGCTGTCCGGCTTCACCCAGGACTGGCCGGGCCTGATCGTCGGCTGCAATCTGGGCGGCCTGGGCACACTGATTGCCTCGATGGCCAGCCTGATCTCCTACAAGCAGATCAGCCGGGAGGCCCCCGAACTGCGGGGCAAATACTTTGCCTGGTTCACCATCAGCAACGTGGCAATGCTTGTGCTGCTGCTGGCGCTGGGTGCAGTGCTGTGACAGCACACAATTTTCTTACCGCTTACATATTTTATAAGAGAAGGGCAGGCTGTTTTTGCAGTCTGCCTTTTTTCCGAGAGGCCTGTTTTCGGTAAATACACCATTTTCCTGCTTCTTCCAATATTTTTCTTTTCCTTTGAGGCAATCTATGCTATAATTTTATCTTAAAGGCTGCCGTTCTGCCGTGACAAAGACCGTCACGGTCAGACCGGCGGCTATTTTGCATTTTGAGAGGTGATTGCCATGAGACCCGTGATCGGGATTGTGCCGCTGTATGATGAGGAAAAGGACAGCTACTGGATGCTGCCCGGATACATGAAAGCGCTGGAGGAGTGTCTGTCCATTCCGGTGATGCTGCCGCTGACCGAGGACAAAACCGAGCTGCTCTATTTTATCCGCACCTGTGACGGTCTGCTGCTGCCCGGCGGACAGGATGTGGACCCTGCCTCCTACGGGGAGGAGCGCCTGCCCGACTGTGGACCCATCTGTCCGGCAAAAGACCGGATGGAGGGCATTCTGCTGGATGCTGCCGTCCGGCTGGACAAACCGGTTCTGGGCATCTGCCGCGGGCTGCAGTTTTTGAACGCGCACACCGGCGGCACGCTGTACCAGGATCTTCCCACCGAGCACCCGGGGCTGTGCCATCGGATGGAACGTCCCTATGACCGTGGCGCCCATCCCGTGACGGTGGAGCGCAAAAGCCCGCTGTACGAGATTGTCGGCAGCACCGAATACAGCGTAAACAGCTGCCACCATCAGGGCATCCGGGATCTGTCTCCCCTGCTGTGCGCAGCGGCCACCGCCCCGGACGGCCTGGTGGAAGCTGCCTGGATGCCGGGCAAGCATTTTATCCTGGGGGTGCAATGGCACCCGGAATGGCTGTACCAGAAAGACCCGGCCGCCATGCGGCTGTTTGAAGCCTTTGTCAAGGCGGCCAAATATCTTTGATCCAATCTGCATCAAGCCATTGCCTGAATTTTTTTGAAAAAAGTGTTGACATTTTCCGCCTCCGTGCTATAATAACACATGTCGCCAACAACAGCGGCAAACAGAATATGCGGATGTGGCGGAACTGGCAGACGCGCTAGATTCAGGTTCTAGTTCCCTTAAAAGAGTGTGGGTTCAA
>CAJFMB010000078.1 GCA_904390925.1 uncultured Subdoligranulum sp.
CAGCTTGTCGCAGGGGGTCAGGCTGGTGGCGCCCATGTGGCCCACCTCCACCAGCTGGAACTGGGCGCCGGTGCTCATCAGGCGGATGGTGTCGCCGGGGCGGACGGTGCCCTCAAACACGCGCACATAGACGATAACGCCCTTGTAGCTGTCATAGATGCTGTCAAAGATCAGCGCCTTCAAAGGGGCTTCCGGGTCGCCTGTGGGGGCCGGAATCTCCTTGACCACCCGTTCCAGCACCTCCCGGATGCCGATGCCCAGCTTGGCGGACACCCGCGGTGCGTCCATGCAGGGCAGGCCGATCACGTCCTCCACCTCTTTGGCCACCGCGTCGGGGTTGGCGCTGGGCAGGTCAATCTTGTTCAGGATCGGCACGACCTCCAGGTTGTGGTCAATGGCCATATAGCAGTTGGCCAGCGTCTGGGCCTCCACGCCCTGGCTGGCGTCCACCACCAGCACGGCGCCCTCGCAGGCAGCCAGGCTGCGGCTGACCTCGTAGGAAAAGTCCACGTGGCCCGGGGTGTCGATCAGGTTGAATTCATAGTTCTTGCCATCCTCGGCATGGTAGCGCATGGTCACGGCGCGGGCCTTGATGGTGATGCCTCGCTCCCGTTCCAGCTCCATGTCGTCCAGGATCTGGTCCTCCATGGTGCGCTTGTCCACGCTGTCGGTCAGCTCCAGAATCCGGTCGGACAGCGTGCTTTTGCCGTGGTCAATGTGGGCGATGATACAAAAGTTGCGGATGTTGTCGCGTGCCATTCTCAGCCTTCCTCCAAGTCATTCCAGATGCGTACCGCCCTGCCGTCCTGCAGATAAACCCGCGGCACCCGGCGGGAGATGCCGCAGATGATTTCATAGTTGATGGTGCCGGTCTTTTCCGCCACCGTGTCGGCGGTGTCGGCGCCGGGAGCAGCCTCGGGCCCGAACACCAAGACCTCATCCCCCGGCTGCACGTCCGGAATGCCGGTCACGTCCACGATGGTCTGATCCATGCAGACCCGGCCCAGTACCGGCGCGGCCTTGCCCCGGATGGTCATGGCACCCAACCCCGACAGTTTGCGGGGGTAGCCGTCGGCGTAGCCCACGCTGATGGTGGCCACCTGCATGGGATGGTCGGCGGTGAAGGTCCGGCCGTAGCTGACGCTCTGGCCCGGCTGCAGCCATTTCAGATGGGTGACTACCGCTTTCAGCTTCATGACCGGGTGCAGCTCGGGGCTGCCCACCTGGCCGCTGGGGGCCAGCCCGTACAGGATGATGCCTGCCCGCACCAGATCGCACCGCCATTCGGGGTGGAGCAGCTGGGCGGCGCTGTTGGCACAGTGGGTCACGCCGGTGTCGAAGCCGTCCGCCTGCAGCCGGGCCAACAGCCGGGCAAACAGCTCATGCTGGGCGGCAGTGTAGGCGATGTCGTCGGCTTCCAGACTGTCTGCCACCGCAAAGTGCTGGAACACGCCGGTGATGCGGATGCCCGGCAGGGCATAGCAGGCTTCCATCTCCTGCACGGCGGCGTCAAAATCACTGCGCAGCGAAAAACCAATCCGGCCCATGCCGGTGTCAGCTTTCAGGTGGCAGCAGACGGTACAGCCTGCCTGGGCGGCTGCCTCCGACAGTGCCCGGGCATACTCGGTGGAAAACAGCGCCTGGGTGATGTGCAGCGCCGCCAGCTCATCG
Organism: uncultured Subdoligranulum sp.; assembly: GCA_904390925.1. Classification (GTDB taxonomy): domain Bacteria; phylum Bacillota; class Clostridia; order Oscillospirales; family Ruminococcaceae; genus Gemmiger. The sequence goes on from CAJFMB010000078.1 coordinate 1,672, forward strand.
GCAAAGGCAGGGTCGGTGTAGCCCAGGATCAGCAGCGGTTCGGTCAGACCGTGACGGCGCAGTTCCCGGGCCTCGGCCAGACAGCTCACCGCAAAAGCGGAGACCCCTGCCTGGTGCAGGGCATCCGCCACCGCCAGACTGCCGTGGCCGTAAGCGTCGGCCTTGAGCACCGCACAGATGTTGCCGCCCACCGTCCGGTGGATGAATTGATAATTGTTCAGCAGGGCATCCAGATCAATTTCAGCCCAGCAATGTTTTTCAAAACGCATGGCTTACCCCTTTTGGCACAGCAGCGCTGCGCCCATTCAGCAAGATTGTTTTGCCCAGTCCTTTTTGCGGCCGGTGTGGATCGGCTTCCAGCCGTCAATGCCGCTTTCCTGCAGCGCGTGCAGGGTCTTCTGGCGGAAGGCCGGGTCCTTGCGGCTCATTTCCTGTACAAACTGCTTGGTCTCCTCCCGCACCGTCACACCGTCGGCGGGGCAGCGGCTTTTCACCACCGGCAGGCCTGCCCGGTGCACCGCGTGCCGGACCTCGGCCTCGGTGGCAAGGATCAGGGGACGGATCATGGTCAACTCCCGGCGGGACAGCCAGGTGACCGGCGAAAAACAGCCGATACGGCCTTCCCGCCACAGATTCATATAAAAGGTCTCCACCGCGTCGTCCAGGTGGTGGCCCAGGGCGATCTTGTTGCAGCCCAGCTCCTTGGCGACGGTGTGCAGCGTGCCCCGGCGCAGCTTGGCACACAGGGCGCAGGGGTTTGGCTCCTTGCGGTAGTCAAACACCACCGGGCCGATGTCGGTACGGCGGATCTCGTAGGGGATCTGCTCCGCGGCAAACAGGTCGGCCAGCACCGAGTAATCGGTATCCACGCCGCCGAAGCGGGGGTCCAGCGTGACCGCCACAACCTCAAAAGGCTCGCCCAGATACCGGCGCAGGTGTCCCAGCGCCACGGTCAGCGCCACGCTGTCCTTGCCGCCGGACACCCCCACACAGATGCGGTCGCCCGCCGAAATCATATCGTAATCCTGTACTGCCTTGCGCACAAGGCCTTCCAACCGCTGCATGCGCCCCTCCCGGAATCCTTGGAAACTTTTGCTGTGCCGGGCACAGCCAACACTGTATTATACCATGCCTGCCGTCGCAATTCCAGATTTTTGCCGCGCTGGCAGGCGAAAATTTGCGCCCGCTGTCCTGCCGCTTGCCAGCACGGGGAAAGCCGGGCGCGAAGCGGAGAAAATGTGAAAAAAGTGGTTGACAGAACGACGCCCGACTGGTATAATTGATAAGCTGTAAACAGTATATGCGCTTGTAGCTCAGTCGGTAGAGCAACTGACTTTTAATCAGTGGGTCCGGGATTCGAGTTCCCGCAAGCGCACCAAAAAGCCGGCAACAGACCGATGAAGTCTGCTGCCGGCTTTTTCCATTTTGCCATTGCGCACAGAAGCCGGGAACAAGGCGACGGAAAAACCGGCAAAACGCTGCAAACATGTTGCAGTTTTGACACAGGACCCGGTTAGCCAATCTTGACATCCTTTCGCTGGTATATTACCATAGAGACAAATCTTATGTCGGTGTGGTCCGTCCCCTGCGGCGGGGCGGACCCTCCCGAGAAGGGGGAGTCTCCTGATGAAAATTTGCCCCAATTGCGGTACGCCCGCCCAGATGGAAACCCAGAAATTCTGCATGAAATGCGGTACCCGCCTGCCGGATGCTGCACCTGCCCCGCAGCCTGCTGCGCCGGCACCGTCTGTCCCGTCCCAGCCCACGGAACCCGTGGCGCCGGTACAGCCGCTGAAGCCGGTCTGGCAGGATACGCAGCCGGAACCGGCCGCTGAGCCGCAGCCCCGGATGGAGGTCAAGAGCGTTACCCACATCAAGCGGGAACCTCAGCCCGGCCGGGAAACGCCTTCCGAAAAGCCGGAGCCGGTTGTTCCGCCGCAGCAGGTGCAGACCCCTCGGGAGACAGCCTACACCCCGCCCGAACCGGTGCAGACGCCGCCGGAGCCGGTTTACACCCCGCCAAAACCGGTGGAAAAACCGCAGGAGCAGACTTACACTCCGTCCCGGCCGGTACAGACTCCGCCGCAGGCAACCTACACCCCGCCCCGGCAATCCTACACTCCGCCGCAGCAGAGCCGTCCGGGCTATGAACCCGCCGACATGCCTCCGGCTCCGCCGGAACCGCCGGAGGAGGAGTATCTGCCCGAACCGGATGACCAGCCCACTGTGGTGAAAAAGACCTCGCCGCTGCTGATTGTGCTGCTTTGCCTGATGGGACTTTTGCTGGTTGCAGCCCTGGGTCTGGGCGCGCTGCTGTTTTTGCGCAGCGGGGTTCTGGGCAATCTGCCGTTTTTGAGCAACCTGCCCGGCGTGGTGCAGCAGATGGAGCAGGATCCGGAGGCTGTGCTGGACGAGCTTGTCCCGTCGGATGACAATGCTTCCGTGCCGCCGGAGGAAGACGCGCAGATCGCGGCAACCCCGGCGCCCACCGCAACCCCCGCACCCACTGCCACGCCCGAGCCCACCCCGGTCCCGCTGGCGGAGGATCAGCGGTTCTACCTGGACAACCTGGCGCCCTCCGATGATATGGTGATCACGGTGGACGGCACCTCCACCAGCTGTTACAGTGATGGCAGCCGCATGTACATCGCCCGCAGCGCCCTGCAGCATTCCAACACGCTGCTGCGCGCCATCATGCCGGACGGTGCCGGCGGCTACATCACCTCGCTGGCACTGGTTTCCAAGACCAGCAACAGCACGGCCTCCTTCGGCGCCTTCTACCCCTGTGAGTCGGACGGCTATGTGCTGCCGGATCTGGACTATATCAAGCCGATGCTTTCGGTGTACTATGACGGGTATCTCAGTACCATCAACACCAAGGACTTCAGCGAGATGCGGTACTCTTCCGCCACCAACAGCTCGGAACTGACCGAAAAAATCAACTCCAGCGCCAACACCGGCGTCACCTACGACATTGATCAGTCGGACATGATCTGCGACACCGACAGCATTGTCTACGGCGACCGCGTTGTCACAATGAATGCCATGAGCACCTATGTGGGAACCGAGAATACCTCCGGCCGTCAGATCAGCGGTGTCAACTACATGACGGTGCAGGCCGTCTGGCAGAATGGCATGTGGCTGATCAACCACTGCATCTACATCACGGAGGACGAGTATAACGCCGGCACGCTGGCCGCCATGCCCTGAGCTTCCGGATTCTGAAACAGAAAAAGCCCCCGCAGGTTCTGTGTGTGAACCGAACCAGTAAAAACGGACAATAGACAAAACGCCCCCTGTGTAGGACAATAAACCTATACAGGGGGTGTTCGTATGTCACGAAGGAAATACA
>CAJFMB010000079.1 GCA_904390925.1 uncultured Subdoligranulum sp.
GCAACGGCCGGAGCGTAAGCGCGGCCGTTCCTCTGCTTACATCGCCGAAAAGGCGATTTTCAAAGGGGCTTTGCTTTTCCTTCGCCCTGTCCACCGCGTCGAAACGGTGGCACCTTTCTTGCTTACTTCTTTCGGTGACGAAAGAAGTAAGGCCTGCGGCGGTATGCCGCTAAAACCTCATTTGCTCAGGCGGGCCAGAATCCGTACCCAGATGCTTTTCAGGATCGGCGGATGGGCCGCCGGGAAGCAGCACAGCCGGTAGATCTTTTCCCGGGCGGGGAACCGCCCCTTCTTACAATACCAGCGATACAGCACCCGCAGCTGTCGGTTCTTGCCGCCGGGCAGATGAAAAATACAAACCGGGTCGTTGCAGTAGTTGGTGGAGGCAAAATAAAACCTTGCTCCCACCCAGTAACGGAAAATATAGGCGTTGGCCGCCCGCACCGGGCAGCCCTCCTGCAGGCTGCGGTAGGCCGCCGCGCAGGTGATGAACTCGTCCCCCTCGTGGGGGCGCAGGCCCTTCTCGTTCATGGTGCGGTAGACCGCATCGCAGCGGGCCATGAAATCCGTCAGCCGCGCCCGGCTGCCGGCGATCAGCTCGCCGCCGAAATGGGTCAGCACCGGGTCCCCGCCGTACAGCAGCCCGTAGTTGCGGCTGATGGCCGCCGCCATCGGCTGGCTGGCCGCGTGGGGCACCTGGTAGAGCAGCACCGCCTCGTCGGCTTCCCGCCACAGATCGGTGCAGGGATACTGGGTGTAGGTGTCCACATCCAGCAGCAGAAACCGGGCATAGTCGGTATGCGCCAGCACCCACTCCATGGCGCAGAGCTTGTAAAACGCCAGCGACCATTCCAGCGCCGCATCCACCCGGTACCGGTCAAAGGGACATTGCAGCAGCTGCACGCCGGCGGCCTGCAGCTGGTGTGCATAGGGCGGGGGGACCGGCGCGTTTGTCACCAGCGCCACGTCACAGTCGGGATTGGCCAGCCGGGCGCTGGCCAGCGCCACCACAATGCAGCGGTAATAGGCGTCGCTGCCCAGATTGGCCGCGTCGCCTTCCCGGTAATCTTTCAGGGTGGCAAAGGCCCCAAAAATCAGGTTTTCCATCGTCGGGTCCTCCCCTTTCCGTGCCGCCGGGACTCAGCGCCCAAGCAGGTCTTCCCTGGCAGATCTATACAAAAAATATGCTCCGTTTTTGGCATATCGCCAGAACTGTTTGGGCTCGTGCCAGATGCGGTAGGCCCATTCCAGCCCCGCACGGCGCATCCACTGGGGTGCCCGCGGCACCGCACCGGTGAGGAAATTCAGCGCGGCACCCACCGCCAGCACCCGCATGCCGGACAGCTCGGCGGCATGGTGCGCCACCCAGTAGTCCTGCCGCGGTGCCCCCAGCGCCACCCACAGATAATCGGGCGCGGCATCCCGGATGCGCTGGATGTTCTCCTTCTCCTCCTCCTCGCTCAGGGGGCGGAAGGGCGGCGCATAGGTGCCCGCCACGCACAGACCCGGGTACTCCCGCTCCACCGTCCGGCAAAGGGCGGCCAGGTTTTCCTCGCTGGTGCCGTAAAAGAAATGCCGTGCCCCGGTGCCGCAGGTGGCCTCCAGCGTCAGCCGCAGCATATCGGGACCGCTGCAGCGCTCGATCTCCCCCAGCGCCGGCTCCTTGTGCCGGGCCCGCTTGACCACCGGCATGCCGTCCATGGCACAGAGAGACATGCCATTGAGCACCTGCCGGTAACTTTCATCCCGGGCAGCCTGGGACAGGCTGGTCACCGGGGCAAAGGCGGCGGTACGGCATTCGCCCGGCTGCAGCGGCGCCGTGATGGCCGCCAGCATTTGCTGCTGCGTGGCGGCACAGTACCGCACACCGAAAAGTTCAATGGTTTGCATACAAAATCCCATCCGTTTATTTTCCCATCCGTCTATTGATAGATGTAGTCTTGAGCGTTTTTCAGTGCTCGGCGTAGCCCAGGTCGTGCAGAATGTCCGCCCGGGTCTCCAGCGCCAGGTCGGCAATCCGCCGCACCCGTTCCTCGGTCATATAGGGGGCCAGGCCGCTGATGGAAAAGGCACTGTCCGCCCGGCCGCCCGGGGTGGGGATCGCCACCGCCACACAGCGGATGCCCAGCTCGTTTTCCTCGTCATCCACCGCGTAGCCCCGCGCCCGCACCTGGGCCAGCTGGGCCTGCAGGGCGGACAGCTCGGTGATGGTGTGGTCGGTGAGCTTGCGGGGGGTACTTTTGCGCCAGATCTCCTCCACCTCACCGCGGGGCAGCGTGGCCAGAATCGCCTTGCCCACCCCGGTACAGTACAGCGGGCTGCGCAGTCCCACCCGGCTGGACATCCGCATGGGTCCGCTTTCCGTCTTATAAATGTAGACAATGTCCTGGGCGTCCCGGATGACCAGATGCACCGCCTCGCCGGTGCGCTGGGCCAACCGCTCCAGATGCAGTTTGGCCACCCCCATGATGTCCATGCTGTTGACAATGCCGGAGGACAGCTCAAACATTTTCAGCGTCAGCCGGTAGTGCCCGGTCACACTGTCCTGCCGGGCATACCCCAGCTGCACCAGGCTGGCCAGCAGCCGGTGGGTGGTGCTTTTGGCCAGTCCGGCTTCCGCCGCCAGCTTTTGCAGCCCCACCCCGGCCGGGTGGGCCGCCAGCACCTCAATGATGCCGAAAATCCGTGCCACACTCTGCACACCGCCCTGCTCGCGTCCGGGCTGTGACTCCATGCCGGGGCCTCCTTCCGCCGAAAAAATTAACAAATTATTCATAATTTTACCGTTCCGGCCTTTTTTTTCGCCAGTTCCGTATGATGGAACCAGTATACCAGCAAACTGTGGTTTTTTCAAGTCAATATCCCACCTTGCGGAACATGGGGAAGCAGGCAGGAATATCTCCTGTTTTCTTGTGCATTTTTGCCTGATTGACGCGGTGGAACGCACTTTGCTATAATAATTACAGCCAAAGTGGAACACGGTTCCGCAATATGGAATGGTAAACCAATCTTGGTAAAAAAGGAGAATGTGGTATGAATTCTGTACTGCAGCGCATCTACGAGATCGGTATCGTGCCGGTTATCGCTTTCAACAGCGTGGACGAGGCTGTGCCTCTTTGCAAGGCTCTGGTAGCCGGCGGCCTGCCGGCAGCCGAAGTCACCTTCCGCACCGCCTGCGCCGAGGATTGCATCAAGAAGATTCACGCAGAAGTGCCCGAGATGCTGCTGGGTGCCGGCACTGTCCTGACCGAGGATCAGGCTGACCGCGCTCTGGCCGCAGGTGCCTCCTTCATCGTTGCGCCGGGCTTTGACCCCAACGTGACCAAGCATGTCATCGACAAGGGCGGCCTGATGATGCCCGGCACCTGCAGCGCCGGCGAGATGCAGCAGGCCATGAACCTGGGCTGCGATGCCCTGAAGTTCTTCCCCGCCGAGGCCAACGGCGGCGTTGCCATGCTGAAGAACATCGGCGGCGCCCTCAAGACCGCCAAGTGGATGTGCACCGGCGGCATCAACGCCAAGAATGTCAATGATTACCTGGCATACGACCAGATCTTCGCCGTGGGCGGCACCTGGATGTGCAAGAGCGACAAGATCAAGGCCGGCGCATGGGACGAGATCACCGCCATGTGCAAGGAAGCCGTTGACACCATGCTGGGCCTGGAGCTGGGCCACATCGGCATCAACTGCGCCGACGACACCGAGGCCATGAAGACCGCCGAGCTGCTGGGCAGCCTGCTGAACATGGCTGTCAAGCCGGGCAACTCCAGCATCTTTGTTGGCAAGAAGGAATTTGAGATCATGAAGAAGCCCGGCCGCGGCACCCATGGTCACATTGCCATCAAGACCAACAACGTGGACCGTGCCATCTATCACCTGGGCCTGCGCGGCGTCAAGTTCGACATGGATTCCAAGAATGTCAAGAACGGCAAGACCACCGCGATCTACATGGCTGATGAGATCGGCGGCTTCGCCATCCATCTGGTGCAGAAATAAGTCTGTACCCTGTCGGTTGAGAAATCTGTCGGAAAATGACAGGCAAATGATACAATAAGGAGAGTTTACTTCATGAAAGTCGTTACTTTTGGCGAACTGATGGTCCGTCTGCAGCCCTTCAACTACGAGCGTTTTGTCCAGGCTTCCAACCTGGAGTTCACCTTCGGTGGCGGCGAGGCCAACGTGGCTGTCTCGCTGGCCAACTACGGTGTGGACGCTGCCTACGTCACCAAGCTGCCCGCCCATGCCATCGGTCAGGCTGCCATCAACAGCCTGCGCCGCTACGGCGTTGACACCTCCATGATCGTCCGCGGCGGCGACCGCATCGGCATCTACTACAACGAGAAGGGCGCTTCTCAGCGTGGTTCTGTCTGCATCTACGACCGTGCCCATTCCGCCATCCAGGAGGCTTCCACCTCCGATTTCGACTGGGATGCCATCTTTGAGGGTGTGGACTGGTTCCACTTCACCGGCATCACCCCGGCCCTGGGCCCCAATGTCGTCGACATCTGCCGCGAGGCCTGCAAGGCTGCCAAGGCACACGGCGTCAAGATCAGCTGCGACCTGAACTACCGCGGCAAGCTGTGGACCCGTGAGCAGGCCCGCGCTGCCATGACCGACCTGTGCCAGTATGTGGACGTCTGCATCTCCAACGAGGAGGATGCCAAGGACGTGTTCGGCATCGAGGCTGAGGCCACCGACATCTATGCCGGCGAGATCAACCGCGAGGGCTACAAGAGCGTTGCCAAGCAGCTGGCCGACAAGTTCGGTTTCGAGAAGGTTGCCATCACCCTGCGTGAGAGCCATTCCGCCTTCGACAACGGCTGGAGCGCCATGCTCTACGACGTTGCTTCCAACGAGTACTGCTTCAGCAAGAAGTAC
>CAJFMB010000080.1 GCA_904390925.1 uncultured Subdoligranulum sp.
CGTGAGAGCCATTCCGCCTTCGACAACGGCTGGAGCGCCATGCTCTACGACGTTGCTTCCAACGAGTACTGCTTCAGCAAGAAGTACGACCTGCACATCGTTGACCGCGTGGGCGGCGGCGACAGCTTCGGCGGCGGCCTGATCTATGCTCTGCTGTCCGGCAAGAGCACCCAGGACGCTGTGGAGTTCGCTGTGGCTGCTTCCGCTCTGAAGCACTCCATCGAGGGCGACTACAACATGGTCACCGTCGCTGAGGTGGAGAAGCTGGCCGGCGGCGACGGCTCCGGCCGTATCCAGCGGTAATTTCCGGCCGCTTCCGGTCGGGAATCCCCCATTCTGATTTTCCCCGTTTACGGTTTACCTTCCACAAAAGAGAAAGCGATGGGTTTTCCATCGCTTTTTCTTTTTGCCGCCGGGCGTTTCTTGACAGTACGCCGCCCGCCGCGGTACAATGGGTCGAATCCTGCACGGATGTGACCCGTAAAACAAGGAGGGGTTTGCCATGAGCCATTCTTCGTCCCACCGGCGGATGCGCAGCCGGATGCTCTGTGCGCTGTTCACCGCCCTGACCGCCGTATGCAGTCAGATCTCCATTCCCATGCCCTGGGGCGTGCCGGTCAATCTGGCGCTGTTTGCCGTCTATCTGGCCGGCGCCATGCTGGGCGCAGTGTGGGGGTCGGTCAGTCTGCTGGCCTTTCTGGCGCTGGCCGCCTTCGGCGTGCCGGTGCTGGCCGGGTTTCAGGGCGGCCCCGCCGCGGTCTTTGGCCCCACCGGCGGCTATGTGATCGGGTACCTGGCTGCCGCGCTGGTGGTGGGGCTGCTGACCACCCGTTTCGGCCGCACCCTGCCCCGCCTGGTCCTGAGCATGGTGCTGGGCTGCGCCGCCTGCTACCTGTTCGGCACCCTGTGGTTCATGATGCTGATGAAGATGGACTTTTTCGCGGCGCTGGCGCTCTGCGTGGTCCCCTACCTGCCCTGCGACGTGGTCAAGATCGCGCTGGCCGCTTTGCTGGTGCGGGCACTGGACCGCCGCCTGCCCGACCTGCGCCGCTGACCGGATTGTTTGTTTCAGCCGTACCGGATTTCTGCCCGGTGCGGCTGTTTTTTTACAATTCCGGCCGCCTTGTCAGTGTCTGCCGCGGATGGTATAATAAATGCAATTCTTTTGCTTTTGTCCGGACGTTTTTCCCGGACCGAAAGGAGTTGCCATGTCTGCCTCCAAACGACCTGTCCCCCGGCGCCGGAGCAGTGCCCGGCGCCCCGCCCCGCCGGTCTCCCGCCGTGCGGAACAAATCCCCTATACCACCCCCGACGGTCCCGCCCGCGCCCTGGGCCAGCGCCGTGTCTTTGCCCTGATGGTGCTGGTCCTCTGCATTGCGGCGGTGATTCTCTGCATTGCAGCTGCCGTCCGCCTGGCAGGCGGCGGTTCCCTCACAGGGTCGGCCGACACCCCGGATGCCGCCCAGCCGGTCACCACCAGCGTGACCTTTGCCTCGGCACGGGGAACCAACCTGCACGCCACCGTCACGGTGCCGGACAGCATCCTGCCTGACCCGGACGCCACCCCGGCCCCCGAGGGGGAGTCTGCCGGTGCGGAGGTGCCTCTGGTGGTCATGTGCCACGGCTTCACCGGTGACCGGGACGGCGACGGACACTTCCAGCCCATGGCCGACGCCCTGGCACAACAGGGCATTGCCAGCATCCGGGTGGATTTTGCCGGCAACGGCGAGAGCGAGGAGCCCTTTACCGCCTACACGCTGGAGAGCATCTACGACGACATTGAATCCGCCATCACCTACATGCGGGGGCAGTACACCATCGGCCAGATCGGCCTGGTGGGCCACAGCATGGGCGGCCGGGCGGTGTCGCTGCATCTGAGCGACGCCATTGCCGCCGCGGCGCTGTGGAGCCCCGCCAACGGCAACGGGCTGGACGGGGTGGAGTTTCTCGACCACACCCCCGAAGGCCGGGAGCAGATGCTCCAGGATGCCCTGTCCGCCGGCAGCTATACCCTGTCCGGCTGGAGCACCCCCAGCAGCCCCGACTCGGTGACCATCAGCTCGGAGTTCCTGGAGCAGATGGACGTGAGCCATCCCGCCGACCACATCCGGGACTACAAGGGCGCCCTGCTGATCGCCTTCAACGGCGGCGACCAGGAACTGCTGAGCCAGACCACCATCGACGACACCCTGCAGGCCGCCAAGGACCGGGGCCTGCCCTTCACCGACCTGTCCGACCAGTTCGGCAACGCGAACCACAACTACCAGTCGCTGGCCGGCGACGAGGAGGAGACCAAGGCCATCAGTGAGAGCATCGAGGGCCAGACGGTGGACTTTCTGGTCCAGGCGCTGCTGCCCGCCGACACCGATGTCGCCGCCTGACCGGCCGGGAAAGGACTTTTATGAAACGAATTGCAGTGGATTACGGCGAGGCCCGCACCGGCCTGGCCGAGTGTGACCCGGGGGAGGTCATTGTCACCCCCATCACGCCGCAGATTGAGGAAAAAAGCATGAACAAGGCGGCCCAGGCGGCCGCCGACATTGCCCGGGAAAAGGGTGCCGGCTGCCTGGTGGTGGGTCTGCCCAAAAACATGGACGGCACCGAGGGCGCCCGCGCCGGCAAATGCCGCCGGTTTGCCGCCCGGCTGGCCAACGCCGCCAACCTGCCGGTGATCCTGTGGGACGAGCGGCGCACCACCGTGTCGGCGGCGGCGATTTTGTCGGACAACGATGTGTTCGGCGCCAGGCGCAAGGCACGGCTGGACTCGGTGTCGGCGGCGGTGATTCTGAAAAGCTACCTGGACTGGCAGCGCCATCACCCCGACGAAGCCCCCGCCGATGTGGTACAGCCCGCCCCCGCCGAATAAGATACCTGCAGCAACCGCGCAGAAAGGAAGATTTTGCTATGGAAACCGCACGCATTCCCAACCATGTGGCCATCATTGTGGACGGAAACCGTCGCTGGGCCCGTCAGCGGGGCATGTTTGTCAGCCTGGGCCACAAGGCGGGCTTTGACCGCCTGAAGGAGATCACCCGCTATGCCCTGTCCGAGCGGGGGGTCAAGGTGCTGAGCCTGTATGTCTTTTCCACCGAGAACTTTGCCCGCGATGCCAAGGAAGTGGGCTATCTGATGGATCTGTTTGCCAACAACTTCAAGTCCATCGCCACCGAGATGAACGAGCGGGACTGCCAGGTGCTGTTCAGCGGACGGCGGGAGGGCCTGCAGAAGCGGGTCTGTGACGCCATGGACTACATGATGGACCTGACCAAGGACAACAAAAGCGGCATTGTCAACTTCTGCCTGAACTACGGCGGCCATGCCGAGCTGACCGACGCCATGCGCGCCATTGCCGGCGAGGTCAAGGCTGGCCAGCTGGAGCCGGACGCCATTGACGAGCAGACCATCCAGCACCACCTGTACCGGGACCTGCCGCCGGTGGATTTCCTCATCCGCACCAGCGGCGAGCAGCGGATCTCCAACTTTCTGCTGTGGCAGGCGGCCTACGCCGAATTCTACTTCACGCCGGTGCTTTTCCCCGACTTCACCAAGGCGGAGTTTGACGCCGCCCTGGCCGAGTACGCCCGCCGCGACCGCCGCATGGGCGGAGATACCAAGAAAAAGTAACACCGTCCGGAAAACAAGACAAAAAGTTTGCCCCGCTTTTGTGCCGTATGCACAAAGGCGGGGCATTTTTATTTGCTGCGGCGGTCTGCCAGCAGACCCGCCAGAATGACCGGCAAAAAGATGCCGCCCAGAATCAGAAACAGGATCACAAACGGCCAGGTCGTCTGATAAAACTGCGGCGGTGCCAGGTACCAGGCAGCCAGATCCGCCAGCGGCACAGCCGCCGCCATGCCCAGGCAGCCCCAGAACATGGCGGCCTTGATGGCCGGCCAGTTGCGGTTGTGCAGGCGGATGGGCAGGTTCATCCGCAGGAACCCGTTGCTGAAACCATAGATCCTGTTTTCGTCGTAGTAATCGGGCAGCCGCTCGGGGAAGCCAAGCACCACCGCCAGGCTGAAGAAAACGCCCATTCCCACCGCCAGCATGGGCCCTCCGGCCATAGTTGCCAGATACTGCTGCGGCGGCATGCCCCGCACCAGCGCAACGACGGCAATCTCGGCAAGGATCAGCAGGGTGCAGGGTACCCAGCGCAGCAGATACCGGCGCCGGGCGGCGGTATCCCTCCGGGCCTGTTCCAGCCGGCCAAACCCGATGGAGTCAGATACCAGGCTTTCCACCTCACCCAGCGGCAGGGTGGTCTCGGGTGGAAGAGCCTCTCCCCGCAGCAGCTCGGTGACGGTCAGCCCCAGCGCCGCGGCCAGCGGTTCCAGCAGCTCGATGTCCGGCAGGCTCAAGGCCCGCTCCCACTTGCTGACCGCCTTGTCCGACACGTGCAGCTGTTCCGCCAGCTGGCGCTGGGTCAGCCCCCTGGCTTTGCGCCGGGCGGTCACCAGCGCCGCAAATTTTGTCCTGTCCACCATGGGGCATTCTCCTTTCCGGGACGGCAGGGGATGCGTTGCCCCTGCTGCCTGTCAAAAGCATACCTCTTTCGGGCTTCGGCTGCAACCGACCGGCGGTAGAACGGCGGTGATACGTTTGATTTTTCCGTCACCCGCCAGACAAAAAAGCGGCGGCCGCACCGGTTTTTCCGGTGCGGCCGCCGCCGCGGTTTCAGTTAGACCAGTACAGCCGGGCTAAATTAGTTCAGCTCAGCGAAGTACTTGATGGTGCGGACCATCTGGCTGGTGTAGCTGTTCTCGTTGTCGTACCAGGACACGACCTGAACCTGATAGGTGTCGTCGTC
>CAJFMB010000081.1 GCA_904390925.1 uncultured Subdoligranulum sp.
AAAGAAGAACCAAGAAAGGCGCCACCCTTTCGAACGGGTGGACGACGACCAGAGGAACTTATCCTCTGGACTCCAGCCCAAGATAACAGCCCGGCCATCCCACTGCCGGCTGCTCCCGGCCTTACCTTGCAGGCCGGGTGAAACGTTTCTGCTGCCTGCGGCAAGGTTAAGCCTTGTTTTTATAGGCTGTTGGCCCGATCAAGTTTCTTTTCCCGCTGCGGCAAAACCTGCACCCCCGGCCCGCAGGGTGGGCCGGGTAGAAGCCGGTAGGGGTAACACCCGGTAAGTGTTCCGCAGTGCGGGGTCCAGGGGGCTCTGCTCCCTGGTCGGCGTCCACCGCGTCGAAACGGTGGCACCTTTCTTGCTTACTTCTTTCAGTGATGAAAGAAGTAAGACCCCACGGCGTCCGCCGCTAAAAAATACAGCAAGAAACCTCAAAAAGATTTTTCGCTTCCTTTTGGGCGTCCAAAAGGAAGAAGGAACCGGCCTTCCGCCGGCCCCCTCCCCAATAACTTTATCAAATCAACCCCAACACCCTACCGGAGGTCCCCCATGACTGGCAAACGTCGAATCGAACCCTACCATGTGGTCGCGGTGGTACTCAGCCTGCTGGCGCTGCTGGCGATGGGCAAAACCCTCTTTTCCGGGCTGGAAATCGATGAACAGTACGCCCTGTCCATCGGCTGGCGCCTGGTCAAGGGGGATGCCCTGCTCTACACCATGTGGGAACCGCACCAGATGTCGGCCCTGCCGTCGGCGCTGCTGCTGTGGCTGTTTTACACCGTCACCGGCACCACCACCGGCGTGCTGCTCTTTGTGCGGGCGGTGATGCTTCTGCTCAAAGCCGGGCTTTCGGTGTGGTTCTACCGCACCCTGCGCCCCCGCCTCAGCGCCCAGACCACCTTCCTGGCGACGCTGGCCCTCTTTGTCTACACCCCCAAATGGTTTCTGGGCCCCGACTACATCTCCCAGCAGTTCCACTTCGCGGTGGCGGCCTTCCTCTGCTTCTACGGCTATCTGGAAAACCACCGCGGCCTGTGGCGGATGATTCCGGGCGGCATTTTCCTCAGCCTGAGCGTGCTGGCCTTCCCGCAAAGCGCCTTTGCCGCACCCTTTGTCTTTGTCGGGCTCTTCCTTCTGGGCCGCCGCCGGGGCGAGCGCCGTCTGGCCGGCATCCCGGTGGGCACGCTGGTGGCCTTTGCCACCTGCCTGGTCTGTGCGCTGGCCTTTGTCGCCTGGCTGCTGCGGGACATGAGCGTTTCCATGCTTCTGGACCGGGCGGAACTGATCCTCAACGATCCCCAGTACGACTTCTCCACCGCCGAGCGGCTGGACCTGCTGCTGGGCCAGGCCGCCGACGTGGGCATCTTCCTGGCCAAGCCCGCCCTGGTGGCGCTGGCTGCGTCGCTGCTGGGCATTGTACGGGACATCCGCGCCCGGCAGCAACGGCCCATCCGCAACATCCGGTACTGGATCGGCTTCTTCTTTGCGCTGTTCAGCGTGCTGACACTGGTCCTCTGCCTGCTGCGGGCAGTGCGGGATGCCAGCCTGGACGAGCGCTACTTCACCCCGGTGCTGGCGGTGGCGGGGTTGTGGTTTTTCCGCCAGAGCAAAGGCACTCCCCGGTCGGCGCTTTTCTGGCTGGGCTACCTGCCCGGCGTGGTCGCCTACCTGTTCATTCTGCGCTCCACCCTGCTGGGCCTTTCCGCCACCTTCATGTATCTGACCTGGCCGGGCCTGTGCGCCGTGCTGGCACTGGCCCTGCAGACCCGCGCCGCCGTCGAGGCCCAGGACGCCCCCGACCCCACCGCCCCCTATGCGCTGGACGGGGACTGGGCGGACGGCCTGATCCTGACCTTCCTGGCCTTCCTGATTGTCTGCAGGGGCTTTCTGGTGCTGACCACCGGCTGGAAATCCCACACCGTGCTGGACACGCCGATGGAATACCTGACCGACGGGCCGGCGGCCTTCACCTGGGTGGACGAGTCCACCGCCGACATGTACCACGCGCTGGAACAGGCACTGGAACCCTATGCCGGCAGCCAGATCATGCTGTCCACCGGTGACGTGGAGGGCCTTGCCTTCCTGATGGACGACGGCAGCCTGCGGGTGGGCCAGGCGTCGGTGATCTCCTCCACCGACAGCGATACCCGGTTTGCCTCCTACTATCTGGAACTGCCGGACAAGGTGCCGGACGTGATTGTCTACAACAACAACTGCATCCGGGACCTGGACGAGCTGCACGCCTGGCTGGAGGAACAGTTTGACATCGAAAGCCGTACCACCGTCACCTACGGCAGCGCCAGCCTGGAAGTGCTGACGGTACACCATTCCTGACCTTGCAATCCTGCTCTGCCCTGCCGGCGGCCCTGTGCTGCCGGCGGGGCAGTTTTGACGCCGGGAGAAAATTCGTCACCCTGACGGAAAACACCGGGATTGATATGGCAATCTGACCGAAAGTGTGCTATACTTTACCAGAGTATGCTATCGCGGGCCGCGGCCGGAATCCACGCCGCGTGTCGCCGCAGGGAGAGTGGTATTATGCCGGATCGTATCTTGCTGTTTATTCCCGCCTACAACTGTGAAAAACAGGTGCCCCGGGTGCTGGACCAGCTGCTGGACCCCAAGGTCTCGGGCTTTGTGTCGGGCTGCATTGTGGTGAACAACCGCTCCACCGACGGCACCGAGGCCGCGGTGCTTTCCTGGATGACAAAGCACCCCTCCAAGCCGGTCCGGCTGCTGCGCAACAACGAAAATTACGGCCTGGGCGGCAGCCACAAGGTGGCGTTCCAGTATGCCATCGCCCACAAATACGATTACCTGGTGGTGCTGCACGGTGACGACCAGGGCGACGCCCGGGACCTGGCACCGCTGATCGCCTCCGGCGAGTACAGAAACTATGACTGCTGCCTGGGGTCCCGCTTCATGAAGGGCAGCCGCATCCAGGGCTACAGCCCGCTGCGCATTGCCGGCAACTACGGCTTCAACTGGCTGTTCAGCCTGGTGGCCCGCCACAAGATCACCGACCTGGGCAGCGGCCTCAACCTGTACAAGGTGGCCTCGCTGAAAAACCGGTATTTCATCCGGTTCCCGGACACCCAGTATTTCAACGACTGCATGATCCTGGCCCAGTGCCATTATCGGCAGAAGATGCTCTTCTTCCCCATCAGCTGGCGGGAGGAGGATCAGGTTTCCAACACCAAACTGACCAGCTTTGCCATGAGCCTGCTGCGGATGTGCGGCCGGTATCTTGCCGGGCCGAAAAAGTTTGTGGAAAGCGAAATGCGCACAAAACCGGTGGAAAAATACAGCTATCAGGTGGTGGCGTCCAATGTCTGAGGGCGCTGCCCTGCAACCCCTCTGAAGGAGGTTTCCCCTTGAATCAGGAATATACCGTTGATCCCACCCGCCTTGTCAGTCCCGACGTGACCCCCGCCGACGCCGAGGAAGTCAGCCTGCGCCCCAAAACGCTGGAGGACTATATCGGCCAGGAGAAGGTCAAGGCAAACCTGTCGGTCTATCTGCGGGCTGCCCAGCGCCGGGGCGAGCCGATGGACCATGTGCTGCTCTACGGCCCGCCGGGACTGGGTAAGACCACGCTGGCCGGCATTGTGGCCCAGGAGATGGGGGTGCAGATCCGCATTACCTCCGGCCCCGCCATCGAGAAGCCCGGCGACCTGGCCGCCCTGCTGACCAACCTGCAGGAGGGCGACGTGCTGTTTATTGACGAGATCCACCGCCTTTCCCGCCAGGTGGAGGAGGTACTCTATCCGGCGCTGGAGGACTACGCGCTGGACATCATGATCGGCAAGGGACCCAGCGCCCAGAGCATCCGCATCAACCTGCCCCGGTTCACGCTGATCGGCGCCACCACCCGGGCGGGACAGCTGACCGGGCCGCTGCGGGACCGGTTCGGCATCCTGCTCAAGCTGGAACCCTACAGCCCCGACGAGCTGGCCAAGATCATTGTCCGCAGCGCCGGGATTCTGGATGTGCCCATCACGCCGGAGGGCGCTTTGGAGCTGGCCAAGTGCAGCCGGGGCACCCCCCGTGTGGCCAACCGGCTGCTGAAACGGGCCCGGGATTTTGCCACGGTGCGGGGGGACGGCACCATCGATGCCGAGTCGGCCATCGACGCCCGCAAGCAGATGGGCATTGACGCGCTGGGCCTGGACGAGCTGGACCGGGGCGTGCTGCGGGCGATCATCGAGCTGTACGGCGGCGGGCCGGTGGGCCTGGATACCCTGGCCGCCGCCCTGGGCGAGGAGAGCGTCACACTGGAGGATGTCTGCGAGCCCTACCTGATGCAGATGGGATTTCTCACCCGCACCCCGCGGGGGAGATGTGTCACCCGGCTGGCGTACGAGCATCTGCACATGGCAGTGCCCAAGGCACTGCGCAGTGATGCCGATGACGGACAGCAAAGTCTGTTTTGATTTTTTGTCTTTTAGCGGCTGACGGCCTTTAGGGTATCTTCTTTCGTCGGAAGATTTCCGGCTGCCAGCCGGTGGGCTATTCTTCTTTCGTCGGAAGATGTCCGGCAGCTTGCCGGAGGGTTATTCTTCTTTCGTCGCCGAAAGAAGAACCAAGAAAGGCGCCACCCTTTCGAACGGGTGGACGACGACTTGGGGGCCTACCCCCAAGACCCCCGCCGACGATAGACGGCAGGCCATCCCTCCCCCGGCTGCTCCCGGCCTTACCTTGCAGGCCGGGTGAAACGTCCGGCAGCAGCTGCGATAAACTGGAACCTTTTCTTTGCAGGTGTTGGCCCGATCAATGTCCTTTTCCCGCTGCGGCAAGACCTGCACCCCCGGCCCGCAGGGTGGGCCGGGTAGAAGGTGTTAAGGTGCCATGAGCAAGTTTCCCGCTGTGCGGGGTCCAGGGGGCTTAGCTCCCTGGTCGGCGTCCACCGCGTCGAAACGGTGGCACCTTTCTTGCTTACTTCTTTCAGTGATGAAAGAAGTAAGACCCGCGGCGGTATGCCGCTAAAAAATACAGCAAGGAACTTCAAAAAGGAACATAGATAACGGTTGGATGTCGTTCATCCAATTGCCGACAGCACCTTTCTTGCTTACTTCTTTCAGTGATGAAAGAAGTAAGGCCCGCGGCGATATGCCGCTAAAAAATACAGCGCCCCACTCAAAAAAGAAAATTTTCGCTTCCTTTTTGGGGACCAAAAAGGAAGAAGGAACCGGCTAACCCGCCGGACCATCCAAGAGCAACCAATTCAAGGAATTCAGAAAGGAGCCAAGCCATGCGCGCTGCGGACAGCTGGCAGGACTATGAACTGATTGACGCCACCGGGAAAAACCGGCTGGAACGGTGGGGCAAGACCCTGCTGATCCGTCCCGATCCCCAGGTGGTCTGGAAAAACCAACCGGTCAGCCCGCTGTGGGCCAGGGCGGACGCGGTGTATCACCGGTCCAACAAGGGCGGCGGCAGCTGGGAGAACCGGCGGCCCCTGCCCGCAAAGTGGAAGATCGGCTGGAACGGCCTGACATTGATTGTCAGCCCCACCGGGTTCAAGCACACCGGCGTTTTCCCGGAGCAGGCGGTCAACTGGGCCTGGTACCAGAAGATCATCGCCGCGGCAAACCGCCCCATCAAGGTGCTGAACCTGTTCGGCTACACCGGCGGCGCCACGCTGGCCTGCCTGGCGGCGGGGGCGTCGGTGACCCACGTGGACGCCAGCAAGGGCATGGTGGCCTGGGCGCGGGAGAACGCTGCCGCCAGCAATCTGGCCGACCGGCCCTGCCGCTGGATTGTGGATGACTGCGGCAAGTTTGTTGCCCGGGAGATCCGCCGCGGCAACTTCTATGACGCCATCATCATGGACCCGCCCAGCTACGGCCGGGGCCCCGGCGGTGAGATCTGGAAGCTGGAGGACAACATCTACGACCTGATCGCCGAGTGCGCCAAGGTTTTGAGCAAACAACCGCTGTTTTTTGCCGTCAACAGCTACACCGAGGGTCTCAGCCCCGCCGTGATGCAGTACATTCTGCAGACGACGCTGTGCCCGGTGTACGGCGGCGTGACCAGCTGTGACGAGATCGGCCTGCCGGTAACTGCCACCGGCGGCGTGGTGCCCTGCGGTGCCACCGCCGTCTGGCAGGAAAAATGAGAGGGAAATTGCCATGGAAGAGATGCTGCGCGCACAGGATGTGCGGTTCCGTTACGACCCGGACCAGCCGGTCTGGGCGGTCAACGGCGTGAGCATGGACGTGAAGAAGGGCGAGTTTGTGGCGGTGCTGGGGGCCAATGGCTGCGGCAAGTCCACGCTGGCCAAGCACTTCAACGCGATTCTGCTGCCCGAGAAGGGCACCGTGCTGGTGGAGGACATCGACACCCGCACTGAGGAAAAACTGTATGATATCCGCCAGAAGGTGGGCATGGTGTTCCAGAACCCGGACAACCAGATCGTAGCCACCGTGGTGGAGGAGGACGTGGCCTTTGCCCCGGAAAACCTGGGTGTCCCCCCGGCCGAGATCCGCACCCGGGTGGATGAGGCCATGAAGATGGCCGGCATCTACGAAAAGCGCCATGCCGCGCCGCACAAGCTGTCTGGCGGCCAGAAACAGCGTGTGGCCATTGCCGGCGTGCTGGCCATGCGTCCCGACTGCATTGTTCTGGACGAGGCCACCGCCATGTTGGACCCCAAGGGCCGCCGCCAGGTCATGGAGACCATCGACAAGCTGCGGGCGGCGGGGGTGACGATTGTCTCCATCACCCATTATATGGAGGAGGCCGCCCGCGCCGACCGGGTGCTGGTGATGAACGCCGGCCGCATTGTCATGGAGGGCACCCCGGAACAGATCTTTGCCCAGACCGAGCGGCTGCACAGCTATCATCTGGATGTGCCCCAGGCCGCCGAGCTGCGGGACGCGCTGGAGGAGATCGGCCTGCCGGCACCCCGGCAGATCATCACGCCGGATGCGGCGGCCGACTGGCTGTACGAGCTGCTGAAATAATCGCAAAAACGCGATTGTTTCAGAAAATCATTTGATTTTTTGGCAGTTCTCGCAGGGATAACGGCATCCAGCCGGTTTCTCCTTCCTTTTTTGGACACCCAAAAAGGAAGCGAAAAATCTTTTTGAAGTTTCGTGCTGTATTTTTTAACGGCGGACGCCGTGGGGTCTTACTTCTTTCGTCACCGAAAGAAGTAAGCAAGAAAGGTGCCACCGTTTCGACGCGGTGGACGCCGACCAGGGGAAACCCCTGGACCCAGGTGCCACCGTTTCGACGCGGTGGACGCCGACCAGGGGAAACCCCTGGACCCCGCACGACATAAAACTTGCTCATGTCGCCCCACCGGCTTCTACCCGGCCCACCCTGCGGGCCGGGGGTGCAGGTCTTACCGCTGGGATAAAAGTGCAATATCAGGTTGACTAATCTGCAAAGAAAAAGTACAGCTTAACCGCCGCCGCCAAAAACGTTTCACCCGGCCTGCAAGGTAAGGCCGGGAGCAGGGGTGAATGGGACGGCCTGCCGTCTATCGTCGGCGGGGGTCTTGGGGGTAAGGCCCCCAAGTCGTCGTCCACCCGTTCGAAAGGGTGGCGCCTTTCTTGGTTCTTCTTTCGG
>CAJFMB010000082.1 GCA_904390925.1 uncultured Subdoligranulum sp.
GCTTGGCCGCGCCCCGGCCCCCGCCCACTTTTGTCAGCTCATGCGGTCCAGCCGTCCAAATATGACGACACGACCATTGGTTTCTGCCTCCGCACAGGTAGACAGCGCGATCACCTTGTCCTGCGGTGTCACCCCGATGTACCGGCTTTGCACCGCATTCTCATCCACATAGTTCAGCAACTCGCTGATGTCTCCCTCGGGATACCGCAGCGGGTCATAGACCATGCTGTCGAAGGCATCCACCTGCAGGCAGGCGAAGAACTCGATGGAGTAGGTCGCATCCGGCAGATAGAGGGTTCCGGTGGTGTGGGAGTCAAAGTAATCGGTGTTGACGAATTCCACAACATCCCCGAACATAGCCCCGTTGTCCATGTGGTGACCGTAGACCAGGGTATACGGGTCAGAAATGTCCCGGGCGTTGTCGCTGTCCAGGAAGATCGATCCGGACAGGGCAAAGTCCCCGTACACATCCTTGTTCACGTATTCCATGTCGGTGTCACCGATGACAACCGGATAGTCGATGTGGGTATCGTCAACGGTCAGCCAGCCCAGCACATCCGGGTTGATGGCCTGGAGCTCCTCCAAAGTCGGGTTGGAGTCCGGGTCCCCCGAGACGCCGGGTTTGAACTGCAGCAGGTCGCTGCCGAGGAACGCGCCCTGGAATACCATGGCCGTGTCCCACAGCGAGTACCCGCCGTACAGCAGCATCAAGACGATCAATGCCGCTGCCACCATGCTGACCAGACGGTCACCGGCTCGCGCCAGTTTGGCCGCTGTGTGCAAGAGGCGTACCTCCTTATCAGGGTTTGAAACTGCTGTGTGTCCCCCTTCCGGGCACACACAGAAAAGATTGTCAGCTTTCGCTGTTCTGATTCAGCTCTTATTTATATGTAGGAGCGGAGATCAGTCCTCGCGGCGCTTGCGCATGAAGACGAAGCAGCCAGCGGCAGCCACGACGACCAGCAGAGCGTAGGGAGCAACGTTCATGACGATGCCGGTGGGAGAGACAGCGTTGCGGGTGTTGATGAAGGTCATATTGATGGCGTCAGCGCCGTCCTTGATGTCACTCAGGTAACCGACAACACCGGTCAGGCTGGAAGTGTACTGATAGACCTTACCCTCAGCGTCCTTGGTGTTGCTCTTGTAAGTGACATCGTAACCCTTGCCGCTGTTGGTCTCCTTGACCTGGCACTGATCCTTGGCAGAGATGCCGTAGATGTGGATGCGCTCGTTGTGGGACACGGTGAAAGTCTGCTCTGCAGCCCAGTCACGATAGTTGAGCGGGCCGACCTTCTGTGCGGTGAACACAACAGGATCCTTGTCGGAATCCACAACAAACTTGCCTTCGCTCTCGCTCCAGACCTCATACACAGCCTTGTAAGTCTTGCCGGTGTTCTGCTCGTTGCCATCAGCGTAGGTGTACAGGATCTTCACGGTGAACTCGAAATCCTCGCTCCGGTTGCCCAGAGAACCAGCGACCTGCTTGGCCACGGTCAGCTCATTGGCCTTCGGATCGCCATCCTCGTCCAGCAGGTAGGTGTTGACAATCTTGCCGTCGCTCTTGTTGGCAGAGCTGTAGGTGGCGCCGGGCTTCAGCATGACAGCACCGGTGACGATGCCGAGCGGCCCCGGCCTGTTGCTGTGGGGTTTCTGCCAGGAACCCCGGCCCGCCTGGTTTTCTGCGGGCATTGGGCTCCAGTTTTCTGTGCCGGGATGGCGGAGTCGGGCCTGTGCGGCCCTGTCCGCTTTGTACCGCCGGGTGCCTTGCCAGCACCACAACCGCATGCGGGACAGGATTCTGTCCGGCCGCTGCAACCGGCGGGCGGTGTTTTGCCGTGCCGGGCGGGCCATGTCGTGCCGGGCCGTCGGGGCCGGTGTACCGCCGCCGCAATCTGCACGGCGTGACGGCAGGACATCCTGCCAGGTTTTGTCTTGTCATCGCCACCGCCGGCCTCCTTTCGCCTGTCCGCAATGCTACGGAATTTTATTTTCGTTGTATTTCGGGATAAAAGAGAAAGAGGCATACGGCATACAACATCCTGTTTCTTAGCACCTATGCCTCCAGATATGAATAAATCGTAACATACAAATCATTAAAAAGCAAGAAGATACGTTCATATTTGTGGAATCTGACAAAGCGTGACGGTTGGCAGGGCAAATCCGGAAGCAGACAATCCGCAGATATTTCCGAATTTTTCCTGTTTTTAGGCGCAAATATCAACTTTTTATCGTTATATCGCATTTTCACATTTAACACACGTTAATTTATGCAACGAAATTATAATTTCGTTATTCTAACCAGAAAGACGGCCACAGCTGTCGTCCCAATACGGACAGGCAAGCCGTGGCCGGCATTATTTTGTCGCATCTTCGTTTCTTTTTGATTTTCATTCAAAATTATCAAAATTTTCCTGCAAAAAAGTTTCTTTTGGCTGCGCCGGCGGGGCGGAGGCAGACGGGGCGGGCCAGCCGGCGGTCTGTTGCTCCAGTTCCAGCATGTGGTCCACCATCTGGTGATGCAGCAAAATCAGCCGGTCGTGGATTTCCTGCTGGGTGGCCCGGTACAGGCCGCGCAGGCTGCGGGGATTGGCCTTTTCCTCCGCAACGCCGGCAGCGCGGCAGAGCTCCTGCAAGTACCGGAACAGATTGGACCGGTTGATGGGCTGGCCGCTGCGCGTGACAAAGATAGGCCCATGGTAAATACCGTTTTGGGTCAGGTATTCCAGCAGTTCCTGCCGCAGGACATCGGGGCAGCGGAAGGACACATGCCCGCCCCGGTGGTGCAGCACGCCATGGCCGCGGCGGATGAGCTCGGCGGTGACCTGGTCCAGGCAGAGGACCGGCACCCCGGTATTGACAAACACCTTGACCAGCAGGTAAAGCCGGTGCTGCCCCGCCGCGCGGGCTGCCAGCAGCAGGCGGAGGTACTCGCCCCGGGTGAGGACGGGGGCCGGGGTATCCTCCGGGTCGGCGGCGGCAGGGCGCAGCACCAGGTCGGGGCGGTCGCACCAGCGGAAATAGTTGTTGGCTGCCGCCAGGCAGGCATTGACCCCACTGGGCGTATACCGGTTTTGCAGATGCCGCCGCCAGCCCGCCAGCGTTTTGCGGTCGGCGGGGCCGTGCCGCAGCAGGTAGGCCTGAAGATCCTGCAACGCCCTGGCATAGCGGCGGCCGGTTTCCGGCTGCCAGCCCCGGTGCTGCTGGGCCTGCAGGAAGGCGTCGATGGAATAGCCCTCCAGAATTTCGTCGGTTTTCATGGCAGCTGCCCCTTTCCCGCGGCATGTTGGCCGCAGGGTTAGTATTTGCCGGAAAGCGCCAAAAACACACATATCCACCTGACAGGCAGCAAAAAGCGGCGGGCAAACCGGAGAATCGGTCTGTCCGCCGCAATGGTGTCCGGCAGGGAGATCAGGGCATTCCCTGCCGGGGAGAAGGAGATGGTTTGGTCAGAGAATTGCCTGCACCTGTTCGGGGGTAGGCATGGAACGGATGGCACCCTTGCGGGTGGTGACCAGGTAGGCTGCGGTGTTGGCAAAGTGCAGCATCCGGTGCAGGTCGTCCCGGGTCAGGCTGTCGGGGCTGTGGCCCAGCAGGTAGTGGAGCACGCAGGCGCAGAAGGTGTCCCCGGCGCCGGTGGTCTCGATGACGCCGCCCAGCGTGCAGCCGGGCTCGAAGGCCTGCAGGCTGCCGCAGAAGGCATAGCTGCCCTGGGCGCCGGCGGTGACATTGAGCAGCCGGATGTTGGGGTACTGCTGCTGCAGCATGGCAGCGCCCTTGGCAAAGTCGGTCTGGCCGGTCATGAATTCCAGCTCATTGTCGGCAATTTTCAGCACGTCGCACTGGGAAAGTCCCCAGGCGATCTGGCTGCGGGCCTCCTCCAGGCTGCTCCACAGCGGCGGGCGGAGGTTGGGGTCAAAGGAGATCATCGCGCCGCCCGCTTTGGCCAGCGCCACCGCCGTCCGGGTTGCCGTGCGGGCGGGGTCGTCGGTGAGGGAGAGAGTCCCGAAATGGAAGATGCGGGCCTGGGAGAGCATTTCCCGGGGCAGTTCCTGTTCGGTCAGGGTCATGTCGGCGCCGGGATTGCGGTAGAAGGAAAAATCCCGGTCGCCGTTTTCAAAGGTTTTGACAAAGGCCAGGGTGGTGTGCACCGTCGGGTCGGTGGCCAGCGCACTGGTGTCGATGCCCACCTGCTGCACCACCTCCCGGAGCTGGCGGCCGAACAGGTCGTCCCCCACCTTGCCTACAAAGGCGCAGCTGTGGCCCAGCTGTTTCAGCATGGCCAGCACGTTGCAGGGGGCGCCGCCGGGATTTGCCTCAAACAGGGGGTTGCCCTGCTCGCTGCTGCCGTTGGCGGTAAAGTCGATGAGCAGTTCGCCCAGCGCCACCACGTCAAATTTCTGCTCAGACATTGCGGGTTTCCTTTCTGTCGATGTCGATCTCGTATTTTTCCACATCCATCAGCACCGAGCCCTCGGCGTCAAAGCTGATGGCGGAAGCCTCCTGCCGGGTGAAGATGGCCATGGAGGCGGCGGTCTCGCCGTCGTTGGCAAAGATCTCGACGCTGAAC
>CAJFMB010000083.1 GCA_904390925.1 uncultured Subdoligranulum sp.
CAACCTGGTCCCCTACATCGCCAAGGTGGCTGTGGGCAAGCTGGAAAAGGTCCATGTCTACGGCAATGACTACCCCACCCCCGACGGCACCGGCGTCCGCGACTACATCCATGTGGTGGACCTGGCCCGCGGCCATGTGGCAGCCATCAAGAAGCTGGAGCAGAAGCCCGGCCTCTTCATCTGCAACCTGGGCACCGGCCACGGCTACAGCGTGCTGGATGTGATCCACGCTTTCAGCAAGGCCTGCGGCCGGGAGCTGCCCTATGTCATCGACCCCCGCCGCCCCGGCGACATCGCCGAGTGCTGGGCCGACCCCTCCAAGGCGGAGCGGGAACTGGGCTGGAAGGCTGAGTACGGCATCGACGAGATGTGCCGCGACAGCTGGAACTGGCAGAGCAAGAACCCGGACGGCTACAAGACCAAGGCAGAATAAACAAAACCGGTTTTACACAAATTTCAGCAGGGGGACAGCCCGAACGCAGGGCTGTCCCCCTGCTTTTTTTGTTCTGCCGCGAAAAATACCCCGGCACCCGGCAGAGGGCCAGACGGATTTTACCAACCAAAAGGGCAGATTCCACAAACAAAAACTAATACGGTTGTCTAATCTGCTGTACAAAAAACATGACACGGGACGGCTTTGTAAAATACCGGTAAAGCAAGGGGACAGAATTTTTCGGATCCTTTACAAAAGGGCCAAAAACCTTACAGGAGTTTTACCGGGATTGTACCACAATATGGTCGATAAAACGTCGATACCGAGATAAAATAAAACCGTTCCAAGGGAACACGGGCGGGCAAGGCCGCCCCGGTATCAAAGCAAAATGAAATTGGAAAAAAGGGAGAAGAACTTACTTATGAAACGTGTCATTGCTTCTGTCTGCGCTGCTGCCCTGGCTCTGAGCATGGTTGCCTGCGGCTCTGACGCATCCACTTCCACCAGCACTTCCACCAGCACTTCCACCGGCAGCGAGTCCGGCGCTTCCGCCAGCAGCGATGCTGCCTCCGCCGGCGTCTCCGGCACTGTCACCGCGTCCGGTTCCTCCGCCCTGCAGCCCCTGGCCCAGGATGCTGCCGATAAATTCAACGCAGCCAACCCCGACTGCTCCGTCACCGTCAACGGCGGCGGCTCCGGCACCGGCCTGCAGCAGGTCGCTGACGGCACCGTGGACATCGGCAACTCCGACGTCGCTGCCGAGGACAAGCTGGACGCCGACGTGGCCGCCACTCTGGTGGACCATCGGGTCTGCGTGGTCACCATGGCCGCTGTGGTCAACAAGGACGTGGGCATCACCAGCCTGACCAAGGACCAGCTCAAGGGCATCTTCACCGCTGAGATCACCAACTGGAGCGAGGTCGGCGGCCCCGACGAGGACATCATCCTGGTCACCCGTCCCAGTTCTTCCGGCACCCGTGCCCTGTTCCAGCAGTGGGCTCTGGACGGCGAGGAGGAAGCTTCCAACGCCGCCCTGGAGACTGACGACTCCGGCACGCTGCTGCAGAACGTCCAGCAGAACGCTGGCGCCATCGGCTACGTCGCCCTGCCCTATGTGATGAACAACTCCGACGTGCAGACCGTCGCCATCGACGGCGTGGAGCCCACCCTGGAAAACACCTACAACGGCACTTATCCGGTCTGGGGCTATGAGCATATGTACACCAACGGCGAAGGCAGCGAGGCTGCCCAGGCTTTCATCAACTACGTGATGAGCGACGAGTTCGCCCCCGAGATTGAGGCCATGGGTTACGGCGTCACCGCCAGCATGAGCGAAGAGGCCATTGCCGCCCACGAAGGCTGAGACATCCGTCAGCGGAAACGCACAGGACTGTAACGCCTAACGCAAGGTAAGCAGGAAGCCGGGCAGAAACGTCCTTTCTGCCCGGTTTTTGCGCGAAAATGAGAGGAGCATTTCCATGGAGCAGACCAAACCTGCCGTTGCGGGCGCGAAAGCGTCCGGGAGGTCCAATATGTTCCGCAAAGAGTATCTGGGGCGCACCGTCGTTACCATTTGCGGTCTGTTCATCATTGTGCTGACACTGGCCATTGGCGCCTTTCTGGTCTACAAGGGCGTCGGAACCTTCACCATCTACCACCACAGCCTGCTGGAGTTCTTGTTCTCGTCCGACTGGGACCCCTCCTCCAGCGGTTCGTCGGGCGGCGGTACCGTCGGCGCAGCCATCTTTATCTTCGGTTCGTTGATCACCTGCGGCCTGGCCCTGCTGATCGCCACCCCCTTCAGCCTGGCCGCCGCCATCTTCATCACCCAGATCTCCCCCCGGCTGGGCAGCACCGTCATCCAGCCCACCATCGAGATCTTTGCCGGCATTCCCTCTGTGGTCTACGGCTGGGTGGGCCTGACCATCCTGGTGCCCTTTATCCGGGATGTCTTCGGCGCCCCCATGGGCGGCTACTCGGTCCTGGCGGCCTCCATCGTGCTGGCCGTCATGATCGCCCCCACCATCACCACCGTTTCGGCGGACGCCATCCGCGGTGTGCCTTCCATGTACCTGGAAGCCTCCTACGGCCTGGGTTCCACCCGGTGGCAGGCCATCTACAAGGTCATTGTTCCCTCGGCGCTGCCCGGCATTGTCACCGGCGTGGTGCTGGGCCTGTCCCGTGCCTTCGGTGAGGCGCTGGCCGTGGCCATGGTCATCGGCAAGACCCGCGCCTTCCCCTCCAGCCTGCTGTCCCCCACCACCAACCTGACCTCCGCCATCGCGTCGGACATGGGCAACACCGCCGACGGCAGCGAGCATAACATGGCCCTGTGGTCCATGGCACTGCTGCTGCTGCTCATCTCGATGCTGTTCATCATCCTGATCCACTTTATCAGCAGCCGAAAGGAGGCCTCCGGCAAATGAATTCGCGTGCATCCCGTTCCCGTGCCAGCGACCGTTTTATGACCGGCGTTTTCTACTGTGTCGGCGGCTTCTTTGTGGTGCTGCTGGTGGTGCTGGTGGGCTATATCGTCATCAAGGGCTTTGCCGACATGGACCTGAGCTTTCTGGCCTTTGACCGCTCCGGCATCGGCAACCAGCTGTTCAACACCCTGTATCTGGTCTTTCTTTCCCTTCTGATCTGCGTGCCGCTGGGCGTGGCCGCAGGCATCTATATGGCCGAGTACGCCAAACCCGGCAAACTGACCAAGTTTATCCGCATCTGCATCGAGACGCTGTCCTCGCTGCCCTCCATCGTGGTGGGTCTGTTCGGCTACCTGGTCTTCCTGCTGATGACCGGCGCCACCTGGAACCTGCTGGCCGGTGCCGGCGCGGTGTCCATCCTCTGCCTGCCGCTGATCACCACCACCACCGAGGATGCCTTCCGCGCGCTGCCCGCCAGCTACCGGGAGGGTGGCCTGGCCCTGGGCACCACCCACTGGCAGACCATCCTGCATGTGCTGCTGCCCGCCTGCGTGGGCCGCATCATCACCGGCGTCATCCTGGCAGCCGGCCGTGGCTTCGGCGAAGCTGCCGCCCTGCTGTACACCGCCGGCCAGAGCACCAACATCAACTGGTCGAACTGGAACCTGCTGTCGCCCACCTGCCCGCTGAACCCGCTGCGCCCCGGTGAGACGCTGGCCCTGCACATCTGGACCATGCGCACCGAGGGCAGCCTCTATGCCAACTCCACCGAGATCGCCAACTTCTCGGCGGCGGTGCTGGTGCTGCTGGTGTTTGCTTTCAGCCTGCTGGCCCGCTACATCAGCCGCAGGATGGCCAAGAAATCCAGCGGTCAGTAAGTACGGACAGAATACCAAAGGGGATTTTCAAGATGGATAAATTTTCAGTCAGCAATCTGGACCTGTATTACGGCACCTTCCATGCACTGAAGGGCATCAATATGGACATCAAGGAGAAGGAGATCACCGCATTCATCGGACCTTCCGGCTGCGGCAAGTCCACCTTCCTCAAGACCCTCAACCGCATGAACGACCTGGTGGAGGGTTGCCGCATCACCGGCGACGTCAAGCTGGACGGCGTGGACATCTTCAAGGACAAGCTGGACGTCAACGTCCTGCGCAAGCGGGTGGGCATGGTGTTCCAG
>CAJFMB010000084.1 GCA_904390925.1 uncultured Subdoligranulum sp.
GGAAGTCATCATCCGTGAGGAAGACTGCCATGCCACCGAGGGCATCTGGGTCCGCGAGATCAGCGAGGGCAATGCCTCCATCGAGAGCTTTGCCGAGCGCCTGATCGGCCGGTACGCCCTGCATGACGTGCTGGACCCCGCCACCGGCGAACTGCTTGTCTCCAAGGACAAGATGATGGATATGTTCGACGCCGAGAAGATCGAGGCTGCCGGCATCAAGGAGCTGCAGATCCGCAGCGTCATGACCTGCCGCGCCCACGTGGGTGTCTGCGCCCGCTGCTACGGCTCCAATATGTCCAACGGCGAGTGCGTCAAGGTCGGCGAGTCTGTCGGTATCATTGCCGCTCAGTCCATCGGCGAGCCCGGCACTCAGCTGACCATGCGTACCTTCCACTCCGGCGGTATTGCTTCCGCCGAAGATATCACCCAGGGTCTTCCGCGAGTCGAGGAACTGTTCGAGAGCCGCCGTCCCAAGGCCATGGCCATCATGTCCGAGATCGCCGGCACCGTCCACATCGACGACACCAAGAAGACCCGTCATGTGGAGGTCAACGGCACCGACGACAATGGCGCTCCGGTGACCAAGAGCTATATCATCCCGTTCGGTCAGCGCGTCAAGGTCATGGAAGGCGATGTGCTGGAGAAGGGCGCCCTCATCACCGAGGGCCACGCCTACCCGCAGGATATCCTGGCCATCCTGGGCCGCGTTGCCACCCAGAACTACCTGATCAGCGAAGTCCAGAAGGTCTATCGTCTGCAGGGCGTGGAAATCAACGACAAGCACATCGAAGTCATTGTCCGTCAGATGATGCGTAAGGTCCGCATCGAGGATTCCGGCACCAGCGACTTTATCGTCGGCAGCGTGGTGGATCGCCGCGATGTGATGATCAAGAACGAGGAACTGCAGGAACGCATCGATGCCGGTGAGGAAGGCGTCAAGCTGGTTCAGGCCAGCCAGGTGCTGCTGGGCATCACCAAGTCCAGTCTGGCCACCGACAGCTTCCTGTCCGCCGCATCCTTCCAGGAGACCACCCGTGTCCTGACCGAGGCCGCCATCAAGGGCAAGATCGACCCGCTGTCCGGCCTGAAGGAGAACGTCATCATCGGCAAGCTGATCCCTGCCGGTACTGGTCTGCCGGAGGTGGAAGCCGAGCTGGAAAGCGCCGAAGCCAAGCGCAACGCCGAAGGCTCTGCCTACGACCACGTGGAGTAATCTGCGCTTTTCCCGACAATTCAATGCAAGGTCCCGCCGTCTGTGCTGCCTTCTGGCAGCCGGCCCGGCGGGGCCTTTTTGTATCCATTGCCTTTTGTGAGCAAATGCGGTACAATATCCACTGGAATTGCCGGTACAGCTTTGCTCCGCAACTCCCCAAAAGATGTTTACAATTTATTTGTAATACCAATACCATAAAAAAGGAGAAATTCCTATGCCCGAAGCACTGAAAGAACGTGACCAGATTCAGGAACAGTACAAGTGGGATTTGACCCGCATGTATGCCGATGACGCTGCCTGGGAAAAGGCCATGGCAGAGTATGAAGCCAGCATTCCTGCACTGGCCGGATATGCCGGCAGCCTGAACACTGCCGCCGGACTGCGCAAGTGGTTTGATGTCCAGACCCAGTCGGAGCGCACCCTGTCCAACCTGTACTGCTACGCCTCCCTGCGCCGCAGTGAGGATACCCGTGCCGAAGCTGCCCAGAAGATGTATGCCAAGGCAAACGCCACCTATGTGGCCTATCAGTCTGCAGTCGCCTTTGCCCAGCCGGAGATTCTGTCTCTGCCGGAGGACGCCCTCAAGGCGATGGCAGAAGATGCGGAACTGGAGCCCTACCGCTTCCTGGTTCAGGATCTGCTCCGCCGCAAGCCCCATACCCTGTCTGCTGCCGAGGAGCAGCTGCTGGCCGGCTTCGGCGAGCTGCTGGGTGCTCCCGGCGAGATTGCCGACAACCTGCAGGATGCCGACATGGTCTTTGAACCGGTCAAGGACAGCCAGGGCAATACCGTGGAGGTCACCGGCTCCAACTATATTCTGCTGCAGTCCTCCAACGACCGCACCCTGCGCGAGAATTCCTTCCGCAGCTATTACAAGGGCTACCGCCAGCACATCAATACCTTTGCCGCCACCTATGCTGCAGACATCAAGGCTGCTGTGGCGGAGGCAAAGGCCCGCCACTACGAGTCCTCCCGCGCCATGTCGATGGCAGGGGAGAACATCCCGGCTTCGGTCTACGACAACCTGGTAACCACCGTTCGTGCCCATCTGCCTGCCATGTACCGCTATGTGGCGCTGCGCAAGAAGATCCTCGGCGTGGACGAGCTGCATTACTACGATGTGTATGCCTCCCTGATGGCCGACAACGATACCCGCTACACCTATGAGCAGGCCCAGCAGATGGTTCTGGATGCCGTCAGCCCGCTGGGGGCCGACTATGTGGAGCAGGTCAAAAAGGCTTTCGCCACCCGCTGGATTGATGTCTATCCCAACCGCGGCAAGAGCGGCGGTGCTTACTCCTCCGGCAGCTATGATTCCGACCCCTATATCATGACCAACTTTACCGGCACCCTGGACAGTGTTTCCACCATTGCCCATGAGATGGGCCACTCCATGCACACCTGGCATTCCAACCATGCCCAGCCGGCCCAGTATGCCAACTACACGCTGTTCGTCGCCGAGGTTGCCTCCACCGTCAACGAGAACCTGATGATCGAGCAGCTGCTCAAGAAGGAGCAGGAGCCCCATGCCCGCCTGGCACTGCTGAACCAGTACCTGGAAAACTTCAAGGGTACGGTTTACCGCCAGACCATGTTCGCCGAGTTTGAGCGGGAAGCCCATGCCATGGCCGAGCGCGGCGAAGCTTTGAACCCCGCTGCCCTCAACGCCCTTTATCGTCAGCTGATCGTGGACTATTTCGGACCCGACCTGGTGGTGGACGATGAGGTTCAGTACGAGTGGGCTCGAATTCCGCACTTCTACCGCAACTTCTATGTCTATAAGTATGCCACCGGCTACTCCACCGCCGTGGCGCTCAGCGAGGGTATCCTGAACGAGGGCGCACCCGCCGTCAAGCGTTACCGCGAATTCCTGTCCATGGGCGGCAGTGCCTACCCGCTGGACGAGCTGCGCCATGCCGGCGTGGACCTGACCACTCCGGCTCCTGTGGATGCGGCCCTGAAGAAGTTCGAGGCCATCCTGGATGACGCCGAGGCCACCCTGGCCAAACTGTAACAGGGCAGGGGAGAACCCTTTTCACCTTTGTCTGATCAGGCGGCAGTCTGCATTGCCGGAATCCCGGCGTCAGGCTGCCGCTTTTTCTTCGCGGACGGGCGGCCTGAACCGGGAAAAGGTGATTGTATTCCTGCAAAAATCTCCTCCCGGTTGGGATATTTCTTAAAATCTCTGTTTTGTACGATTTTTTCAGGATTTTTTTGTGAATACTCTTGACAAGAAAACATCTATCCCTTAAAATAAATCTTGCGTCGGTTTGGGTGTATTGCGCCAATTTCCGGCACATTTCATCCGAAATTTTCCGATGTGAATATTGAAGAAAGGAGAAAAGAAATGCCTACTTTTAACCAGCTCGTACGCAAAGGCCGCGAGGTCCTGGTCAAGAAGAGCACCGCGCCTGCCCTTCTGCGCAGCTACAACTCCCAGAAGAAGCAGTACACCAATCTGAACAGCCCCCAGAAGCGCGGCGTCTGCACCGCTGTCCGTACCATGACCCCCAAGAAGCCCAACTCTGCTCTGCGTAAAGTTGCCCGTGTCCGCCTCACGAATGGTATCGAGGTCACCTCTTACATTCCCGGTATCGGCCATAACCTGCAGGAGCACAGC
>CAJFMB010000085.1 GCA_904390925.1 uncultured Subdoligranulum sp.
TTTTACATAAGGAGGATTCATCCTATGGGATACAGCAGCCGCAAAGAGTATGACGCCGCCCTGCTGGAGCTGGATACCATGCTGGCCCGGATGGGCCACACGGCAGGCGAGGCCATCGGCAGCGCGCTGGAGGCGCTGCGCACCGGCAACAAGGAGCTGGCCCGCACCATCATCGCCGGCGACACCGAGATCGACAACCTGGAGCGGGAGGTGGAGCACCGCTGCCTGACGCTGATTTTGCGCCAGCAGCCGGTTGCCACCGACCTGCGCAAGGTTTCCACCGCGCTGAAGATCGTCACCGACATCGAGCGCATTGCCGACCAGGCCGCCGACATTGCCGAGATCGTTTTGCACCTGCAGCTGGACCGCGCCGCCACCGTGGGCGTCATGGAGGACATCTACCAGATGGGCAGCCTGGTCCACCAGATGGTCAAGGACGCCGTGGGCGCCTATGTGCAGGTGGACCTGGACACCGCGGCCAAGGTCATCCGCCGGGACGACCAGGCGGACGCCGCCTTCAACCGCATCAGCGGTGAGATCGCCAACTACATTGCCGCCCATCCTGAGGAGGCCACCACCGCCCTGGACCTGTTCATGATCACCAAGTACCTGGAGCGCTTCGGTGACCATGCGGGCAACATCGCCGAGTGGGTCGAGTTCCTCAAGACCGGCGTGCACAAATCCACCCAGATCGTCTGATTCTGCGGTTCCCCGGTTTTCCGGCGCGCCGGTATGTTGCGGCAGGCGCCCGCCGGTTTCTTCCGCGGGTACGGCGGGGCTGACCCCGCACGCCCGCATCTGTTTGCCATCCTCTTATTTTCCAGATACCGCTTTCAGGGCGTCCGGCGTATGCCGGGCGCCCTGAAAGTCTTACGGGAAAAGTGTTCCGGCTCTTGTACCGCCGCAAAAAGCGCCCCCGCCCGGTTTGCCCGGACAGGGGCGCTGTGTATTTTGAAAAAAGAAAAATCAGTCGGTCAGGTATTCCCGGATCTCGGCGTCCACCGCGCGGACCTCCTCGTGGAAGGCCCGGGCCGACACCCGCAGCGCGCCGTTGCCCAGAATGATCAGCTGCTCGGCGCCGTCCGAGCTGACCACCCGGGTGCGGTACTGTTTGGCGATCTCGTGGGTGGCCTTCTCGATGTACATGTCGGCGGTCTCGGCCTCCTTGGTGTAGACCACATACAGGTTGTGGTACTGTTCCACCTCCCGGGTTCCGCCCTTGACCTTGTAGGCGTCAAATACCAGGATGGGCACGCACTTTTTGTAGCCCGCATAGTTGCACAGAATGTCCATCAGCTTGCGGCGGGCGGCGTCCAGATTGTCGGCGGCCAGCGTTTTCAGCTCGTCCCAGGCAAAAATCACGTTGTAGCCGTCCACCAGCAGGTGCTCGGGGCCTTCCGGCAGGGGCGCCGCCGGCGTGCGGGGGGCGGGGGACTCGGCAGGCGGACGCTTTTTCACCGGGCGCATGGCCTGCCGCGGGTCCCGGCGGATGGGGCCGTAGGTGCGCTCAAAAATCGCCATCAGCTCCTTGTCCTCCGCCAGCGTGCCCCGGTAGGCCGCGGCCCGGCTGCGGGCGGTATTGGCGCTCTGCTCCTCCTCGGCGGCGTTTCGGGCCAGACGCTCGTCCCGGGCCAGCACGCTGGGCAGGTGCATGTGGTCGGGCACCTGGTCCCAGGACACCAGCACCCCGGCGCCGTGGCTGCAAAAAACCGAGTCGGCGGTGTTGTCGGTGTCGGCGTCAATGTCGTAGCCGGCGGCGGCAATCACCTCCTCCGGGTTGTGGCAGGGGGCGTACCCGGCGGGCAGGCAGGACAGCTGTCCCCGGCCCCGGGTGTAGGCCGCCACCTCCCGGGCATAGCCCCGCAGGCAGGCCACCGGCGCCTTCCCGGTGAGCACCGCCTCCTCCCCCTCGGTGACCGGGGGCTCGAACTCGGCACAGAGGGGGGGCATGTCGGCCAGCGCCCGGCCCACCGCCTCCTGGGGCAGCCGCAGCGTGAACCGGTACCAGGGTTCCAGCAGCACGCAGGCGCCCCGGGTCATGGCGGTGCGCAGTCCCTGCCGCACCGCCCGGTAGGTGGCCTGGCGGAAGTCGCCGCCCTCGGTGTGCTTGGGGTGGGCGCGGCCCGCCGCCAGCGTGATCTTCACGTCGGTCAGCGGTGCGCCGGTCAGCGGGCCCAGATGGGTCTTTTCCGCCAGATGGGTCAGAATCAGCCGCTGCCAGTTGGCGGCCAGGTCATCCTCCCGGCAGGCGGAATCCAGCGTGATGCCGCTGCCCCGGGCCGCAGGCTCCAGCAGCAGATGCACCTCGGCATAGTGGCGCAGCGGCTCGTAGTGGCCGACCCCCTCCACCCGGGCGGTGATGCTCTCCTTGTACAGGATGCCGCCCTCGTCAAAGGTGACCTTCAGGCCGAACCGCCGCTCCAGCAGGCTTTGCAGTATTTCCAGCTGCACCTCGCCCATCAGCTGCAGGTGCACCTCGCCCAGGCGCTCGTCCCACACCACATGCAGCAGCGGGTCCTCCTGCTCCAGCTCCCGCAGCTGCCGCAGCGCCGTGTGCACGTCGCAGCCCTGGGGCAGGATCACCCGGTAGCGCAACACCGGCTCCAGCGCCGGGGCGGCGGCGTCCGGCTCAAAGCCCAGCCCCTCGCCGGGATAGCTGTCCTCCAGCCCGGTGACCGCACAGACGGTGCCGGGCAGTGCGCTGCCGATCAGCTGGAACTTCGCCCCCGAGTACAGCCGCAGCTGGTCCGCCTTGCCCTGCCAGCTTTTGCGGGCGTCGGGGCGGGCGGACAGCTCCGCCTTGACCTTCAGCTCGCCGCCGGTGACCTTCAGCCAGGTCAGCCGGGTGCCGGTGTCGTCCCGGGTCACCTTGAAGATCCGGGCGCCGAAATCCGCCCGTTCCGGCAAAGGCCTGGTATAGCGGGTCAAAGCGTCCAGCAGCCCGTCCACCCCGTCCAGCTTGAGCGCCGCGCCGAAAAAGCAGGGAAACAGCTCCCGCCGCGCGATGGCGCCGGCAATCTGGGCGTCGGTGGGGGCCTTGCCGGAGGTGACGGTCTCCAGCAGCTCCTCGTTGCACAGGGCCAGGTCGTCGGCGCCCTCCGGGTCGGTCAGGTCCACGCATCCCGCCCCGAACCGGCGGCGCAGCTCGCCCAGGCGCAGCGCCCGGTCGGCGCCGGCCAAGTCCATCTTGTTCACAAAGACAAACACCGGCACCCGGTAGCGCTCCAGCAGCCGCCACAGGGTTTCGGTGTGGCTTTGGATGCCGTCGGTGCCGCTGATGACCAGAATGGCATAGTCCATCACCTGCAGGGCCCGCTCCGCCTCGGCGGAAAAGTCCACGTGTCCCGGGGTGTCCAGCAGGGTCAGCTCGGCTTCCGGCAGCCGCAGCAGCGCCTGCTTGGAAAAGATGGTGATGCCCCGGGCCCGCTCCAGCGCGTCGGTGTCCAGAAAAGCGTCCCGATGGTCCACCCGGCCCAGCTTGCGCAGCACCCCCGCCCGATAGAGCATCGCCTCGCTCAGGGTGGTTTTGCCCGAGTCCACATGGGCCAACAGACCAGCACATATTCGTTTTATCGGTTTTTTCTCTTTCCGTTCGCCCATAAAAAGCACCCCCTCTCGTGAGAAC
>CAJFMB010000086.1 GCA_904390925.1 uncultured Subdoligranulum sp.
CTACCGTAAAAATGCCATCTCGGTGCGGGAGCGGCACAACGAACGCAAGAACGAAGTGTACTCCAACCCGGATGTGCTGCTGGAATACAGCCACAACAATGTGACCTTCAAAGCCTGCGAGGCAGCTACTTACGCACAGCAATTTGACCGGATGGTGGAAGATGGCGTCGTTTCCACCCGAGGTCTGAAACCGGATGCCTATGTCTTTGACGAGATGGTGTTTGATGTGAACACCGACTATTTTGAAACCCACGGCGGCTATGAGTACGCCAAGAAATTCTACGCCGAGGTGTACGAGTTAGCCAAGGAGATCGCGGGCGGGGAACAGTACATCATCTCCGCAGTCATGCATGCCGACGAACGCAACCGGGAAGCCAGTGACCGGCTGGGAAGGGATGTGTTCCATTATCACCTCCATGTTGTTTACCTGCCAGTGGTGGAAAAGCAGATCAGATGGTCCAAGCGGTGCAAGGACCCGGCGCTGCGGGGCACCGTGCGGGAGACGATCATGCAGGTCAGCCACAGCAAAAAGTGGCCGATGGTCCCCATGACCGACGAACAGGGCCAGCCTGTGCTGAAAAAGAATGGCAAGCCCCGGCTGGTGAGTTCCTACAGCCTGCTGCAAACGCAATTCTTCGAGCATATGCGGCAGGCGGGATTCACCGACTTTGAGCGCGGTGTACAGGGGAGCGATGCTGAACACCTGAACGTACTGGAATATAAGGTCCAGAAGGACCGCCAGACGGTGGTAGAGCTGTCAGACCAGACCAAACAGCTGCAGGGCCAGCGGAAGGAGCTTATCTCCCAGGTAAAGAACATTTCCGGCTCGATCCGCGATGTGGCGGACATCGCGCAGCGGGCCAAAACCAAAGGTGTGCTGGAAAAGCGTGTGGAACTGATGCCGCAGGACTTCCAGACCCTGTGCGGGATGGCGAAAGCCAGCGGCAAACTGCAGGTAGAAAACCGCAGCCTGCGGATGCAGCTGCAGCAAAGTACAGTGAGGGAACAGGAGCTGCGCCAGAGCCTCCGCCGCTGTGAGGAACAGCTGGATGCGGTGCTGACCGAGACCCGGCCCTACCGGGAAGCCATGCGGGTGGCACCAGAGCAGGTACAGGCATTTGTGCTGGGCATCTGCCGCCGCCAGCAAGAAGAAAAGCGGCTGAACCGTCAGCAGCGCCGCCAGCGGGCCAGGGGTCAGGATCGATGACAGAACACATCGTAAGGCAGCAGGGGGCAGCCCTGCAGAAAGGAGCCGCTACGGAAGATCGGCAGGAGAAGAAAACAGCACAGGCAGCGGCGTCCGCCAAATACCGGGAGGACGGCGTACCCCAGCAGGAGCTGGAACGGTTTGCCCGGTTCCTGCTGCCCAAGATCCAGGCATTTTACCAGTCGGAAGAGGGGAAACGGCTGTTCGAGGAGTGGAAGAAAAATCGACGGTAAATAAGGATAATCCAAAAGCCGGAGGAGCGCTTTTTATAAAACTCAACCGGTGGTTTGGTGCTTTTTCGGGGGTGTATGGTATAATTTTAGACAAAGGAGGTGGGAAAACAGATGGATAACCTGAAAACCGGGGCCTTTATCAAAAGCTGCAGAAAAGAGAAGAGGATGACCCAAAAAGAGCTTGCGGACCGGCTTCATGTCACAGACCAGGCTGTCTCCAAGTGGGAGCGAGGTTTGTCGGCCCCGGATATCGCGCTGTTGGAACCATTGGCTTCGGTGCTGGGGGTTACCATTGTGGAACTGCTCTCGGGGGAGAGAATGGCTCCGAAAGGGCAGACGGCGGAACTGAATGCGGCAGCCAGGACGGCTCTGGATTATTCGGAGCGCCAACTGGAAAAGACGAAAAAGGCATTGGCGAAGAAAGCTGTTTTGTGGATTCTCTGCGCTTGTTTTTTGCTGGTGCTTGCCGTTCCCACCTTGAATGGGGTGATACGGGGAGACGGATTCACATGGCGATGCATTCCGGCCTATCTGTGCGCACAGAGGGCAGCCCGGGCGATTGAAATAGGAGAAGAGGAAACAATCCGCACTTATATTGGAAATTCGGAAGGGATGGCCTCGGCATTAGCGGCATTGCGCGACGATGGTATGGAAATTCGCAGTGCAAAAGCAAATTTCTGGCAGACCCGGCTGGATGACGGCTTCCTTTGGGTGGAGGTGGACCTTCTGGTCCGGTATGACGGCCTTCAGTATCAGTTCGTTTGCAAGGGGACGTACCGGGAGGGAAAAGTGGAACTGATGAGCATCATCAGTCCCAGTGTGGGGCAGACCTATCCCGACTGGATTCTGGAGCTCAGCGATGCATTAGGCACCTACAATCCGGGATAAAAACAGGACATGAACCCTTGGAGGATAGAAAAACAGGCCCGCTGATCAGCGGGCCTGTTGATGTATTTATAGCAGGCTGTCGTCCTTCAGCAGCCCGGTCAGGTCGGCAGAAAGGACCCGGCGGGCACCCAGAGCATAGGCCAGCGCCACAAAGAAAAGGATGCTCAGCGCGAAAAGGGCAACGGGCAACACCGGCGCTTCGGCCAGAAACAGGGCCGGGTCTAGGTAACTGGCCCGGAGCATCAGGGCTACCATCCCGGCGGTGAGGGGCAGGGTGATGACCAGCGGGCGCAGGGCCAGAACCGCCCCTTCCATCCAGAAGAGACTGCGCAGCTCCCGGGGTGTCATCCCCAAGGAGAGATACCGGGCAAAGGCCCGGCGGCGCTGTTCCACAAAGCCCAAGGTGTTGAGAAAGACATTGGCCAGTCCGATGGCCGCCACCAGCAGGCAGAACGCCCCCAGGATGGCCTCGGCTCCCTGGATCATCCGGTCGTTGTCGGCGCGTTCGGTCAGCCGGTTTTCCACAGTGCAGGCATAGCCGGCCCCCTCCAGCAGGGCGGCAACTTCCTTTTGCAGTGTTTCGCATTCTACCTGGGAGATGCCCTCCCGCCCCAGCAGGCGTACCATTACCTCCGGCTCCCGGGCCGGCGTGGGCAGGGAATGTTCCTGCGTCCAGCGCTCCCACAGGCTCTGGGGCCAAAACAGGACGAGGGTATACTGGTCATATTCTTCCCGCAGGTTGGGCGGGGTATCGGTCAGGCCCAGCAGGGGCAACGCCCCCAGAGCAGTACCATCCCCGTCCGCCAGGGTGAGTGCGGTGGTGTCGGGTTGCACAAAGGGCAGGTACTGTCGGTTGCGGAAATTGCTGTGCTGGCTGTCCCATATCCGGTTGAGCAGTACCGCTCCGTCCAGCGAAGGGGCAATGCCCGCCTCCTCACAAAAGCGGAGAAAACTGGTATCGTCCAGAATCACCAGGGGCGCCTCCACCAGCCAGCCGTCCTGGGTGACGGTGGCCTCCTCCCCGGCCAGTGCGCCCAGCCCGCCCAGCGCCTGCAAGGCATCACTCTGGGCTTCGGCGGGCAGCAGGACGGCGGCCTGCTGCTTTTCGTAGACCAGGCAGTCCTCCACTCCGGAAATGTCGGCCAGCTCCCCGGTGAGGGAAAAGTTAGAAAGCCGGGTATCCGGCAGGGTGGCCATCACGTCCCAGGCGTCCTGGTACCGCGCAAAATAGGTCATGTCGGTGCTGATGCCCGACAGGGTGAAAAAG
>CAJFMB010000087.1 GCA_904390925.1 uncultured Subdoligranulum sp.
TGTATTTCCTTCGTGACATACGAACACCCCCTGTATAGGTTTATTGTCCTACACAGGGGGCGTTTTGTCTATTGTCCGTTTTTACTGGTTCGGTTCACAGTCTACAGGGCTTTTTTGCCAGAGAGCAGCCCGGGAAAGGAGAGCCCGAATGCGCACGACCTTTGCCCTTGTCAAGACAGGCCTGTTCTGGCTGTTGCTGAGCCTGATGAGCATCGGTCTGCTGGCCGGTATTCTTGCGCCGCAGGCAACGGAAAGGCATCTGCCCTTCCGCCTGTATACCGTCCTGACGGACAGCATGGCCCCGGAGATTCCCCCCATGTCTCTGGTGCTGGTCCGTCAGATTTTCCCGGACGAACCGCTGGAACTGGAACCGGAACAGATCATCACCTTCCGGGCGGAGCGCTTCGGCAAGCAGATCATCCAGACCCATCACTTTTCCCACACCGAATGGGATGCAGAACTGGGCCAGGTCATCTATCGCACCCATCCACGGAATACCCGGGAGCTGGATTTTTACAGGACAACCCGGGAGGATATTCTGGGCGTGTATGTTTTGTCCGTTCCCTGTCTGGGCAAGATCCTGCTGTTTTTGAAAAGCCCCTGGGGACTGCTTCTTCTGGGCGAGGAGCTGGTAATTTTGGGGGCAAACCGGTTTCTTCGGGCACGCTGGAAAAAGCGCACAGCCGAAACGCACCCCCTTGTGCCCGCCCTGCCCAACGTGGAATAGAAAACTTTTCCCCCGCCAAATCCGGAAAGCTGCTATGGCTCAAACTCCTGCATCAGATCTGCCTGATGGAGGAGTTTGGGCTTTTTTGCTTTTTCCTTCGGGCAGCGGTATCAAACCGCGCAGGAAGTGAATATCCTGCTAAGTGGAAGCAGAACGCTGCCGCAAACGGCAGTCACTTCTTTCGGGAGCGAGGTGTTTTTATGTGTGGAATTGCAGGATTTTGCAGCTTTGACCGGGACTTTCTCCAGAACAGCAGAAAGTGGACCCAGGTACTTGTGGATATGCGTACCGCCATCGCCCACCGGGGCCATGACCAGACAGGAGAATATCTGCGAAAGCATGTGGGGCTTGCCCACACCCGGCTTTCCATCCGGGACCTGGCCGGCGGTGCGCAGCCGATGCTGCGCCGCCAGGACGGTGTGGAATACGCAATTGTCTATAACGGTGAGATCTACAACGCGGAGGAGCTGAAACAGGATCTGGAACTGCGGGGATTTCATTTTGAAACCCGCAGCGACACCGAAGTGATCCTCTGCGGTTACATGGAATACGGCCCCGAGATCGCCCGGCGCCTCAACGGGATTTACGCCTTTGCCATCTGG
This sequence comes from uncultured Subdoligranulum sp., assembly GCA_904390925.1. GTDB lineage: Bacteria > Bacillota > Clostridia > Oscillospirales > Ruminococcaceae > Gemmiger. Next base: position 1,330 of record CAJFMB010000087.1, read on the forward strand.
GACGGCGGCCGGGACACCCTGATGCTCTGCCGGGACCGGATGGGGGTAAAGCCACTTTTTTATGCTGAGGAAGGCGACACCCTGGTGTTCGGCTCCGAACCCAAGGCGCTGTTTGCCCATCCGGAGATTCATCCCCGGGCCGATCTGGACAGTTTCCGGGAAATTTTTGGGGTCGGTCCGGCCAGAACCCCCGGTTGCGGTGTGTTCTGCGGCCTGCGGGAGGTAAAACCCGCCCAGATTGTGACCTTCTCCCGGGAAGGCCGTAATGCAAGCATCTACTGGTCACTGGAGGCAAAGCCCCACACCGACAGCTATGAACAGACGGTGGAGACAGTTTCCTGGCTGCTGCGGGATGCGGTCCGGCGGCAGATGGTGTCGGATGTGCCGGTCTGCAGCTTTCTGTCCGGCGGCATCGATTCCAGCGTAGTCACCGCCCTGGCCTCCCGGGAGCTGTCCGCTGTCGGCGGGACACTGAACACCTTTTCCTTTGACTTTGCCCACAATGATGTCTGTTTCCGGCCCAACTCCTTCCAGCCCACCCAGGACCGCCCCTACGTGGACCGGGTGCTAGCCCTCTATCCCCTGCACCACACCTATCTGGAGTGCGACGAGGTGACGCTGGCCGACCGGCTGGAGGATGCGGTCATCATGAAGGATCTGCCGGGGATGACGGATGTGGATGCCTCGCTCCTCTACTTTTGCGGGCTGGTGCGGGAGCACAACAAGGTGGCACTGACCGGCGAATGTGCCGACGAGATCTTCGGCGGGTATCCCTGGTTTTATCGGGAAAGTCTGCTGAATGCGGATGGTTTCCCCTGGTCCAGTGATTTATCCGCCAGAACCGCTCTGCTGTCGGAGGAAACCATCCGACAACTGGATCTGGATTCCTACGTACGGCAGCGGTATCTGGACACGCTGGCCGAGGTGCCCGTGCTGCCCGGTGAGACCGGCGAGGTCCGCCGCCGGCGGGAGATCAGTTACCTGAACCTGCGCTGGTTCATGCAGACACTTTTGGACCGCATGGACCGCACCAGCATGGCCTGGGGATTGGAAGCGCGGGTGCCCTTTGCCGATCACCGGATCGTGGAATACGTCTACAACGTGCCATGGGAAATGAAATACCAGGATGGCATGGAGAAAAAACTGCTGCGGGATGCCTGCCGGGATCTGCTTCCCCCGGAACTGCTTTACCGCAAAAAGAGCCCCTACCCCAAGACCTATTCCCCGGTCTATGAGAAATTGCTGACCGAGCGGTTCCGGAAGCTGCTTGCCGATCCCCAGGCGCCGGTGCAGCGCTTTCTGGACCGGGCAAAGGCTGAGCGGTTTTTGCGTGAGCCCAAGGACTACGGGCGCCCGTGGTTTGGTCAGCTGATGGCAGGGCCGCAGATGATTGCCTATTTCTTGCAGATCAATTTCTGGATGGAACGGTACGGTATCTCCTGAGGCGTACCCTGACGGCATTGTGATCCGGCGACGGTGATACGGTAAAACAGGTTGCCGCGGGGATCTCTTCCATTTTTCATTTGGCATAAAAAAGCTCCGGTTCCGTGATCCAATCACAGAGCCGGAGTTTTTTCGGCGGCTTTTATAACGAGAAAAGGGAGAATTGGGTAGGTCGCAAGCCGCCAGGGAGATATCTGACAAGAGAGAGAAAAAGGCACAAAAACCTGTCAGGCATTCTTGGAGGATGCCTCAGCAGAGGGGAAAATGATCTTGTTGACGAAGAAGAAGACCACCATCGAGATACCGCCGTTGAGCACGGTGGTACCGATATTGTAGATGAAGTCCGGCACCAAATGCCGCACAAATCGATATTTGTCATCTCGTTTCCTCGCTTTCGTGGATTTGTTTTTGATAACAGAAATATGGGACCCGATCAGGGAGTTTGAGGAGA
>CAJFMB010000088.1 GCA_904390925.1 uncultured Subdoligranulum sp.
GCTGGAGTCCAGAGGATAAGTTCCTCTGGTCGTCGTCCACCCGTTCGAAAGGGTGGCGCCTTTCTTGGTTCTTCTTTCGGCGACGAAAGAAGAATAACCAAAAGAAAAGCAGCCGGAAATCTTCCGACGAAAGAAGAATAGCTCCCCGGCTGGCAGCCGGAAAAACAGCAGCCAGCAGCTAAAGAAAAACTTTCTTGTTTCTTCTTTCGCAAGCGAAAGAAGAATAACCCCCCGGCGGTATGCCGTACAATCTCCCGCCAGAAACCCAGAAACAAAGAAACAAACCAATCAACCACTCCTCCCCATTCGCCGCATCTTTGCGGGAAAGGGACACCCCATTGAAACAAAACAAGATTTTCCCGGCAGCACTGGCAGCCGGGGCCCTGGCCCTGCTGCTGGCGCTGACCGGCTGTGCCCCGCGGGTGCTGACCTCACCGTCGGCATCCGGGCGCACTCCCTTCGACTGGCCGCAGCCGGACACCGGCGAGGATGCCCCCGACGACTGGTATGACGACTGGTACGGCCAATGGTATGACGATTCCGGCCTGACCGAGGCCCAGCGGATGTACGGCAGTGCCGGTCTGCTGGGCTGGCCCAGTGTGCTGGTCAGCGTCTATCTGGACGAGGCGGGGGGCGGCGCTTCCTGGTCCGAGGAGGACATCGCCCGCAGCCGGGAAACGCTGGCCACCGCCGTGGACTGGATCGAACAGCAGTGCAGCCAGTACGGCCTGACCGCGTCAATCTCCTACGACGACGGCACCCCCGACAACGGCCTGTTCTACCATGTGTCCTACGACGGCCGGTTTGCCGGCGGCACCGACTCCCAGGAAAGCAACGCTTTCTACGCAGCCGCCTATGACCTGTGCGAGGGGCTGGACACCGATGCGCTGCGCAGCCGGTATGGCACCTCCAGCATCGGATTCCTGCTGTTTCTGCCGGTGAGGGGGTCCTCCTTCACCATGGTGCATTACCTGGAGGACGGCGCCGACTACTACCAGGAATTCAGCTGCCTGTACCGCATCGACGCCTACAGCGGCCCCGAGGACTTCGAGACCCCCGCCGTCTACGCCCACGAGATCCTGCACCTGTACGGGGCGCCGGACCTGTACGAGGGCAGCAGCGACTACTATGTCACCCCCGAGCTGACCCGGTATGTGCAAAGCCAGTGGCCGGACGCCATCATGCTGGACACCTACGGCCCGGACGGCAGCCTGATCTACGGCGCGGTGGAAAAGCAGATCAGCCCGCTGACCGCCGCCCGGCTGGGCCTTTGTTCCGGCTTTGCGGGGCAGGAAAGCTTCCCCGCCGTCTGCGAGACGCCCCCCGGCGTTTTCAGCACCGGCGAGCTGGCAGGTCAGGTCCAGCTGCCGGGCGGTACGGTGGCGGCCCGGCCCGGCGCCTGAAGGGAGGGAGGCCCATGGCAACAGACGACCCCATCCAGCTGCGGGTGGAACAGGTCCCGGCGGCGGATTTTTCCGAGTGGCGCACCGGCGACAGCCTGCCGGAAACCCTCTGCGACACCTGGCAGCTGGTCTACCTGACCGGCGGCGCCATTGAGGAATGCTGCGACGGCCGCCCCGTGACACTGCGGGCAGGCCAGTTGTTGCTCCACCAGCCCGGCGAGAGCTATTCCATGACCGTCCCCGGCGAGGTCCCGCCCGAGGTGCTGCGGCTGGACTTTCTGTGCAGCGGCGCCGCCATGGATGACCTGCGCGGCCGGGTGCTGCGCACCGACCTGGGCGCCCGGGTCTGCATCCAGCGGCTGCTCTACACCGTCCGGGAAGCCTTCACCCCTGCAACCCCCGACAAACCGTCGGTGCCCCGCACTGACGCCCCCTTTGCGGCACAGCAGCTTTTGTGCCTCTACCTGGAAATTCTGCTCATCACCCTGATCCGCGGCCAGCGCCGCACCCGCCGCCAGAGCAACCGCGCCCGCATCGAGCGGGAACAGCAGCTGCTGGTGGAGATGGTGCAGGTCTATTTTTCCGACCGGCTGGACCAGGAACTGACGGTGGACCAGGTCTGCCGGGACAACGGCTGCACCCGTGCCCGGCTGCAGAAAGCCTTCCGCACCCGGCTGCACAAGGGCCCCATGGAAACCTTTTCCGACATGAAAATGGACCAGGCCCGGCTGCTGCTGGCCGGCGGCTACACCCCCGGCGAGGCAGCCGAACAGCTGGGCTTTTCCGACAGCGCCTACTTTTCCCGCTGCTTCAAGCGCACCTTCGGGGTGACGCCGCGGGACTTTGTGCGGCATGCCCGCAAGGCAGCCGCCCAGAAAGCCGCAACAAACCGATATGCACAACCCCCAAACGTCCATGTAACAAAGCCGGACAGTGAAGTAGAATAAAATAGGAACAGGTGGAAAAAACCCGCGCAAGATCAGCCAAAACGGCGATATACAGCCCGTTTTTGCAAAATGGCGCGGCGGGTGAATTCTGCATCATACGGCAACATAAATGCAAAGGAGCGAGTATTATGGCAATTCTGGTCAGCGGCGGCGCCGGCTACATCGGCAGCCACACCTGCGTCGAACTTCTGAATGCCGGATACGACATTGTCGTGGCCGACAACTTCTACAACTCCTGCCCCGAGGCCCTGGCCCGCGTCAAGACCATCACCGGCAAGGATTTCCGCTTCGTCGAGGCCGACATGACCGACAAGGCCGCTGTCGAGGCGCTGTTTGCCGCCAACCCGGACATTGACTGTGTCATCCAGTTCGCCGCCTACAAGGCCGTGGGCGAAAGCGTCGCCAAGCCCATCGAGTACTACTCCAACAACCTGGCCTGCACGCTGAACATCCTGGATGTGATGCGCCGCTACGACTGCCACAACTTCATCTTCTCCTCCTCCGCCACCGTCTACGGCGACCCCGCCAGCGTGCCCATCACCGAGGACTTCCCCACCGGTGCCACCACCAACCCCTACGGCACCACCAAGGTATTCACCGAGCGCATCCTCACCGACTGCTGCCACGCCGACCCGCAGCTGAACGTGGCTCTGCTGCGCTACTTCAACCCCATCGGCGCCCATCCCTCCGGACTCATCGGCGAGGACCCCAACGGCATCCCCAACAACCTGGTCCCCTACATCGCCAAGGTGGCTGTGGGCAAGCTGGAAAAGGTCCATGTCTACGGC
>CAJFMB010000089.1 GCA_904390925.1 uncultured Subdoligranulum sp.
TGGCCCTACTCTCGGCCCTCAACTCATGGCTGAAATTGGCGATGTGCGCCGTTTTCATTCCAAGAAAGCGCTGGTGGCCTTTGCGGGCATTGACGCCCCTCCCTACCAATCCGGCCAAACGGATGTCCGTAGCCGCAGCATTTCCAAACGGGGGTCTGCCTCACTGCGTAGAACGCTATTTCTGGTGATGGGCGTCTTCTTACAATGCGCTCCGACAGATGAGCCAGTCTACCAGTTCATGAACAAGAAACGCTCTGAGGGCAAGCCCTACCGTGTCTACATGATGGCCTCCGCAAATAAGTTCCTGCGTATCTACTACGCTTCTGTGAAAGCCTACTTGGATTCCCTGGAACAAGACTGATTTTCTTGTGCTATACCATCTGACTGGCCGCCGTTTTAATTTTGAGATGCTCAGCGGCTTGGTTTTGTGTTGCCTTTTTGCCTCCCTGAAAAATCTGAAATTTCTACTTGACTTTTATTAGCAGGTCTTTCTCCCAAAGCTTTTCTCCCTTCACCCCCTATGGCAACCGGGACAATTATGTGCCGGATGCAGATGCTTTCCGCTATTTCTGCGAAATGTATGAAGCCATGCCGGAGGACCAGCCCCGGTTTGCCTACCTGCTGACCATCCAGAACCACGGCGGCTATGATCGGCTGGCAGAGTCCGACCTGCTGGTCCATGCCGGTACCGATTACGGCAGCCTGGATCATGATATGGACGAATATCTGAGCTGTCTGGCACTGGATGATGCGGCGCTGCAGAAACTGATCGAGTACTTCACCGACCTGTATCAGGAAAGCGGCCGGCGGGTGGTGCTTCTGATGGTGGGGGATCACGCCCCCTACATGGTCACCGACATTGCCGACAGCACCCTGACCGGGACGGAACTGACGGTGCGCCAGCGTGCCACCCCGTTTTTGCTGTGGACCAACTATCCCGCTGATGTCCGCGTGACCACCGAGACGGCGGAGGATGCCCTGCCGGTGGTGGACCTGACTGCCCTGCTGCCGATGACGATGGAGCAGGCCGGCCTGCCGCTGTCACCTTATTACCGGTATCTGCTGGCCATGCGGCAGCAGTGCAGCGCCTGGACCAATCTGGACGGGATTCTGCGCCCGGACGGCAGCTTTGCCGAGGCGGGAACCGATGCAGAGCTGGAGGACTGGCTGACCGGTTATCACCTGCTGGAATACAACGCCATGACGGCCGGAGAACGGGACGAGACGCTTTTCCTGCCGGAGCAGTCCTGACCGGGAACGGATTTTGGTGTAATTTGCTGGAATCCGGTCAAAAATTTCCGCCAAAACTGTTGCGGCTTCGGGTTGACTTTGCCGCCGGTTGGGGCTAAAATGACAATAACTTCATTCCGTTTGAAAGCTGTGATGCGGACAAACGGGCGCAGGCAGCAGCCACAGAGAACACCGCCGCCGGACATCCGGTGTGCTGCAAGCGGTGCGGCCCTTTCCGCCTGACGCCTTACCACCGCAGAGCGCGAAGGTGAACCTTCGCCGGACCCGGCCCGTTACCGCCGGAAACGAGTGGCGCCGTCCCTTTTGTCGGGCAGCGCAATTCGGGTGGAACCGTGGAGCCGATTTTGCATTGCAATTGCCGCTTCATCCCGTGTTTGTGCCGGAGTTTCCGGTACAGAATACCTGCGGGATGGAGCGGTTTTCTTTTCCGGCGGCGGCGCGCCGCAAACCAATCCTGCCGGGCGGCTGCCCGGCCAAACCCCAAAGGAGGGGCATCTTATGAAGATCATCTACAAGGACGGTACCGTGGCCGAGTGCCCGAAGGACCAGGAACTGCATGTGCTGCGCCACACCGCAGCCCACATCATGGCACAGGCCATCAAGCGCCTGTACCCCCAGGCAGACTTTGCCTTTGGTCCTGCCACCGACAACGGCTTCTACTATGACGTGGACCTGGGCGACACCAAGCTGACCGACGAGGACCTGGCCGCCATCGAGAAGGAAATGAAGAAGATCTGCAAGGAAAACCTGCCGATCAAGCCCTTCATCCTGCCCCGTGACGAGGCCGTCAAGCTGATGGAGGAGCGCGGCGAAAAGTACAAGATCGAGCACATGGCTGATCTGAAGGACGAGACCGAGTTCAGCTTCTTCCAGCAGGGCGAGTACATTGACATGTGCATCGGACCTCACCTGACCTACACCAAGGGCCTGAAGGCATTCAAGATCACCCAGCAGTCCGGCGCCTACTGGAAAAACGACAAGAACAACAAGATGCTGACCCGTATCAACGGCATCGCCTTCCGTACCCAGGAGGAGCTGGACGAGCACCTGAAGCTGCTGGAGGAGGCCGCCCGCCGCGACCACCGCAAGATCGGCAAGGAAATGCAGCTGTTCATGTTCGTGGACGAGGCACCCGGATTCCCCTTCTTCCTGCCCAACGGCATGATCCTGAAGAACACCCTGATCGACTACTGGCGCGAGATCCATTCCAAGGCCGGCTACGTGGAGGTCTCCACCCCCATGATCATGAGCCGCAAGCTGTGGGAGACCTCCGGCCACTGGGATCACTACAAGGACAACATGTACGCCACCAAGATTGATGACGAGGACTACTGCATCAAGCCGATGAACTGCCCCGGCGGCGTGCTGGTCTACCGCAGCCAGCCCCACAGCTACCGCGAGCTGCCCATGCGCGTGGGTGAGCTGGGCCTGGTCCATCGTCATGAGCTGCGCGGCGCCCTGCACGGTCTGTTCCGTGTGCGCTGCTTCACCCAGGACGATGCCCACATCTTTGTCCGGCCCGACCAGATCACCGACGAGATCATGAACGTGGTGCACCTGATCAACTCGGTGTACGAGAAGTTCGGCTTCCAGTACTTTGTGGAACTGTCCACCCGCCCCGAGAACTCCATGGGCTCCGATGAGGACTGGGAGGCTGCCACCAACGGCCTGATCCAGGCCCTTGACCGCCTGAACCTGCCCTACATCGTCAACGAGGGCGACGGCGCCT
>CAJFMB010000090.1 GCA_904390925.1 uncultured Subdoligranulum sp.
GGGGTCTTACTTCTTTCGTCACCGAAAGAAGTAAGCAAGAAAGGTGCCACCGTTTCGACGCGGTGGACGCCGACCAGGGGAAACCCCTGGACCCCGCACAGCGGAAAACTTACCGGGTGTTACCCTCACCGGCTTCTACCCGGCCCACCCTGCGGGCCGGGGGTGCAGGTCTTTCCGCTGCGGGAAAAGGAACTTGATCAGGCCAACACCTGCAAAGAAAATGTACAGCTTTACCGCTGCCACCAAAAACGTTTCACCCGGCCTGCAAGGTAAGGCCGGGAGCAGCCGGGAGTGGGATGGCCTGCCGTCTATCGTTGGCGGGGGTCTTGGGGGTAAGGCCCCCAAGTCGTCGTCCACCCGTTCGAAAGGGTGGCGCCTTTCTTGGTTCTTCTTTCGGCGACGAAAGAAGAATAGCCCTCCGGCAGACTGCCGGACATCTTCCACCGAAAGAAGAATAACCCTCCGGCAGGCTGCCGTACAATCTCCGGCCGAAAGCAAAAATCAGACAAACGCTTTCTTGTTTCTTCTTTCGCAAGCGAAAGAAGAATCCTCCCCGGCTGGCAGCCGGCAAAATCAAAACGCAATCCGCAAATTCAAAAAACGAAAGGAGCCTTTCCCATGGCAAGACCAAAGGGCGGCCTGGGCCGTGGTCTGGACAGTCTGTTCGCTGACCTGCCGGAGCAGGCCGGCGACGACACCACCATCACCACGCTGCCGGTGCGGGAGATCGAGCCCGACCCCGAACAGCCCCGCAAAACCTTTGACGAGACGGCGCTGGCGGAACTGTCGGCCAGCATCTCGGAAAACGGCCTGCTGCAGCCCATCGCGGTGCGCCCCAAAAAGGCGGGCCCGGGCTACGTCATCATTGCCGGCGAGCGCCGCTGGCGGGCCGCCCGCATGGCGGGCCTGGACGAGGTCCCGGTGCTGATCAAGGAAGTCACCGACGAGCAGGCCGCCGCGCTGGCCCTGATCGAGAACCTGCAGCGGGAGGACCTGGACCCCATCGAGGAGGCCGAGGGCTGCCAGCAGCTGATCGAAAAATACGGCCTGACCCAGGAAACCGCCGCCAAGCGTCTGGGCAAAAGCCGCAGTTCGCTGGCAAACACCCTGCGTCTGCTGGCGCTGCCCGACCCGGTGCGGGACCAGGTGCGCACCGGCAAGCTGAGCGCCGGCCACGCCAAGGCGCTGCTGGGCCTCAGCGACTCCGGCCGGATGGAGGAGGCTGCCCGCCTGATCGAGGCCAAGGGCATGAACGTCCGCCAGGCCGAGGCCCTCTGCCGCAAGCTGAACAAGCCGCCCCGCGCCCCCAAGACCCAGGACCCCTTCACCCGGCCCAAGGTCGCCGTCGAGCTGGAAGCCGCCCTCAAGGACGTGACCGGCAGCGAGGTGCGCATCAGCTACAAAAACGGCAAGGGCAGTCTGCAGATCGACTTTTATTCCGACGAACAGCTGGCTGCCTATGCCCGGCTGCTGGGCCAGTATGACCCGGAATCGGCCGGGCAGACCGCCCCCGGGGAAGACCCCGGCGCCGAGCACTGGGAGGGCTGATCCCGCGTCAGGAATATCTGTGGCTTTTTTGTGCCGGCATTGGCCGGAAGTTACAGATTTTGATTGACAAACCGCACAAAAAAGGGGTATTCTTTTTATCAGGAAATACCACTTTTCCGGCCGGCTGTGCCGTGCCGGCAGGGGAGCTGACCCCGGGTCAGATTCCGTTATGAAATTGCAATAAGGAGTGGGCAAAACATGCTGGACATCCGTTTTGTTCGGGAACATCCCGACGAAGTCAAAGAGAACATCAAGAAGAAATTCCAGGACGCCAAGCTGCCGCTGGTGGATGAGGTCATCAAGCTGGATGCCGAATACCGCGCTGCCATCGGCGAGGCGGACGGCCTGCGCGCCAACCGCAACAAGCTGTCCAAGCAGATCGGCATGCTGATGGGCCAGGCCAAGAAGGACCCGTCCAAGGCTGCCGAGGCGGAGGAAGTCAAAAAGCAGGTCACCGCCCAGGCCGACCGCCTGAAGGAGCTGGAGGCCAAGGAGGACGAGCTGAAGGCCCGCATCCAGGAGATCATGTACACCATCCCCCAGATGATCGACCCCAGCGTGCCCATCGGCCCCGATGACAGCTACAATGTGGAGGTCCAGCGCTTCGGCGAGCCGGTGGTGCCCGACTATCCCATCCCGTACCATGTGGACATCATGGAGAGCTTTGACGGCATCGACCTGGATGCTGCCGGCCGCGTCTCCGGCAATGGCTTCTACTATCTGCTGGGCGACATCGCCCGCCTGCACGAGGCTGTGCTGGCCTACGCCCGCGACTTCATGATCAACAAGGGCTTCACCTACGTGATCCCGCCCTTCATGATCCACGGCAACGTGGTGCAGGGCGTCATGTCCTTCCCCGAGATGGACGCCATGATGTACAAGA
>CAJFMB010000091.1 GCA_904390925.1 uncultured Subdoligranulum sp.
TTCCTCTCTACGTTACTCCGCTATTCCTCTTCTATTTTGACAATCTATTTTTGCCTGCGTGACAATTTAGGTTGCCCTTTGACATTTTTCAATCATCTCCCGTGCATTGGCAAGGCTGAGGTCTGTGACATTGTCGCCGGAGATCATGGATGCCAGTGCACGTACGCGTCCTTCCAGGTCCAGGGTATGAATTTGGGTATAGGTTCTGCCGTTGCGGACATTTTTTTGGATCAGAAGCTGATTGTCCGCAAACGCTGCCACCTGCGGCGTGTGGGTGATACAGAGTACCTGATGACCAGCGGACGTATCGTGCAGCAGTTTGCCGATTCGGCCTGCCGCCATTCCGGAAACGCCGGTATCGATTTCATCATAGATGACCGTGGGAATGGCATCCTTTTCGGCCAAAGCACTTTTGAAGGCCAGCATAATGCGGGAAAGTTCGCCACCGGAAGCAATTTTGGCCAAAGGCTTGGGATCCTCGCCCGGGTTGGTCGAAATCAGAAATTCCACCGTATCCTGTCCGGCGGATGCCAGCGGTCCCCGCTGATGGTGCAGAGTAAACCGGATCCCCGGCATATTCAGGAAAGCAAGTGCCGAAAGCATCTGCCGGTTCATGGAGTCAAAGGCTTTCAGGCGGGATTGCGTCAGTGCTTCGGCAGCCTGCCGGGCCTGCCGGAACAACTGCTGCTTGCGCTGATTCAGTTCCTCGATCCGCTGAGAAGCACTTTGGTAGTTCTCCAGTTCCGCAGCCGCCGCGTCGCGACGGGTCAACAGATCAGAGATCTCTCCGCCGTATTTTCGTTTTAACCGATAAATCAGATCAAGCCTTGATTCAATCTGGTCCAGTTCATTGCCATCAAAACTGTAGCTGTCCAGGCGGTCCGCCAGTTCCGTGGTCAGATCACGCGCCGTATAATACAGATCGTTCAGACGTTCCGACAGAGAAGCAAGACTTTCATCCAACCGTGCCGATTCCGACAAACTTGTGGAGGCGCTGCCCAGAAGATCCGCGGCACCGGCGGTATCCCCCTCTTCATCCCCGGACAGTGCAGCATGTGCCGCGGTAATCCCGTCCAAAATGCTCTGGGCATGGACAATGACCTTTTTCCGCTCGTTCAGGGTTTCTTCTTCCCCGACGGTCAGGTTCGCGGCATCCAGCTCCTGGACTTCCTCGGTCAGCAATTCGATGCGGCGCTGCTTGTCCGCCTCACTGGCCATCAGAGCATCCGCTTCTCTCTTGACCTGCACGACCTGCCGGTACAAGTCATGATACCGACTGCGCAGGATATCATTTTGCGCATACTGATCCAGAAGCGAAAGATGCATAGCCGGATTGGTCAGACTCTGGCTGTCATGCTGCCCATGAATGGCAATCAGCCCGGCACAGATGTCCCGCACCACGGTAGCGGTGGCGGGCATCCCGTTAATCCGGCAGCTGCCTTTTCCCTCGGCATTGATTTCACGGTACAGCAGCAGATCATTGTCTGCTTCGTAGCCGCTTTTTGTCAGCCTGGATCTGACAGAATCCGGAATGTCCTCAAAGGTGGCCCAGATACAGGCCTTGGTGGTTCCGCTTCGCACCAAGTCACGGGAAGTGCGGTTGCCAAGAATGGCGTTGATGGAATCAATCAGAATCGACTTGCCAGCGCCGGTCTCGCCGGTCAGAACATTGAAGCCTGAAGTAAACCTGACCTCCGCTTTCTCGATCACAGCCACATTTTCAATTTTGAGATCGGTCAGCATACGGCATCTTCCTCATAGGTTGAATATCAGTGACGCGGCGTATAGCTGCGTAGTTCGTCGCAGATAGCATGGGCAGCTTCCTCAGTGCGCATCAGAATAAAGAAGGTATCATCGCCCGACAAAGTGCCAACCACGTTATCCCAAGCACGGGCATCAAATACTTCACAGGCGGCGTTTGCCATGCCGGAAAAGCATTTGACCAGCACCAGATGGCCGGCATAATCCACTTTCAGCACAGATTCCCGAAAAATCGTTTCAAACCGGCTGGGAGAATGACTGACCTTTCCGGATTCTGATGCGGCCACATAACGGTATCCGCCGCTTCCCGTGGCAGCTTTGACAAGGCGAAGTTCGCGGATGTCGCGGGATACCGTCGCCTGCGTCACATCAAATCCCTCGTCCCGCAGGTAGAACAGCAGTTCTTCCTGTCGGTCGATGGGGTGTTTTTCAATCAGGTCCAGAATTGCCTGGTGTCTTGCACGCTTCATGCCGCGATCATCTCCTTGTCAATTTGTTTTCGATGGCGCGAAACTGCTCTGCATCATCAAACACAGCATAAGCAAGCGTCTGTGCTGCATTCAAAATATCAATCGATTCACCGGGAGCCAAAGTGTGGCTGGTACGGCTGTCCGCACAGGCAAGAACCACATCCCGGTTTTCCGGTGCAGAAAGTATCCGGAGGCGACGCTGAGGGGAAAAGACCAATGGAGCCAGCTGCCCGCCGTGGGGGCAGATGGCACTCATCACAAAAACCTGCGATGTGACATCCAGAATGGGGCCGCCTGCGGAAAGCGAATAGGCGGTGGAACCCGTTGGGGTGGATACAATCACACCGTCACTGCGGAAATTTCCCACGCAGATACCGTCGCAATATACCACGAAATCCATGGGATGCAGCCGGGACCGGCCATACAACACAACATCGTTTACGGCAAGGGCCTGCCAAGTGTCTCCTGGAACTTCCGCCTGCAGTAAGGTCCGATATTCCAAATGATATTGGCCTTTGGACAGGCGCCGGAACTTTTCTTCCATTTGAGGGACTTCACAGGTGGCAAGAAAACCGGTCCGGCCCAGATTGACACCCAGTACAGGCTTGTTGCAGCTCAGACAATCCGCCGCCGCCCGCAGCAGTGTCCCGTCTCCCCCCACGGTCACCACCAGATCCGAAACGGAAATTCCATCCCGGCAGTCTGTGTACTCGGCACACGGTCCAATGATTGAGGCATACGCCGGATCCATCAGGACGCGCACACCAAAACCGCGCAGCAACTCAGCGGCGCTGCGCGTGACTGACAAATCCGTATCTTTTGTTTGGTTTGGGTACAGAAAAACCGTCATTCGTTGGCTCCTGTCTGAAAGAAAAAGCAATGCAGGATCTTAATCCAGTGCTGCATGGGCCGCCGAAACCACCTGCTCCACAGCGTCTTCCGGCAATCTGGGGGAGTAATCCCCGTGCCGGACAAACAGCAGAAATTCGATATTGCCTTCAGGACCTTTTATCGGGGAATAATCCAACCCCAAAACAGAAAAATGATTGGCTTCAGCGTATCCGATTGCGGTATGCAGGACTTCCCGATGGGTGGCAGGCTCCCGTACGACGCCCTTTTTCCCCACCTTTTCCCGGCCGGCTTCAAACTGCGGCTTTACAAGGCAGACACCACAGGCGCCCGGTGTGCACACGGTATCTGCGACCGGAAAAATATGCTTCAGCGAGATGAAAGACACATCCACACTGAAAAATTCAATCGGTTCTGCCAGCATATCCGGGGTGACATTGCGAATATTGGTGCGTTCCATATTGATGACCCGGGGGTCTGTACGCAGACTCCAGGCCAGCTGCCCATATCCCACATCCACCGCATACACTTTGGTGGCACCGTTTTGCAGCATACAGTCGGAAAAACCTCCCGTGGAAGCGCCGATATCCATGCAGACCTTCCCGTCCGGGTGCATGGGAAACACTTTCATGGCTTTTTCCAGCTTCAGACCGCCGCGGCTGACATACCCAATATCATGACCACGAACCTCAACTGTGGCACCTTCCGGTACCATATCACCAGCCTTGTCGGCTTTCTGACCGTTGACAAACACGATGCCTGACATAATCAACGCTTTGGCTCGTTCACGACTCTGTACCAGCCCATTCTGGCAAAGATACTGATCCAATCTCTGCTTCATTCAGTTCTCCTTATCCGGTTGCATGCAGACAGAAAGAATATGGCCTGCCAGTGACGCGGCATCCAGTTCCTGATCCTTGCGCAACTGCGGAACATTCGCGTGCAAAAGATGACGGTTATCCACTGCATGCAAAAGAAATCTGCCCTGCCAGCCCGTTTGCTGCAATGCAAAACAAAGCTGTTGCCCGACGCCGCCGTCCTGAACGCATTCTTCAGCAAACAAAATGGTTTTATATTGGCTGAGCGCCTGGCAAATACCATCGGGCAACGGAACAATCCGTACCAGTTTACAGCAGTCGGCGCGGACTCCCTTTTGAAGGAGAAGATCACAGGCGGCCAATGCTTCCTCTGTTTCGGCGCCGTAGCTGACCAGTGCAATGTCGGAGTCGGTCTGCTTGTCAATAAAGTCGAACAGGTTTCCACTGCAGCCGAGCGCCGACATGGAAGGCTTTTCCTCACCGCGGGGATACCGGATGGCGCGGGGGCCTTTCCCATGCTGTACCAGCTCGGTCAACCAGTATTCCAGCTCAGCATAATTGGCTGGCGAATAGGTCTCGATGCGCATCTGGCTGAAGAAAGCCGGATCGTAAATGCCTTGATGCGTTTCCCCGTCATTGGGAACCAGGCCCGCCCGGTCAACTGCAAAAATCACATTCAGCTGCATCAGACAGACATCATGGATCATCTGATCGTAGGCGCGCTGAAAGAAGGTGGAGTAAATGGCCACCACAGGCAAAAGCCCCTGACTGGCCAATCCGCCGGCAAAAGTTACTGCATGCTGTTCTGCCATGCCCACATCAAAAAAGCGTTCCGGATGATCATGCTTATAATACTGCAGGCCGGTTCCGTATTTCATGGCAGCCGTAATGGCGCACAATTCCCGGCAGGAATTGCCCAGCTCGGACAGTTTGGAGCCAAAACAGGTGGAGAAACTGTCTTTGGGAGATACTTCCGGGTTTGTAATATGATTCAGGTCAAAGGCAGAAACACCATGATATTCACCGGGATTTTCCTCAGCCGGTTTGAAGCCCTTGCCCTTTTTGGTTACCACATGGATAAACAAAGGCGCTGTCTGTTCCTGCAAGTTGCGGAACATCTGGCTGAGCTGCAGCACATCATGTCCATCCACCGGACCGATGTACTGAAAGCCCATTTCCTCAAACATGGTGGAATGGTAAATTCCACGGCGGATGACCTGTTTTCCACCCTGCAGCATGCGAACCACGCCGCTGCCCACAAGCGGAATGCTTTCCAGTGCCGTTTCCATCTGGGCCTTGGCATGGAAATACTTGGGGTCAGTACGAAGACGTGTCAGATAATTGGCGATTTCCCCCACGTTTTTTGAGATGGACATTTTATTGTCGTTCAGGATAACGATAAGGTTATTGAGCATGGCAATGTTGTTCATGCCCTCATAAACCATACCGCCGGTAAAGGCACCGTCGCCAATTACAGCCACAACCTTGCCCGGTTCTTTTTTGATCTTTTTGGCCCTGGCAATGCCAATTGCAACAGACAGTGCTGTGCTGCCGTGTCCTGCAATAAATGCATCACAATCGCTTTCAGCAGGATTGGGAAAACCGGATATGCCATCTTTTTGACGCAATAAAGCAAAACCGGCGCGGCGTCCGGTCAAAAGCTTATGCGTATAACACTGGTGCCCCACATCGAAAACAATTTTGTCTCTCGGCAGCTGCAACGCCCGATGAAGAGCGACCGTCAGTTCTACGACGCCCAGGTTGGATGCCAGATGTCCCCCGGTGGCGGAGACACTCTCGATCAAAAAGTTGCGGATCTCATCACACAATACCGGTAATTCTTCCGGCAACAGCTTCTTGACGTCCCCTGCCCGTTGGATTCGGCTCAGCAACGGATACCTCATTTGCGGTACACCTCTTGATTTTTACTCCCGGAACATCTTTCCCGTCCGTTATACAGGAATCGGCATAATAAAACCGATCAGAACACCCAGAATTGCACCGGCAAGGACCTGGATCGGGGTATGCCCGACCATTTCTTTCAAGCGCTTGTCGGCAAGCCACGGAAAATTCTGGGCACCTTCATCCATCCATTCATTCAACATCTGGTTGAGCACCTTTGCCTGCTCACCGGTTTCGCGTCGGACGCCCATGGCATCGTACATGACGATTACGGAGGTGACAACGGCAATCGCAAATAGCGGAGAACCCGTGCCACAAAATCTGCCGGTGGAAACCAGCATGGCACACACCGTAGCAGAATGGGAGCTGGGCATACCGCCGGAACCCCAGATCCGCTCCGGAATAAATTTACCGATGATAATGAGATTCAAAATGACTTTAATCAGCTGTGCCGCCAGCGAGGCAACCAGCGCAGTCACCAAAACGAAGTTCCACTGTAATGGCACCATCAGCCACTGCATTGTATCGCTCCCTTAATGTTATTTGTTGCGGACCAACAGGCTTGCAGCCAGTTGCCGCAGAAATTCAGCCTTTTCGCCAAGCGGAAGCAGTGCCTTCAACGCTGCGTCATTGTGCTGCCGGGCCAAGGATTTGGCGCCATCCAACCCGTACAAAGTGACAAAGGTTGTCTTTCCGTTTTCGGAATCGCTTCCCACCGGCTTGCCCAGCGTTTCGGTGGAGGAAGTCACGTCCAGCACGTCGTCAACGATCTGGAATACCAGCCCGATTTCCCGGGCATACTGCTCCAGCGGCAGCTGCAAGGCATCCGGGGCATCGGCTGCGGCACATCCCATCTGGACCGCAGCCAGGATCAAAGCACCGGTTTTGTGCCGGTGCAATTCCAACAACTGTTCTTCCGAGGCCAGTTCGGTCTCAAAACGCTTGTCCAGTTCCTGACCGTACAGCATTCCCCGGGCACCTGCGGCCTTTGCCAGCATCGCAGCCGTACGGACACGGCTGGATGCAGAAAGCGGAGCATTGGCAACCGCTTCAAAGGCAGCCGTGACCAGAGCGTCTGCAGCCAGCAGCGCGGTTGCCTCATCATACTGTTTATGGCAGCTTGGCCGTCCTCGGCGCATATCATCGTTGTCCATACAAGGCATATCATCGTGGATCAGCGAATAGCAATGCAGCATTTCCAGTGCGGCCGCATAGTCCGCCGCAGCGTCCACATTACCACCTGACAGCTCACAGGCAGCCAGAACCAGAACAGCGCGGACGCGTTTTCCGCCTCCCAAAAGACTGTAGCGGGCAGCCTGGGAAATCCGCGCAGCAACAGGCAAATATTCATCGCAAAGCGTTTTCAGGCGCTGTTCTGTCAACGCTACATAGGCGTCATACCGTGCCTTGTATGCTTCCTGCGTCATAGGGGGTCCTCCGTATCTTGTACAGCCTGCTGAAGCTTATCGTCAATTTCATCAATCTGAAGCTTGGCTGTATTCAAGGTCTGGTTGCAGTATTGGATCAGATCGGCGGCCTCGGCATACAGTTTGACGCTCTCGGCCAGTGGTGTATCCTGAGCCTGCATCCGAGAGAGAATCTCCTGCAGACGGGAAAGGCCTTCCTCAAAGGTTTTTGGTGCTTTCTTCATGTTTTCTGTCTGCCTCCGGCAGAATCACCGTGTCGACCGTACATTGTGC
Organism: uncultured Subdoligranulum sp.; assembly: GCA_904390925.1. Classification (GTDB taxonomy): domain Bacteria; phylum Bacillota; class Clostridia; order Oscillospirales; family Ruminococcaceae; genus Gemmiger. The sequence goes on from CAJFMB010000091.1 coordinate 7,501, forward strand.
CAATGCATTGCTGCTGCGCAGAGTAATACAATCCCCTGCCTTCAGCTGAGGCACAGTTACGCAATTTCCTGCGCTGTCCTCCACCATTGCATATCCGCGACTCAAAATGGCATAGGGATTCAATGAAGCAGCCAGATTGGCGGCTGCGCCCAGTTCGGAAAATTTGCTGCGCAACAGATGCCCTTTTGCCAGGCGCATTTGTTCTGCACACGCTGACAGATTGCGCTGCCTGGCATCCAGCGCAGCTTGGATGCCCCGCAAAGTTTCTGCAGGGCGGACACTTCTGAAAGTATTATAGCACACTTGCAGCGAATACTGTATATTCTTTTGAATATTTTTACCAAGATTGCATATTTCTTCCCGGATCTGCTGCTGATCCGGAACGCACAGTTCAGCTGCTGCGGATGGAGTTGGTGCCCGCAGATCGGCCACATAATCGAGGATGGTGTAGTCGATTTCATGTCCAACCGCAGAAACCACCGGTTTGTGACAGGCATAGACCGTTCGCGCAATCTTTTCGCTGTTAAAGACCCAAAGGTCCTCCTTGCTTCCTCCGCCGCGGGTTACAAGAATCAGGTCCGGCCGGGAATCTGCATCCAGGGTGCGGATTCCGGACACGATACTGTCTTCCGCCTCGATCCCCTGCACGCTGACAGGGGCCAGAAGCAGCCTGACCAGCGGCCAGCGGCGCTGTAACACATTGCGGACATCCTGAAGAGCCGCTCCGGTTTTGGAAGTGACGATGCCGATACAGCGGGGCATCGGGGGCAATGGCCGTTTGTGCTCGGGGGCAAAGAGGGCCTCTTTCTCCAGCTTTTGTTTCAGTGCATCAAATGCCATCTGTGCAGCACCCGCACCAAATGGCCGCAGGTAGTCTGCGTAAAATTGAAACGCACCATCCCGCTCATAGATTGTAACATGACCGTATGCCAACACCATCATACCGTTCTGGGGGGCAAATCGCAGCAGTCGTGCCTTGTCCCGGAACATCACGGTTTTTACCGCAGCGGAATCATCTTTTAAGGTAAAATACAGGTGACCGCTTTTATAATGTCTGGTGAAATTGGAAATCTCTCCGCAAACCACCAGACTGTTCAGCGGCTCGCAGGCTTCCAGAACCTGTTTGGCCAATTTATTCAGAACCGTTACGCTGATGTAATCGGCCATGCCTGTACCTCCCTGGCAGCGAGTATGGAGACGCCGATGGCATTGTCGCTGGCAAATTTACCCGGAACAAAATGCGACATGGGTAAACGTGCTGTGATATATTCCCGTACAATATCACTGCTCATCACACCACCGGCAAAAATCACCGGCAGTCCGGGGTGCTCTTCCAGTGCAGCTTTTGCCATCCGGTACAATGTTTCAGCGACACAGAGCAGGCAGTACCGGCATACATATTCCGGCGTTTTTCCCTGTTCCAGCAATCGTGCACACTGGTTTTCCAACCCGGACAAGCTGCAGCTGGTTCCCTTTACGCTTGCCTTGGGACGAATCTTTTCGGTGCAGTGTGCAGCCAGACGGCTGACCTCTGCCCCGGCGGGAAATGCGAATCCAAGCCGTACACCCAGACGATCAACAGCCTGTCCGGCGTACAGGTCACTGCTGGTGCCCATACAGGTTGACGGGTTGGAGCCATGACAATACAGCAGGTCCGTGGTGCCGCCCGAGACATGAAAAACCAGAACTTCCTGGTCAAACAGAGCAGAGCCGGCCGCTGCAAACAGGGCGGCCGAGATGTGCCCCTGCTGATGTGTGGTTTGCACCAGAGGAATCCCCCGTGCCGCAGAAAAGGCAGTGGCTGCACTCAGACCGGTCAGAAAACAGGGCATATAGGACCCATCCACCGGACGCGGCTTGACAGACACGCCAACCGCATCAATTCTGGTCAGATCCACCTTCTGCCCCAGCTGACCTATCAGCTGGGGTAATGCCGCTGTGTGGTGAAACACTGCATCGCTCTGGCGCAGGCCAAGCTGTCCCTGCCGTACCGGTAAGAATTTCTTGACATCACAAACAACCTCTCCGGCGTCTGTGTCAAACACAGCCAGAGAGGTTGCATAATTGCTTGTGTCGAAACCAAGGGTCAGCATGATGCAGGCTCCGCATCCATGGTATCCGTCAGTCCGTGCTCCCGGGCAACAGTACCCAGCAGGCCATTCACAAACTGGTAATCATTTTCGTCGCCATACTTTTTTACCAGTTCCACAGCCTCATTGATAGCAACTGCGGGCTTTTTCTCCGTGCCATACAGCATCTCGGACAAAGCAACCCGCATGGCGGTCAGGCTGACGCGCGGCAAGCGACCAATGGTCCATCCCTTGAGATGATCGGTTATCTCCTGATCGATGGTTTCACTGTGGAGAGTCAGATCCTTCAAAAGCTGTGCCGTGAAGGCATCCTGTTCCACTTCCTGCATTTCGCCACAGTTACGCAATGCCTCCTGCGGCTCATCCGGCTGAAAGGTCATCGAAAAGGCAGCCAAAAATGCGCCCTCACGCGCCTGACGCCGAGTCAGATTTGTTTCTTCCATACTTCCTCTTTCCCCACGTACCGGTTTCCTCACTCGGCATTGGCAACTTTTGCTTCTGCCAGCCCCGCAGCCACAACATTAACCCGGGTGACCGTGATTCCGGTCATGATCTGAATTGTCTGTTTGACATTTTCCTGAACCTTTTTGCAGACGGACATGACTTTACAACCATAATAGGGAATCACATATACGGTTATGGCAGCCACACCATCTTTCATATCGACAGTGACATCTTTATGAAAATTGGTCTTGCTCAGCAATCCGCGCATGGTCTGAGAGCCACCGCTGGAAACATCGGCTACGCCATCCACTTCCAGAGCCGCAAGCCGTGCAATTTTAGCGATGACATCCAGCGAGATCTGCAGACTGCCGCCTGCTACATTTCGTAAATTCATTTCCAGTTGCCTCCTAGCCCGCGGGCGGGATGCGCCGGCTGCGCCTCGCATAAGAACACACCCGTCGTTTTGGTATCTAAAGTTATAAATAAGTTTACCATAAACCCGCGCATATTGCAACTGATAGAGAATGTTCACATCGGACAACTTTTGTCGAAATCATTTTACTTCCACCACGGTGATATTCTGTGCCGTGACATCCGAGCATTTGGAAAGGATTACGTCTCGAATCTGTGTCACCTCCGAAGCCGTCAAGGCATCATTCTCGGTCATAACCGTAACATCGGCCTTACCGTCCCCAAGAGCGACCACGCAGTCCACAAAGCCTTTTGCCTTGATCAGCGTTTCCAGTTCGGATTCCCGTTCGATATCGGTGACCTGCTGTTCCAGGGTTTGCGTGACCTGCTGCTTTTCCTCATCGGACAGCGTTGCATTTTTTAACGTTTTCTCGATCGTATCCAGTGCCTCGTCCCGGCTCTTTTCCCGGGACAAGCGTGCTGATTCAAAAAACTCTGTACCGGTATCTTCGTTGACACTGACAAGCTGCGCCTCACCATAGTTTTTGTCAGCCGTCTGCTGTTCTGTTTCTGCCTGTGTTTCGGTCGTCAACGGGTCATACACAGCCAGCGCATCATCCTCCGCCGCAGCCTGTACCGGCTGCGTTTCTTCCGCGACGGTGCCGTCCGGCTGTTCGGAGATCACCTGGGGTGAATCTTTGGCAAAAGACCAGTTCAGGTAAACCGCCGCGCCCAAAGCTGCGGTAAGTGCCAATAACGTAATGCCGCGGCCAGCTTGTTTGCTTTTCATAAAATTGCCCTCCCTTGCTGCGTCTGTTGGTCAGATGAATTATTGTTGTAATGTCAGCCGTTCCACAGAAATGTGGCTTGCTCCGGCTCCTGTCAGAACATCAACCATTTCAGTAATGCGTGCCTGCACGGCGGCATTGTCTCCCCCTTCGCACAGCACCGCAACGCCCTGGACCTGTGGCAACTGGGTCGTTTCCACCAAAGCAGGCGGCGAGCTTCCATCCGCCAAAAGAAGATGTTCACTTCGCGTTGACCCATTCCCGTCTGTTTCTGTGTCAGTGGCATAGACAGTGCGGCTGCTTTCCGCCATTGTGACCATTACCCTGACGTTTCCCGCACCCTCCATCTGCTGGATCAGGGTCTCCAGCCTGGTTTCCAGTTCACTGGCATATTCCGCGGCGCTAAGAGCGGAAACCGTAGATTCGGTTGCCTGCTCCGGCTGGCGTTCAGGAATCCATTCGGATATGCCGATTAACAGCATCCCCAGAATTCCCGCGGCCACAGTCAGGTTCAAAAGCTTTTTCTCTCCCTTGAAAAGTTCCAGAAGCTTCTGCAGATACGGCTTCAAAACGCATCCCCTCCTGTCACAATCTCGTAAGACATGGTTCCGGCGTTGGCCTCGAGAATTACCCTTGCCGCCTCGGCATCCGTTTCTTCCAAAAGATTGACCTGGCAGATATCGCCGACCAGCTGAACTTCGGCCTGAATACCCGACTCCAGCAGCGTTTGCTGCAATGCCGTGACGGACGCCTCGGCCGCAAGCTGATCTGCGTAGTCCTGATATTCGGTCAATTCCACATTCTGTGGAAGGGTATCCCTGAAAATTTCGGATGCAGCAAGAGAGGAATTCGGACGCATCTGCAGTACCGACGTTATAATATACAGCACCAGTACGGTATTTATAACCGGTTTATATCCGTTTTCCGGCCAAAAGATTTGCAGGACGCCTCCCGCTGCACATAGTGCGCATATCCCGAATGCCATCTGCCGCAGTGCATCCACATGTATCACCCCCCGCTGCCGGTGATCAACAGCAGCATTGTCGATAAGAATACCAGAAAAAAAAACAGGATCAGAACGGAACCGCACAAACTGGACCCCTCGGCAAACAGATGGCAGATCTGCCCGCACTGCCGTTGCCCGGTGGCGGAAGCCAACACCCCCGCCGCAGAGAATACAAGAAAATGCAGCACGCAGTGAAGCAGAACCGGAAGGAATGCAGCTGCCGTGACAAGGATCACGGCCAAGGCCAATGACCCCTTCAGCACCCTGACGGCGGAAATGCTGGTTTCCAGTGCCGCAGCAGCTGCATCGCCCACAACCGGGACAGCACCGGAAAGAAGGCTTTTCCCCACCCGCAGGCCGGCGGAATCGCTGTTGCCTGCCAAAATTCCCTGAAGACCCAGCACAAAAGTGAACAAGGCGCCGCACCCTTTGAGCAGCCAGTTGAGACATCGGGCAAAGAGACGCGCGGCTTCCTCAATACCGGTATTTCCCCACAAAGCTGCTGAGATTGCAAAGCAAAAATAGATTTGCATGACAGGAAGTAAAAATTGTTGGATAGCCGTTGCCAGAAAGGTGGCCATGGAAAGAAACATGCCGCCATACATGGCTGCACCGGCTCCCTGCCCGCCCAAGACCAAAACAGCAGAAAAGACCGGCACAAAGGAGACAAGATAGGTCTGACTGTCGACGGCAGTGGAGGCCACACGACCAACCAGATCCATCATGGCGGAGAGACTGACTGCGCCGAATCCCAGCACCGCAATGGCATCCACGCACCGTTTCCAGCCGGAGCTGGCCAGAAGCCCAACCACACAGGCAATGGCAAGATACACCACCAGTTCGACTGCAAATTGAAGCGGCTGGCCCAACTGCTGGGACAGAATACCCAGCAGCCAGTTCCATACGCCTTCAAAGCTCCAGTCAAGTCCGTTTGCCTGGCTAACTCCACTCTGGTCCAGAATCTGCTGTGCCGATTCCGGGGTTTGCGCCGCACAGACCGGCAAGGGCAACATGATCAGAAGCAACGCTATTGCAGAAATCCAGAAAAGGAACCAAGCAGTTCCTGCAAAAGAGGAATTGCCTGCATCAGAGCCAGCATTCTCCCGCACAAGTCTACGGCAGAAGCGGCAGCAGCCAGTCCTGCTTCGCGGCATAGATCTGCTGCAAACTGTGCGATCAGGGCGATTCCCAACACCTGCAGCAGGATGGAGGCATTTGCCGCAATTCCGTAACGGGAAAGCGTATGTAGCCACTCCACAAGCGGCAGCATTCGTTCGGCGGCAAATGCAAGCAGACAGACCACTCCACAGGCTGAAGCGAGAAAGGCAAAGGAGGGCTGCTCTTTTTTCAGCATAAGTGTCAATACGCATAATACCAGCGCCAAGGCGGCGGCTTTGATCATTATCATAAGTCAGTCTTTACAGATCAAACAGGGTTTGGATCAGGTCAAACAGCTCACTGATCTGACCAACCAGCATGGTCAGCACAACAATCAACCCGGCCAATGTTGTCATCATTGCCTGATCCTCCCGACCGGAGCGGATCAGCAATTGATTCAGCACCGCCACGATGATGCCGGTTGCTGCGATCTTGAATACCAGATCTATGTTCATTTCCGGTTCTCCTTATGTCGGGCCGTTTAGGAATCACAGCAGCAGAATGGCAGCCAGCATTCCGGCGCAGCCGCCCAACCGAGGATACAAGTGAAGTGCCGTGTCCGCTGTTCTGTGGAGGCTTGTTTCCTGCGTGCCGCAGATGGCTACCATTCTGTTCAGCAGGTTGCAGGCAGTCTCGCGGGATGCAGATTCCAAAGCACAGAGATCGGCCGCCAGTTCCCCGCGTATTCCATCGGAAAAAACAGACGGTGGAACCAGTTCTCCGAATCGCAAAACTGTTCCAAGTTTCAAGCAGTCAAATTCCGGATATTGAGAAGCCCTTGCAAAAAGTTCCGCACCGGTCATGTTCTGATACTGAATTGCCGTGCCGATGTACTCCAACAGTCTGCCAAAGGCACGGGATGTCTGCCAGCGTCTGCGTTGGGTCAGTGCCAACCCATATCCGGCACCGGCGCCGCAGACAGCCAGAAGCATTCCACCAGTCAAATACAAAAAAGACGTCACAATGTCACCACCCGTGCAATTTCCCCTGGATGACTGCGCCCGGACAGCAATACTGCTGTTTCAAAGGCACCGGTTTTCAGCAGACGGGACAATTGAGGGCGCTTTTCCAGATGTTCAATGCTGTCACAATGGACCGAGGCAAGGAACACCGCGCCGGAAGCAAGTCCGGCTTCCACCGCCGTTGCATCTGCGGCTGTACCCAGCTCATCGCATACAATCACCTGGGGATTCATGCAGCGCAGTGCCATACAGATGGCTTCCGCTTTCGGATACTGGGTATACACATCACAGGGAATGTTCCGGTCAGGAGGCAGGCCCTCCGCACTCCCCCACAGCAGTTCTCCCCGCTCGTCCACCACTGAAAAAATCCGATCGCTTTTGCCAAGATACTGGACCATACTGCGTAGTAAGGTTGTTTTTCCGCTGCCCGGTACGCCTGCCACCAGGATTCCTCCTGTCAGAGCCGTCAATGCCTGAAGAACCTCCGCAGGCAGATCGCATATTCCCCACCGTGCCACACGCAGATTCAGCGATGTCACGCGGGCAAATCCACGGGGCCCCTGTACGCCGGCAATGCCGACACGGTTTCCTCCGGGTATTGTGAAATACCCCTGCCGGAGTTCCTCCTCATAGGCATAGGCCGAATGGCGGCACAGCGCCAGAAAGCAATCCTGAATTGTCTGGGCAGAAAGTTTCTGACAGTGAGCGGCACGAGGTAAATATTTGATGCAGGGGGTCAGACGCCCTTTTATGGTAAAGAAAACGGGTTGTCCGACGCGCATTCGGATTTCCTGCACGAAAGGTGTGATCTGTGAATTCAGCCCCGCCAGCTCCGTGCAAAATGGCTGCGGAAGCTGACGGACCAGGGCGTGATACTCGTCCATGGCGGTCACCTCCTGAAAAGTTTGCTACACCACCACTGTATGTCTGGCTCCCGGCGGATAGAACTGCCTGTCCCTCAAGGCAAACAAAAAAGCCCTGCAGTGGGCACAAACCACACTGCAGGGGCTAGAAGGAATATCAATAGCGGGCATACAAAAATCCGCCGTCCGAGAAAAACTTCCCCATCAGGAGGAAAGCAAAGATGGCGCACTCATAGATGCACCAGCGGACCGGCAACGGGCAGGCCGCAATCCGATCCCGCAGATGGATGCCGCACTCATGCAGAACATCCACCAAGATCAGCAGGGCTACACCTGCCAGAAGAAGCAACAAATCCAAACGGCTGCTCAACCCCAACTCCCAGTACTTGGAAAACACATCCATACCGGGGGTGGTGAACAGATACCGGAAATAGGTTACCGCATCGGTCAGACTGTCTGCCCGGAAAATGGTGAAGGTAAAAACAAATACGGCAAAAGTTCCGAGGATTCCCAGGATACGTGCCGGAAATTGAGTGATCCGTTTGCGCCAGGGAAGATGATTTTCCACCGCCTGGATTACGCCATGCAACCCGCCCCAGACAAGGTAAGTCCAGTTTGCACCATGCCACAAACCGCTGGCCAGGAAGGTGACGATCAGGTTGCCGTCACGCCGCACCGTTCCCCGGCGGTTCCCACCCAGGGGAATATAGACATAGTCACGAAACCATTGGGACAGACTGATATGCCAGCGGCTCCAAAGTTCCTTGACCGTGGCGGCAAGGAACGGCTGACGGAAATTCTCCGGCAGTTGCAAGCCCAAAATTTCAGCTGCACCCAGCACAATGTCTGTGTAGGCGGAAAAATCCGCGTAAAGCTGAAAAGAGAACATAACTGTGCCAAACAGAAGCTGGGAACTGTCATAAAGTTCCGGCGAAGAAAAAGCCGCAGATACCACCACGGCAGCACGTTCTGCAATGGCATATTTTTTGAAATATCCCCAGACCATGCGCATGGAACCGCGCCACAGCCGGTGGGAATCAAAGTGCGACGGGACCTCCAATTGGGGCATCCAGGTCCCATAGCGAAGGAAGGGGCCCTGCGTGATGGAAAAGAAAAGTGACGAAAAGCACAGCACGCGAGCATAAACAGGTTCCGGTGCGATATTGCCGCGATAGACATCTGTCAGATAGCCGATCAGTTGCAGCGTGAAATAAGCCAGTCCAAGCGGCTGCAGCAGTCCCTGCCCGTCCCAGAGATTCCAATGAAACAGCTGATTTGCCGTGCCCGCAAACATTGCATAATACTTCAATGTCAGCAGTGGTGCCAGGGAAACCAGAACGCCGAGAAGAACCCACCGTTTGGCATGGCTGTTTCCCGGAGTGGCGTGTTTTGCCGCCTGCCACACCACAGCCGAAACTACGAGGATGAGGATCAGGCCAAAGACATTGTCCGACAGGTAAAACACCAGGCTGGCCGCCAGCAAGAGCATCCAGCGTCGTGAAGGATGCATTGAAAACCACAGCGGGATCAGTACCGCCAGAAAAAGCAGAAATCCCAGAGAATTGATGGAAATCATAAACCGTCCTTTTTATCCAGCGAAACCGGATCAATCCATAGCGTAGGTCCCGTCGGGAGCCTGCTGCAATTTCTCGGCCAGTGTCTCGAAAAAATAGCCGCTGACATCCTGTCCGCTTTTCTCTGCCTGAACGACCTCGCAAAAGGCTTTGGTGAACTTTTCTGCCCCCTGACCATTCAAATGGTGGGCGTCCGAAAAATCCTCAAATCCCAGTGGAAGAAGTTCCGTATCACGGAACAGGGTAAAATCCCAATACTCGAGATTGTTTTCCTCTGCAAACTGCCGCAGGGCATCCACGTAGGCCTGGTAATGATCTGTATGGTCTGCAAAGGCATTGGGCAACGGGGCCGTCACAAGAACCAGTTCGACATCATTCTCGCGGCACAAGGCTGTAATCCGATTCAGATTCTGCCAACCGAATTCTGACAACGGCGCCTCTGCATCAAGGCTCATCACAGCGCCGAATCCGTATGGCGGTGTCCCCTCGGTATAAACAAATCCATTGCCGCGGTATTCCTCCCCTTCCTCCGGATAGGTCACATAGGAATAATCGGTAATGTCGTAACCACCGGTCAGTTTCTCCACCCAAAGATCCGGCAGATCCTCCGGGCTGACAATGCTGTGGCGGGCCGGAAAAATCAGATCCAGGAATGCTGCCGGGCCACCCATCTCCCACAGGTAGGCGTACCGGTTCCAGGAAAACGGCCTCATATAATCTGTCAAAAGATAACATGCCAACGGCACATCGCTGGAGGCAGACTGATTGTATCCGGTAAAAAAGGTTTCCAGATACACCGTATCCAGATCATTGTACTGCAATGCTTCCCGCAACAGATAATAGGAGCCGTCCGGCAACTGCTGAGAGGAACCGGCGTTGAAGCTGTGCACCCCCAGGGTTTCATTCACCAGGTCGGGGTCAAAACTGCGGTAGCAGTGGGACGACCCCAGAAACAGCGTATCAATCTGTCCTTCCTGTGCGTAGAACTCCCCCAGCATATACCGGGTATAGGCGTGAATGTCATCCACCAGAAAAAAATTGAGTCCCAGGCATAAAACCGCTGTCAGCGCTGCAAATACCAGAACGCCCGCAATGCGGCGTATCCAGCAAATGCGCGGTGAAGCAGATTTCATGCCGGGACTCCTTTCCCAAATTGTGTTTTATCGCTCAATCGCCATGGGCGGCTGCTTGAAACTGTACGCCTGCACATCCAGCGTCCAGGTTGTGTTGCCTTCGGCATCCTCAGCAGTTTTGGTATATCCCATTCCGCCGTAGAATTCCTTGACCATGGCATTTTTTGCCGTGGGATAATAATATCCCACAATCGTTTTGACGCCGCGTTTCACAGCGTCCTGGACCAGGCAATCCATCATGGCATCTTCCATGCCGCGCTTCAAGACACGGCAGCTCATCAGCCACAACCGCAGATACAGGGTATCTCCCTGCTGCTCACCAGCAACAACAGTGACAACGCCGTTGTCGCCAAACTTGTCCACCAATTTGCCGTACAAGCAAAGCCAATTGGGGTTTTCTGCCATGGCGCGGATGTCATCTTCCGAACAACGCAAGGTTGTCAGATTGAACTGGTTGGATTTGTTGGTCAGCTGCGCGATGCGCTGGATATAGATGTTTTCAAATCCGCGTATCGTCGCGTGCATATCCAGACTGCGCAGATAGGCGTCGTAATCGGCAAAGGACGCCTCCGCCTGACGCCGTTGTGCATTGGCATGGTAAAGTTCGGTCTTTTTCAAATCCTCCCCCGAAAGGGTGGTCACTTCAAAATAGCCCTCATGGTCCAGCGTCTTGATATAATTCTCTGCACCATCCAGTGGCGGAGTGGCAACTCCTGGCAGCTGCGCGGCCACAATGGCACGCTCTGCCGGGTTATCGTCAGCAAAGACAAAACTGTCCACACCCAGGGAAAGTTCATCCGCAATGGCTTTCAGGTTCAGATCCTTGTTCTCCCAGTTGGCATGAATTGACACAAAGTCATCCGGCCGCAAAATCCCGTCCGGATGGTTCAAGCCGGCCAGGGCATTGGCTTCATCGTTTTTGGAATCCACAGCCAGAATGACACCGATTGATTTCAACGCTTTGCAATAGCTCTGGAACTCGGCATATACCTGACCTTCAGGCACTTCGGGACCAATAGCAATGCCATCCACGCCGTCGTCTCCGATCACGCCACCCCAGAGTGTATTGTCCAGGTCCAGCACCAGGGCCTTCTTGTTTTTCCCGTAGATAGCCTTGATGATGCTGGCAATGCTGTTTGCCAGGGAAGGGATGGCATCCAGGCACATGGCATATTTGTACATGTGCCAATAGAAGGCATCTCCCCAGGCAGTCAGGCCGTAATCGGCAGAGAGATAGTCAATGTCATTGATGTAGAAGTCCTCCTGCTGGGCAGCATACTGATAAAACAGCTGGTTCAGCCGGCTGATAAAGTTGCTGCGCCCATGGGGATCATAGATATCCCGGTTCCCCATCAACCGGTAGTTGGGCCGGTCGAAATTGTTCTGAATGATCGGACAATGAAATTTCTGCGACAGCTTCTGCCACATGGTCAGAAAATGCTGATACTGGGCATCCAGCATGGAATCAATCTCGTCCGCCGACGACTGGGTTGTGGGGAAATCAGTGATGTTGCGCCAGGTTGTATGGATGTAAATAATATCCGGATGAAATGCATCCAGTTCCGGCGTACCGAACATGGCATCCTGCCAGTACTGAGCATATTCCGACTGGTAGAATTCTGCTTCAATTCCATACTGGAGCAGAAACAATCCCAGCTGATCCGCCACCTCATTGGTGGTGGAGCCTCCCAGAATCGCGACCTTTTTTTTCAGCGGATGGGGATTCTGGGCAAGAAGTTCCCGCCGGATGCGGCGCTTCTTGCGCAAAAGCTGTTCGGTATCCAACGGGTACTGAAAACAATCCATCACAGACATGGCGGCCTCCTCGTGCAATCAGGACAACAGAATTACTGCATCTGGTCGAGCGCTTCCTGCAATGCCTTCGAGATCTGATCCGGGCAGGAAGTGGGACGGCGTCCGCAGGTAGTACCTGCCATACGGGCAATGGCATCTTCCGCCTTCATGCCGACCAGCAGCTGGCTGATGCCCTTCAGGTTGCCGTTGCAGCCACCAAGAACCTCGATGCGCTGAATGGTATGGTCGTTATTGAGCTCCACAGTGGTCTGAATCGAGCAGGTTCCCTGATTCTTGCGAGTGTATTCCATGGTATTGTTCTCCTTTTATTTCGTTCTAAATTTAATATGATATCGGCAGACAGCTTTCAGAAAGAGTCCGCTGCTGCCGGTGAAAAGTTCCCGTCACAATGGATGGAAACTTTACATCAGTATTTCCCCGATTTGCGCTTTTTGGCCAGCTGCTCAATGCGCTGAATCTGGTCGTCCGCAGTGGTGCAGGCACCCACTGGCCGGGGAGTATTGGTATTCATACCGTGATAATCACTGCCACCGGTCACAATCAGATGATATTTTTCTGCCAGCTGCCGCAACTCGGCCTTGTCCTGCTCAGTGTTGCGGGGATGTTCGATTTCCACGCCATCCAGCCGTCCTGCTGCGATCAGCTCCCTTGCCAGTTCCATGCTGTGGTAGACACTGGGATGAGCAAGCACCACCACACCGCGACAGTCACGAATCAGCTCAAGAATCGTATCGACGGATTCATAACGCGGTGTGTGCAGAATTTTCCCGCGTACAGGGCGCAGGGCAAACAAAGAACGGTACACAGTATTGTACATCCCGTCTGCCAGTCCGTACTGCCAAAGGACCCGCATGACATGTGCCTTGTACAGGGTACCACTGTCCCGGGCAAATTCCAGCGCTTCTTCTGTCCTGAACTGCGGGCAAAGCTCCTCCAGTTCACGGCAGCTCTGCAAAACGCTGTCCTTGCGGCGCTGCGCCATCAGGTCCGAGTACTCTGCCAAAGCTGCACAGTCATCCGGCCAGTAGCACAAAAGGTGTACCCGGTGAGATCGCTGATAATCATAGGCCGTTAATTCGGTGGCCGGGATCAGATGAACCCCGTCCATAACCGGATTGGCATAGGCAAAACGGACACTGCGAATGGAATCATGGTCCGAAACTGCCAGATGGTCCAGTCCATCGCATTTGGCCAGGAACGGAAGTTTGGCCGCCGGTGTGGACCCGTCGGAAAATGTGGAATGCGTGTGCAGATCACCAGCCAAATGGCCCACCTCCTTGGTCAGACTTTCCATATCAGGATAATCGACTTATTATACACCTTTCTTTTGCATTTGAAAAGAGGGATGAAAATTGTCACAGGAAAGGAACCGCTATGATTTTACACCTTACAGGGGTTGAAAAACAAGGGGCGATAGTGTATCCTATACTTAATCTTTCTTAATTTTCACAGAAAGAATTTTGATGTTCACCCACGTTGCCCTTATGTATGGACAGGGGTGAACTCTCACATAATAAAGGAAAACTTTCGGAGGTACTTCCCATGAAAAAACTGATCGGTGTGGTCTGCGCTCTCTCGCTGTGTGCCGCACTTCTGGCTGGCTGTAACAGTGATTCTTCTGCCCCTTCCTCTTCCACTTCTCAGGATACGTCTGTTTCGCAGCCGGCAGACGAGAGCAGTTCCGAAACTTCCGGCGCGGCTGACACTGCCGACACCGAAAAAATTGCTTCTGCTGTCTCTGCCATCGAGGCTGTCAATGCAATTCCCAATCCGCGGACCATTGACGATTTTGCAGTGGAAAACGACATGGGTCTGTCTTTGGATGACTTGATTGCCTATCAGGGAGATGTCACCAACAATCAATCCGACTGTGCACTGGTCTTTGTCGCTCAGGTCAAGGACGGCGCCATGGATACCGTCAAAGGTGCGCTGGAAGCATATCGCGATTCCATGACCAGTTCCCTGTATGTGGATGAGGCCGCCAAGGTTGCAAAGGCTGAGGATGCACGCATTGTCACCAGTGGCAACTTTGTGGTGATGGTCGTCGCCAGTGTCGATGGTCCGGACTATGCGGATATCGATACTGCCATTAGCAGTGCTTTGGGTTGATCGCATCACATCGCAAATAGAATGGAACGCAGCTGCCGAATGCGGCTGCCTGCCGGCAGGCCGCTACCCGCTTTTGGGTAACGGCCTGTTATTTCGTGAGGAGGTTATGCCGTGGATTCGCAGGGCTTGGTGTTTAACAGCGTCTCTTTCCTTTTCTGCTTTTTGCCTGCTGCACTGCTGCTTTACTATATTGTGCCCGGACGGGTGAAAAATGCGGTGCTTCTGCTGGAGAGCATTGTATTCTATTGCTGGGGTGGCGTACGGTTTCTTCCCCTGATAATGATTCTGGTGGCAGTAAACTATCTGTTTGGGCTGCTATTGCCCAGATTACGCGGTAAGGCCATGCGCAGGATCTGCCTGATTGTTCCTGTTGTGGTCAGCGCGGCGGCACTGGTATTCTTCAAGTATACCAACTTTCTGATTGATACCATCAACCAGATCGCGTCGGCAAATCTTTCTGAACTGGATTTTCTGGATCTGCTCCCGCTGGGCATCAGTTATTATGTGTTCAAGCTGATCAGCTATATGGCGGATGTCTACACCGGAAAGACAGAGCCTGAACGCAATCCTGTTACGTTTGCTGCGTATGTCCTGCTTTTCCCGCAGATCATGATTGGCCCCATTGTCAAATATCGTGATCTGGCTCCGGCTTTGCATACCTACAAAAAGCGGTACACACTCGATCAGATTCAGGCCGGTGCGGAAATGTTTGTCTTTGGACTTGCCAAAAAAGTCCTTCTGGCAGACTCCATTGGCGCGCTCTGGACGGATTTGCTCGCAACGGATATCGGCCTTGCAAATGTTTCCACGCCGCTTGCCTGGATGGGAATCATTGCTTATTCCCTGCAGCTGTACTTTGACTTTGCGGGATATTCCGAGATGAGCAACGGCCTGAGCAAAATGATGGGGTTTGATTGTCCGGTCAACTTTGATCTGCCTTACATCTCTACCAGCATCACAGAATTCTGGCGTCGGTGGCACATTTCCCTTTCCTCCTGGTTCCGTGACTACGTATATATTCCTCTGGGCGGAAACCGCCTGGGGCTGCCAAGACAACTGCTCAACATGCTGGTTGTATGGGCCCTGACCGGAATCTGGCATGGCGCCAACTGGAATTTTATCTGTTGGGGACTTTACTATTTTGTGCTGCTGACCATTGAAAAGACATTCCTGTTAAAGTATCTGAAAAAGGGTCATATCTGGCCACGCATCTATACACTGTTTTTTGTGGTTCTTGGGTGGGGCATTTTTACTGCCAACCTTCCGGGAGCGCCGCTGCCGCTTTTGATGCGCAAGCTGTTTGTTCCCAGCGGTGGAATTTCGCCGGTGTACTATCTGCGCAACTACGGCGTACTTCTGATTTTGGGAGCGGTCTGCTCCACTGCCCTGCCGGGTAAAGTATGGCAATGGGCCCAAAAGCATACGGTTGTTCGCTTGATCCTTGTCGGTGTCACGATGCTGCTGTCGGTTGCCTTTGTTGTGGCATCCACTAATAATACACCGCTCTACGCCAATTTCTGAAAGGAGGCTCCGGATCATGAAATATGTCTATCGCGCGCAAAAAAACAGCAAGCGGCAGAGCTATCCGGTGCTGATCCTGTTTTTTGCACTGTTGTTTGGATTCACCATACTGAATTTCTTCTGGCCCAAACGACAGATTTCCGAGCTGGAAAACCGAATGCTGGCCCAAATGCCAAAACTGGAATGGTCTTCGCTTCTGGACGGCAGCTGGACCAGCGACTTTTCCGAGTATTTGCAGGATCAGGTTGCCTTCCGTGACACCTGGATTGATCTGCAAAGTGATGTGAAAGCCCTGGCATTTCAGAACGTGGAACAGAACGGCATTTTGCTGGGAAGTGATCACTGGCTGTTTACCAAACTGTTTGGTACGCCCAGTACCGCACAGTTGGACAAAAACACAAATGCTGTGGCAGAATTTGCACAGAAGTATCCCGGGCGTGTTACCTTTTTGCTGGCACCATCCGCCAGTGTGATTTACCCGGAGGAGCTTCCTGTGGGGGCGCCGATGGTGGATGAGAATGCCTTGCTGGATCAGGTGTTTGAGACAGTTTCCGCCAGTGCCGACGTGATTGATATGCGGCAGGTTTATCCGGAACACAAGGAAGAATATCTCTATTACCGCACCGACCACCACTGGACAACCCATGGCGCCTATCTTGCTTATGAGCAGTTCTGTGCGCTGAAAGGACTGACTCCTTTTGATCCCTCCGCAGAGCAGGCCGTTGAAGTCCCTGATTTTTATGGCACGCATTACTCTGCCACACGGTTCTGGAATGCAGAGCCGGATACCATCACCTACTATTCGCTGGACAACCCCATGACCATTTATCAGCTGACCGGCGAGGCCTCCTTTGAGCCTGTGGAGACAGTGCAGCTGATGGACCCTGATAAGCTGGAAACACAGGATAAGTATGGCGCTTTCCTGCATGGCAACAATGGTTACTCGGTGATTGAGGGCGACGGAGAAGGTTCCATTCTGGTGGTCAAGGACAGTTATGGAAACTGCTTTGTTCCCTACCTGACAAAAAACTATGCCAAAATTGGTGTTGTGGACTTCCGTGACTTCCACTATGGTTTGGATACCACCATTGAAAAGGAAGGCTATGACCAGATTTTGATTCTGTACAATTTCCAGACCTTTATGAGTGACAGAGATGTGATCAATCTGATTCGTCCGTCCACGCTCCAGTAAGTCGAATATTTTCTTATAAAAAAGTGATCTTGTCTGAAACCAGGCAAGATCACTTTTTTTACAGATATTCTACAATCAATCTGACTGGCAAATGGACCGCTTTGCCAAGCAGACATTGCTCCCAAAAGGTTAAGCGGAACGGATCTATTTGTGCGGTTTCCACATCGTTCATCACCTTGGAAAATGCAGTCTGGAGATCTTCCGTGAATTTGACCTCAAGCGTTTCCTCTAAAATTGGCTCAGTTAGAGAAGTCAGTTTGCTGTCTGTCAGCCGCAGGATCACCTGAACTTCCTCCGGTGTAGCCCGTATTGTGACAGAAGTGTCTGACTCACAGGAAATGGTTTTGTCCTGTATCAAAACTTTCATTTTCCCGCTTTGGCGGCACAGGACGGCTGCCAATTGGGCGGCAACAGGTTCTTTGTAAAAAAGTGGACTCTTTCCCCTGCCAAGGATTGCTACTCCATATCCTTCTTCTTCCTGATACGCGGGCAGAATGGCTACGCCTTCCTGTGCGGAGACGGTTTCCAAACCGAATTGTAAACCATATAATTTCTCGCATTGCAGAAGTTCTTCGTATATCTTTCCGGCTGCATCCGGAAAAGCATTGGTGTCTTGCTTGTCCAAAAGAAACAGTGACACCTCCGGCGAAGG
The DNA here is from genome assembly GCA_904390925.1 of uncultured Subdoligranulum sp. Taxonomy (GTDB): domain Bacteria; phylum Bacillota; class Clostridia; order Oscillospirales; family Ruminococcaceae; genus Gemmiger. Next base: position 25,219 of record CAJFMB010000091.1, read on the forward strand.
CTGTGCAGTTTCATTGATTAACTGGGTCAATTCCTGTACGGTCTGCCAATCGCTGTCAAAAGGAAAGGTTACTGTATCCATGGCGCCGTAAAAGACTTCACCGTCCAAGCCGGAAGTTGCATCCGCCAGTGCCTGGGCGGCGGTTTTCCCTTTCCCGTCAGCGGTCATATAGGAATCGGGCGAATTCCCCTGCTGATCTTGTAGCAGAAGGACAGATTGATATTGCTCCCCGGTTTGTAAAAAGAAAATAGCCCGGACGATAGCCCTGTCGGACAATGGTTTCCCGGAACAGCCGACAAGCATGACTGTAAGGAACAGTAGGACAGACCATTTTATTTTCGTGCACATATTTTGACGCTCCATCGTACTCCTCCTGCCAGGATCACACCTATGGCAAACAGCCAAACCGCAACAGTTTGCCAGGCATTGATTTGTGCATAGAGATCTAATCTCTTTAGTATCATGCACAGAATGAACCACATCCCGGACGCGAGAACAAACTGTGGCAACCCGTTCAGGTTGTTCTCCCGTACTCCTTTGCCGCCTGTAAGCCGGGTGAATGCGTAAAGGTATAATCCCAGCTTGACGGAGACTGCCATGGTCCAGACAATCAGCTGGAGCCATTCCAGACGATCAAAAATGGATAGATTCCCGAATCTAGCAGCCTGATGAACCGGATTTACTGCCTGAGGCATTCCTGCTCCAAAAAAGAGTTCCAATAAAAGATGAACGCCTGTCTGAAATACAGTGCCCAGTATGGCCAACCGGATGATAGTATGCGATCCGCGTTTTTCCCGGTCGGGCCACAGTGCCGGCAAAAGAAGTTCCGGATACAGTGTTCCCTGTGCTGTCAAAGCCTGCTGTAAATTATCAGCCGAGACCACATCGGTTTGCAGGTTGTCAATGCGAAGCCGGTCAGCCACCGACAGCACAAGAACCACACCAGCAACCACCATCAGTCCCAGCACCACATTTCCCGTCTGTGCCACAGCGGATATCCTTCGCAGATACAATACCGGGATTAAAACCGTCAAACTGATCCCCAGCAGACTCACGGAGTCAGGATACAAAACCGTGTACAATTGCCACAGACCATGGATTTCCAGGGCGGCGGAAATGGCAAGCAAAACACCGAACAATCCGCCTGAAAGCTTTCCCTTGACCAGGGGCCAACAGTGTGCAAACAATAGCCCTACCAATGCAGAAATCACTATGCCGGGAAGCATGGCAAGCAGCCCGGTGCGCGTCCAGAAGAGTGTCTGACTTCGGAGCAAGATATGCACAAACACGCTGAGCAGCAGAGCACCAAACAGGTCAGGATGTTTTTCTTTCATTTTGTTTCACCTGATATCCTTTCCTTGCCAGAGTACTCCATATGGCGCGGATGACACCATCATGCCATGCGGCAGGACCGGGCGGAATCAAAGGATAGAGATAGTCATATCCAAAGGGCTCTGTTCCGCAGGTCATTGCAAGCAGGACCAATGCGCTGCTGGCAAGGCCTGGGAGGCCAAAAATACCGGCGAGCAGAATTACCAGAAACCGGAACAAAATGGATTGCTCGTACAGGGAGGGAACCGCGAGTGTGGCTACAGTTGCTGCGGCTGCCATTGTCAGAACCGGTGTACTGACAATGCCTGCGGAAACGGCGGTTTCTCCCACAATCAGCGCTCCTACCAAGCTGACCGTATGCCCGATGGATTTGGGAGCACGTAGCCCGGCTTCCCGCACAATTTCCAGCAACAGTGTAATTCCCAGCATTTCCAGCGTCAGCGGCAGAGGGGTGGAAGATTCCGCCTGTGCCAGCTTGGTCAAAAGTTCAATGGGGATGGTTTCCGGCGCATAGCGGACTGCCATCACATACAGGCCTGGGCCGAAAACAGACAGAAAAAAAGCGATATATTTTAAGATCCGGATCATTCCGGCAAAGACTGCACCGGAAGAGTAATCGTCCAGGCTTTCAAAATGCTCGCTGAAAAAGCTGGGAAGAATCATTGCAGTCGGACTTCCTGACACCAGAATGACGACCTTCCCTTCACAAAGCCGTGCGCAGGCAGTGGCAGGACGTTCGGTATATGCGGCAGCCGGGAACAGATTCAGCTTGTCCTGTTTCAGAAAAGAGGCAAAATAGGCACTGTCCAAAAGTACAGGCAGGGAAATTTTCGACAGGCGGTTTCGAATCGTATTCACCAGTTCCGGTGCTGTGGCAGCTGAATCGTAGCAGATCGCGTACTCGGTTTTCGCGGGAGTCTTTGCTGTTTGGATCTCAGCCGTAAACGTTACTGCCCGGAATTGTCTGCGAAGCAAGGCAACATTGTTGCGCAGAAGTTCGGTAAAGGCCTCCTGAGACCCCCTCATGTCCCCCTCACTGGTGGGAGGGCTGATGGCGCGCTGCGGCATATCCTGTGTGGAAATTGCCAGCGCCTTAGTACAGCCATCCAGCAAGAGCACAGACATTCCGTTGGTAAGCTTTTCACAAAGATCTTCCAGGCTGAGAATGGGGGTGCTCTCGACCGGTACTGCACTGTATTTTATCAGATACTCCAATAAAGCCGGCCCGTCGTCCGCTGCAATGCGGCTGTCATGCAGCGCATCCAATACCATAATCCAAAGCTTTTCCGGTGAGGATATTCCGGTAAACAAAACAATTGCGCAGGAAGTCTGTCCCAACTGAATCTGCTTTGTATAAAAGTCAGCCGATGCTCCAAAAATAGAATTCAGACAGGAAAGATTTTCCTGAAGAGATTCGCTTAAACTGTGTTCCGGCAATTTTCCATTCCTCCCCCGGCATTCTTTTGGGTCGGATATAGTTTTGCCAAAACCTGCGAGAAATATCAACGAGGTGAGCCCGCAATGTTGTCTGCTGTTACGCGAACCTGTGTCATTTACCTGATCGCCATTGCCGCATTGAGATTGATGGGCAAACGTCAGCTGGCAGAGCTGCAGCCGTCAGAACTGGTCACAACATTTTTGATTTCCAACGTCGCCTCGATCTGTATTGAAGAACCGGAGCTTCCACTGCTGTCCAGCCTGATTCCGATTCTTTTGCTCTGTTCCCTGGAAATTCTGAACTCAACACTGGCATGGTATTTTCCGCCCTACGCCAGACTCCTGTTCGGCAAACCGATCACAGTCATACGAAATGGCGAAATCGATGAAACGGCTTTGAGCCATCTGCGCATTACCCCCAATGATCTGGCAGAATCGCTGCGTGGCGTGGAGATCTTTTCACCGGAAGAGGTATTGTGGGGCGTTGTGGAATCCAATGGAAGCCTGAGTGTTGCAAAGAAGCCGCAGGAGAATCAGCCAGAGCCATTGCTTCCGATCCTGATTGACCGGCATCTTTACGGGGATAATTTACGGGCATTGCACCACGATGAAGCGTGGCTGACCAGGCTGTTATCGCAAAGTGGGCTACAGAAAAACGAGGTACTGGCTCTTCTGGCCAGCAATACACAGACCCTGCTGATACCAAAAAAGACCGCCCAAAAGGGCGGTCCGAACTGAAATCGTTTCTTCGAACTACAGGGTGATAATGTATGAAAAGAAATCTTTATGCCGTATTGCTGTTGGCAGGAGTAACCCTTACGGTTCTGCTGTCAGGCGGTTTCCTGTCCAAAAGTACCGAGCGAATTCTGGACCAGCTGGACACTGCTTATCAATACGCACAGGCCGGACGTTATGCAGATGCAGAAGACTCCTACCGTGAAGCAGCAAAAACCTGCAATCAAGACAGTCATCTTTTGTACCTGATGGTCAGAAGAAGTCTGCTGGATGAAATCAACGAGTCGCTGGCTATTTTGGAACATTATGCCCAGAAAGACAACTTCGCGGATCTGAGCGTCGAGACTGCCCGCGTTACCGAACAGCTGCATCAGCTGCAGGACTCATTTCTCGCTGCCTTTTGAACGGTTATCCAGCATGTCCTTCAGCTCTTCCATGAAGGTGTTCACGTCGCTGAATTGACGATACACCGAAGCAAAGCGGACATAGGCGACATCGTCAATATGCTTCAGCTGTTCCATGGCCAGCTCCCCGACATGCATCGAGGTGACTTCCCTGTCATACGAATTCAGCAGAGCCTGTTCAATGTTGCTGACAGCCGCGTCCAGCTGCTGATAGCTGACCGGACGCTTTTCGCAGGCGCGAAGCATACCGTTCAAAAGTTTCTGACGATCAAATGCTTCCCGGGAATGGTCCCGTTTGATTACCATCAGCGGGACGGTTTCCACGATCTCGTAGGTTGTGAAGCGCTTTTTGCAGCTCAAACATTCACGGCGGCGACGAATCTTTTCGCCATCCTCCGTCGGGCGGGAGTCGATGACCTTTGAATCAATCGCACCACAAAACGGGCATTTCATTCAGAGTTCCTCCTGTCGCAAATCTGTCAGTTTGCCGCTTTTTTGGGCAGACGGGCAGTTTTCTTACTACGCGTTTTCCAGCTGACCCAAAGCTGCGTGGCAATGCACATGGTGCTGTAAACACCGCTGATCATACCAAACATCAACGGCATGGCAAAGGTAAAGATGCTTTCGATCTGGAAAACAGTGGCAACAACACAGACAATCGCCAAAGCAATGCAGGTGGTGATCGAGGTCATCAACGAACGGGAGAAACTTTGATTGATGGACAGATTCACCAGATCAGCCAGAGGCATCCGCTTTCCATACAATGCCGAATTCTCACGGATACGGTCATAGATAACAACGGTATCGTTGATCGAATAGCCCAGAATGGTAAGCATAGCAGCAATAAAGTTGCCGTTCAGAGGGATGCGGAAGATCACAAAGGCACCGAACACCACAAACATATCGTGCAGCAGTGCAACGATGGCCATGCAGCCGGCAGGCCAACCGCCGATCTTGCGGAAGCGGAAGGCAATATAAATCAGAATCAGCACACATGCTGCAGCAACAGCCACCAGACTCTTGATGAAGAACTCATTACCGATGGTGGGGTTGACGTTGCTGACTTCGTTCTGGACAAAAGCGTTATCCGGGAACTGTTCATTCAGGTCCGCCATCAGGCTGTCCAGGTCCGCGGTGGTCAGCGTGTCACTGCCAGGAAGCGTGATGGTCATGGTCTGAGCACCGGAAATATCGGCACCCGTCTGGACCGTGGTGTCATTGACGTTCAGAGTGCTTTCAACAAGGGACTGAACCGCATTCGTGTCAGCCTCGCCCTGGTAGCCCAGGGTAACCATGGCACCGCCCTTGAACTCGACATCCATCGAGACGCCGAAAACAGCAGCGAACAGCAAAACCACAACAACCAGTGCGCAGGAGAAGGTATAGAACTTTCTGCGTGCACCCACAAAATTGATTTTCGGCGTTTTCCAGACCTTCGCCGGGTCTTTTTCGCCGCCATACAGCCAGGGGTTGCGGAAAACCTTGAGCTTGGATGCGCCGCGAATCATCACGCGGGTTGCCCAGACGCCAAAAACAAAGTTGAGGATCACACCGGTCAACAGCGTAAAGCCGAAGGAATAGACCGTGCCGGCAGTGGACGCACCAAACCAGGCAAAAATAGCCGAAAAGACTTTGGCCCAGAAACCATCGGTCGGACCGAAAGCACCCATCAGAATGGCTGCCACGATAACGATGGTCACGTTACCATCAATGACCGGGGCAAGGCCCATGCGGAAACCACTGGAAATAGCACCATCCAGGCTCTTCCCCTTGGCCAGTTCTTCGCGGATACGCTCGGCGGTGATAACGTTAGCATCAACGCCCATGCCAATGCCCAGAATAATACCGGCAATACCAGGCAGCGTCAGGGTTGTGCCGGGGAATACTGCAAAATAACCAGAAACAACAGCCAAGGTAGCAGTGACCTGTCCCAACAGAGAAATGACAGACAGTACGCCGGGCAGACGATAGCGGGCAATCATCAGCAGCGCAATCACAATAAATGCAATGATACCCGCCATCACCATCACATCCAGGCTGCGAGAACCCAGGGTCGGGCTGATGGTGGAGAAGCTTTCCGCGGAAAGAGCAAACGGCAGAGCGCCGGAATTGATCTGGTTCGCCAGGGTCTGGACATCTTCTGCTGTGAAATTACCCTCAATCACCGCGTCGCCATTGGTAATGGCCTCGTTGACGGTGGCAGTGCTGATGTTCTCATCGTCCAGCCAGATGCTGATGGTGCCCTTTTCGGCGGCGAGCCGGGTTGTGGCATCTGCAAACGCATCTGCGCCATCGGAATTAAAGTGCAGCTCCACCATGAAGTTGCCGGAGTTGTCCCGAATCGGGGAAGCGGATTCCACTTCATCACCGGTGAGAATCAGATCACCGCTTGCGGTGCTGCCCTCCCGGAATTCCAGTTCGGCAGTAGTGCCAATCTCGTCAATTGCCTGCTGCGGGTCAAAAGAGGTCTCGTCACTGCGCCAGGGAAAACGGACAATGATGCGATCCCGGTTGGTATCGACATAGCTTTCATAATCGGTAATGCCAAGACCGACCAGACGGTCATTGATGACGGTCTGCGCTGCTGTCAGCTGCTCAGGGGTGGCATCTGTGCCGTCGGCAGGCATAAAGGTGACGTCAACGCCGCCGCGAATGTCAATGCCGAACCGAATGTCAGATGCCCCCTTCAGATAAGTGGTCTTGATATCGCCATACTGATAACTGACGCCGATCAACGATGTCAGAGCAAACACGACGATCAGAACCGCCACGACAATAAAATGCCATGCCCTGCCTTTTCTGCTCATACGTACCTCCAGAATTTTGCCCGCGCCTGGCGCGGGCAGTTCTTCTTTTATTATTTCTGCCTTCGATGCTTACTGAGCATCCGTCAGCAGTTTTTCCACAACCGCAAGGCGCACACAAACGGTCAGAAGCTCAGATGCCTGCTCCACTTCGCTCAGGCTGGGATATGTCGGAGCAATACGCAGGTGAGAGTCCTCCGGATCCTTGCCATAGGGGAATGCAGAACCGGCACCAGTCAGCACCAGGCCAGCTTCCTTGCAAAGCTGGGCAACACGCTTGGCGCAGCCGGGCATGACATACAGGCTGATGAAATATCCGCCCTTGGGGTTGGTCCAATGCGCAATGTCGCCGCAGGGCGTCAGCCGCTGGGCAAAGGTCGTCTTGACAGCGTCAAAGCAAGGAACCAGGCGCCGCCGATGCTTGAGCATATGGGCCAGAACACCGGCTTTGTTCTTCAGGAAACGGACATGACGCAGCTGGTTCATCTTGTCATAGCTGATGATCATGACCTCAAAGCGCTGACAGACATACTTCATCATCTTGTCGCTGCAAGCCAGGGCAGAAACACCAGCACCGGGGAAAGTAATCTTGCTGGTGGAGGTGAACATGAAAACGCGGTCCTCATGGCCGTACTTTTTGCTCTCTTCCAGCAGAACAGGCGTTTCGATGATCTCGTCGGTCAGATGGTGGACAATGTAAGCCTCATCCCAGAAAATCTTGAAATCAGGGGCTGCAGTCTTCATGGCCGCAAAACGCTGCACCGTTTCATCACTGTAGGTGTAGCCGTCCGGGTTGGAATACTGCGGCACACACCAGATGCCCTTGATGGAAGGATCTTCGGCAACCAGCTTTTCGACCATGTCCATGTCGGGGCCTTCCGGCGTCATGGGCACATTGATCATGTCGATGCCAAATTCCTGGGTGATGCGGAAATGACGGTCATATCCGGGCACCGGGCACAGGAACTTGGGGTGATCCACCTGAGACCAGGGGCAGGGAGACTCCGGGAAACCGAAGGTATAACCGATGCTGACCAGAAAATACATCAGCTGCAGGCTGGAGTTGCCGCCGACGAAAACATTTTCCGGCTTGACGCCCATGACATCGCCGAACAGCTGGCGAGCCTCATACAGGCCCTCCAGATTGCCGTAGTTGCGGGCATCCGTACCATCGGCGGCGGTGTAATCCTCCGTCTTGAGCAGGTCCATAGCCAGATCCATCTGGTGAGGGCCGGGCTTGCCGCGGGCCATATTCAGCTTCAGGCCTTTCGACTGAAACTCCTTGTATTTCTTTTCCAGTTCTGCTTTCTCGGCCAACAGCTCTTCCTTGGTCATCTTGCGATATTCAGTCATGACTGCATCCCCCTCTATCAATTTTGTATTTGCCGTGTCGGCTTGCTCCTCACGGCAGACACAGTTTCAGACATACATTAAAGTATACTCGAAACGGCGGCAAGTTACAAGTATTTTCGCACTTTTTTCAAATAAATCGCCGTGGGGCTTGGACTTGAAAGCACTCGGGCGGTGATAAAGAATGAGATTCCAGCTTTCATTTCTACTGATTGCGGGAAAATTCGACTTTTTTGCAGAGCAAAAAGAGGTCGGCAGTGATTTCAGCCGGCCTCTGATAAATGGCAACAGGATTGCGTCAATAATTGTTCTGCTCGGTGGCTTCCAGGCGGTTGCGGTCATCCAGAAGCGGTGTCCAGTATTCCCCGCCATTGTATTGGAGAATGACCCAGACATAGCCCGCATAGCTGTTTCTGCTGACTTGTGTGACCGGATACCGTCCCAACGGGAGATATCCCACCACGTCGTTAACATTCGCAGTGTAAAAATATTCAGTCTGGCTGCCAAATACGTCCAGCGTATAACCTTTGACAGGAATCATATTCGGCCCGGACTGCCCGTAGTTGTTGAAGCCGCCTGCCTGTATGGCCGGCAGAAAATCGGTATAGCTATAGTCCAAGTCCACGGCACCTGCGACCCCATCACAGGTGCCAGAGCCACTGTACTGCCACATTGTATAACTTCCCCGGTATCCAAGGCTGGAACGGTAGTCCGCCACCCACAAAGGATATTCGGAGAGCGCGGATGCATTCAGATAGCTGTTGATAAAATTGGTATAGGAATACCATCCTGCATACCATTTCCGCTGGTACAGAATGTCCATGGCATATCTTACCAGACCAGTAAGCTGGGTACGACTCAACTTGGTCAGGCTGTTGGCTTCCACATCCACGAATACGGGATACTCCAGCTGAAGGCCTTCAAGAGCATCCAAAAAGATTGTCAGCTCATTGGCGACCTCGGCCTGCGTTTTTGCATAGGTATAATAGTAGGCGCCGACACGCATTCCGGCAGCGTGGGCTCCGTTGACGTTTTGAAGAAAAAATGGGTCAATGTACAGGCCGTTCGAGTTGGACGACCCTAACCGCACAATAGCAAACTGCTTGCCTGCAGCGGCCACGCGCGACCAGTTGACACTGCCCTGATATCGGGATACATCAATCCCGGACTGGAATACCGCCATAAAACAATCCCCCTTCCCTGTCTGCATTGTATGCAGCGGGAAGAGGGATTGCCATTCTTTTTCCTGTCGAACCATGTCCGAACACAGGACACGGTGCTTTCAGATCACCAGACCACCATTCTGACCGATCACCTGTCCGGTAATGTATCCGGCCTCCGGCGATGCGAGAAATACCAGTGTCCGGGCGATCTCTTCCGCGTGACCCAGCCGCCCCACCGGGGTTTCCTCGGCCAGAACAGCACGGTCTTCTTCTGAAAACGCGGCCATCATATCGGTATCAATTACCCCGGGCGCCACACAATTGACTGTGATCCCGGATGGCGCTTCCTCCTTGGCAAGTGCTTTGGCCAGGCCAATGACACCTGCCTTCGCGGCAGAATAATGTACCTCACAGCTGGCACCAGTCTGGCCCCACATGCTGGAAACCATCAGAATACGGCCGTATTTGCGACGGATCATTCCGGGAAGAACTGCCCGGCAAGAATAAAAAGCACCATCCAGATCAACAGACATGACCCTGCGCCAGTCTTCATCAGTCAGGTCGGTAAACAGTTTTTGCTGCGCGATACCCGCATTGCAGACAAGTACATCCAGGTGCCCCAGGGACTTTTCCGCCTCAGAAACAGCAGCGGTGATCTCTCCGGACTGTGAAACATCTGCCCGGAGCGCCAGAAAACGGCCTTGCGGCGCCAGCCGTGCAGCTGTCTGCAAAACATTTTCAGCCGCTTTCTGATTGGAATGCCAGACGAATGCCACATTATCTCCGTTCTGCGCAAAGGCCAATACGGCTGCCGCTCCGATTCCCCTGCTGCCCCCGGTAATCAAGACATTTTGTGCCATCTCAGCTTTCCTCCTCCGCAGCCTTCTGCTTTGCCATCTTCTCCTTCAAACGCTTTTCCCGCAGCCGTGCAAAAAACTGCTGGAGAAGTTCCCGGGCGTCATCCTCCAACAGACCCTGTTCCACAATTGGATGATGATTGAAGGGTAACGCAAACAAGTCGGTCAAGGAACCGCAGCAGCCTGCCTTCGGGTCCTTTGCACCGTACACGACGCGGCGAATTCTGCTGTTGATAATGGCTCCTGTGCACATCGGGCAGGGTTCCAGTGTCACAAACAAATCACACTGCCACAATCGCCATCCCCCCAGGGCCTGACAGGCGGCATCTATGGCCATCAATTCCGCGTGATAGACTGCGTTCTTTCCACTTTCTCGCAAATTGTGGGCCCGGGCAATGATCTCGCCATTTTTTGACACAACTGCGCCGACCGGCACTTCCCCCAGTTCTGCGGCCCGCTGTGCTTCCCGCAAGGCTTCCCGCATCAATTCTTCGTCACTCATACGATTCCTCCGTCAGGATGGCATCAGGGTTTGCCAGATGGTCATTCCGACCAGAACCAGCACCGCCAGCGTATAAGCCGGGCTGGAAAAAACCGCATATGGTTCTACACCGGGATGCATGCCCGCAGTAAAACTGAATCCCTGCCTGGATACCGCACGCCAGACCAGCCAGACTGCACCAATCGGGAAAACCAGTAATATAGCCAACTCGATAACGGTTGCGATGGTTCCGGGTTCATACAGTTGCAGATAGATCACGGCAAATGCAATGATGTTGTTAATCAGATGTAACAGCATTCCAGGCAGAACACTACCGGTTCGCTCTGCCAGCCATCCGAGAAATACACCACCCAAAAATGCAGTGATTGCCTGGGAAAGGTCAAGATGCAACAGGGCAAACAGCAATGCAGGGCCAATGATCGCCACTCCGCTTCCACAAGGGCGCATAAGCCCCTGCAAAGCACCGCGGAAAAGCAATTCCTCCCCCAATGCAGGCAAAAGACACAGCGTGCAGAAAGAAAGAACCAGCTCAATTCCTCCGGCGGGAAGCTGGGTCGCCTGGCTGTGAAGTCCCAGTAATCGGGAGATCAACGCCCCCAAGACGTTGCCGAAATTGGCCAGGCCCAGAAAAATAATCAGGCAAAAAACCGGTGACCACTGTGGCGGGCGCGTCAACCGCAGGTCATCCAGCCCCAGGCGCGTTACTTCCAAAAGCCATATCACCGGCAGAACAAGTGCCAGCACACCGATTCCCAACCGAATGGCCTGAACGGCGAGTTGCGTGTATCCAATTGGATTTTCCAGGCTTGCCCCTTCGATCTGTAGCCCCATACAATAGGAAGCCAGTGTCTGAAGTGCATACTGGCACAGCAGGTACAATATCGCTGCGAACGCACACCAGGAGGCTGCACCTTTAATCCCCCGCGTTTTTCCGATCCGTTGCAAATTGCATTCCCTCGCTTATGGTACAAGCACGACACTGCGTGCGTATTTCAGTTTCCGCTTAATAGTGTAACACATTCCGATATAAAAGCAAGGCCGGGGCGGGAGAATCCGCTCCCGATCATAGAGACACTTAAAGAAGCCTTCGGAATTTGATTTTCGTGTAAAAGCTCATCAAAAAACCGGAGAGGTTCAATGTGCCACACCTCCCCGGCTGTATCAATGTTGTGTTTCGGGAATGGCCGAAATCAGATGGGAAGGCAATAGTATTGTTTCCCTTCCGGTGTGGCCAATGCCTGAACACGCACCCCAAATACCTGCTGCAGTTTCCCGGATTCAAAAACCTGATCAGGTGTGCCGGCAGCAGTTACCATACCGTTTGCCAGCAGGAACACATGGTCCGCATGTTGTAAAACTGCATTCAGATCATGAACCACCATTACCACCGCCTTGCCCAGTGCTGCCAAACGGTGTGCCATCTCCATAACTTCCAGCTGATTTTTGATATCCAGATAGGTTGTGGGCTCATCCATCAGGATGGTATCTGCATTCTGTGCCAGCGCCATCGCAATATAAATCTTCTGACGCTGTCCGCCGGAAAGCTCGGATACACTTTGATCAGCCAGATCGGAGGCCCCAATCCATGCCAGAGCCTGTCTGGCCGCTTCATAATCCTGTGCACGGTATCGCCGTGGATAAGAAAGATAGCAAAATCGTCCATGCAATACCATGCGCAACGCAGAAATTTCAGGAACGTTCCGACTTTGCGGCAAATAAGCGATTTTTCGTGCCGACTTCTTTGGGGGCAACTCCATCAAAGATTGACCATCCAGAAGTACCTGGCCAGACGTGGGTTTTTGCAAACCGGCGATCACTTTCAGCAAGGTACTTTTGCCGCAGCCGTTTGGGCCTAAAATCCCGGTGATTTCGCCAGGTGCAAAGGAAGCGGTAATCCTGTGGAGAACTTCTTTCCCCTGATAACCGGCACACAGGTTTCTGACCTCAAGCATGACGGCCACCACCTTTTTTTGCCAGAAGGGCCAGAAAGAAAGGTCCTCCAATAAATGAAAGAAGAATTCCCACCGGTAATTCAAAAGGTGAAAACAGAAGGCGCGCTGCCAGATCACACAGCGTTACCAACGCGGCACCGCACAACGCACACATAGGAAGCAACTTTCCGGAACCTGCCCCCACAAATCGGCGCGCAATGTGGGGAACGATTAGCCCGACAAATCCCAGAATCCCCGCAAAGCTGACAGTTGCGCCGGCCAACAATGCAGCTACGCACAAAAGAAGCGTCCGGGTGGCTCCCACCCGCATACCAAGTCCCCTGGCGGTATCTTCTCCCAACGAGAGGACATCCAAATCATTGGACAGAGTAAAAGCAGCAGCCAAACCAATCAGGATCAAAATTGCCGCCGGCCACAGCCGGTTAAGTGATACGGATGAAAATCCTCCCATCCGAAAATCTGCACTGCCAACAGCAACATCAGGAAATAACGTTGCAATTGCCTCCGTTCCGGCGTTCATCAGGGTACTGACGGCAACGCCGCCCAGAACCACAGTCATACGGGACGCCCCCGTCTTGCGGGCCACCAGAAAAACCAACAGGGCTGCAGCCATTGCGCCTGCAAAAGAAATTCCCGCAACAGTCCATCCTGCGACTGCGCCTCCCAGCGCACAGCAGAGGGATACGGCAAGCCCTGCGCCAGCGTTGACCCCGATGATGCTGGGAGAAGCCAGAGGATTTGCCAGGATCGCCTGCAGCATGGCGCCGGAAACTGCCAGGGCCGCCCCGGCAAGCAGGCAGGCAACGGTACGCGGAAGCCGTACATACCATAAAATTCTGACCGCAGGACTGTTAGAGCCGGTATCAAAAAGAGCCTGCCAGAGTTCGGACAAAGACAGACCTGCTGCCCCCATACAGATGCTGAGCACAGCGATCAGCAGACAGGATATTCCTGCTGCCGCAAAGGTCAGATTACTGTGCCGGATAGAGAATATCGGCAAGTTTTTCATAGGCTTCTCCCCAGCGGTCATTGGGCTTCAGATTGTAGAGCTTCTGGTCCAGGTAGTAGACCCTTCCCTCCTGTACCGCCGTCAGCCCGCTCCAGGCAGGATTTTCCATCAGAAGTGTGTTCAGATTCTGCTCGATGGCCTGCGTATCAGTCCCCTGTTCCACCACAAAAATGTAGTCCGGATCACCGGCCACAATATGCTCCAGGCTGAGCTCCTCCAACAGCATTGTATCGCTGTCTGCAATATTCTGACAGCCCAGGTCTGCCAGCATCTCACCCAGAACAGTATCCCGGTTGCTTTTGGCCTTCACGCTGACAGCTGTGGCCCGAAGATACAAAACCGTAGGTGTACTGCCGTCGGCACGCTCCACCGCTGCATCAATCACATCCTGTACCGAAAGGCCGTTTTCCTCATAAAGATCCTCTCTGCCAGTGATTGAGGTACAGATTTCCAGCATCCTCAGGTAATCGGAGAAGGAATTGACATCAAAATAAGCAGTGGGAATCCGGGCAGCCTCCAAGGTTTCCTGCCAATCCAGATCAATCTGGGTATTTACGCTGGCCAGAACAAAATCCGGCTCGCAGGCCAGAAGCTTTTCCAGGCTCAGTTCCGTGGTCGTGCCCAGATTGACCACATCCTCGCCCAGCCCCAGATCAAATTGTGTCCAGGCATCGTTTGCCGTAGCAACAAGCGTACCACCTGCCAGCTGCCATGCATCAGCAAAACTGCCAATGAGCGCAGCCACACGCTTTGGTTTACTGGGAACTGTTACGCTGCGCCCCAGATCATCAGTGAAGGAAACCACATCAGAAGATAGGTTTTCTGATGTGTCGGCGGTTGCCGGGCTGGCTGATGGCACCGAACAGCCGGCAAGCAGAGCAACCACCAAAAAAATGCATACAGAAATTAAAATGCGGTGTTTCAAAACAACTCTCCTGTCACAATTCTGTCTGTCCTGCGGCAATCCAATCTTCTACCGCGGCCTCAGCCATGGCCTCCGGCGTAGTATCCGAAGCGACAACGACAGGGCAATATTCCGAAGCGACTGCTGCCGTTGCATGCCCAATGCACAGCGCTGCCCGGACCGGCACGGCACCACCTGCCTGGAAATAAGCGGTTACGCTTCCCGCACTGCCAAAGACAAGGTAATCAGCGGTGCTGCCGCAAGGCGTATCCGTTACAGTATGGTACAGCGCCAACTGTCGCAGCGGAATGCCGGCAGCTTCCAGCGCCAGCCGGGGTGCGGGACTGCACTTTTCTGCTGAAGCAAGCAGCACATCCGAACCGATACAGGTAAGAGCAAGTTTCCTGCCCAGGGAAACGGTATCGTGGCTTTCCGGGACAAGATCTGCATACAGTCCATGACGCGCAAGTATATCGGCAGTACGTGGACCAATGGCCGCAAATTTTACCTCGGAAAATTTCCTGAGGTCAAATCGACAGCTGCTCAGAAGCCGGAAAAACTGGTCCACCCCGTTTGGACTGGTAAAGACAATCCAGCCAGGCATCTGATCAAGTTCTGATGCCAATTCATTGGCCGTGCAAACAGGAACAATCCGGCTGCGCTGCATATCTGTTGTGCCTGCGCCCAATGCCGTCAGGGCTCTACGCATCCGGCTTCGGAACCCACATGTTCCGGTCAATCCAAAGGTGGCCCCTTGCAAGAGTCCCTGCCCCTTCCACAGATCCAGCCCGGCACTTCCACCAATTACAATTACTGCCGGCGGAACGGCATCTGCGGCAAGTGCCGCAATATTTTTCAGCGTACCACGCAATGTTCTGGCGCCGCAAACCGCTGCCGGTGTGTTCTCAGGCATACCCGCCGCCAGCAGTTTGGCAGAAAGCGCTGGCAGGTTTTTCAAGCCCATCAAAAAGACCAGCGTTCCTTCTAGGCCGGCCAGCTTTTCCAACTGTTCCGGCAGGCCATCCGTCGTATTGGCTGTATGGGCGGTTATCACATGGAAACTCCTGCTGACACCGCGATGTGTCACAGGAATGCCGGACGACGCGGGGACGGCTACAGCAGAGGTCACGCCCGGCACTTCCTCCACCGGAATTCCTGCGGCAAGCAGCGCTTCCGCTTCCTCCCCTCCGCGTCCAAACACAAACGGATCGCCGCCTTTCAGACGGCAGACGTTTTTCCCTTCCTCTGCCAGACGAATCAGGAGCGCATTGATTTCCTCCTGAGGCATACTGTGATGCCCGCTGCGCTTACCGGCGGCGATACACTCCGCCTCCGGAGACGCGTATTGCAGAAGATCAGGGTCCATTAGGGCGTCGTAAACAACGGCATCTGCCGTCCGGATCGCTTCCCTGCCACGCAAGGTGATCAAATCTGCCGGGCCACAGCCCGCTCCTACCAAAATAACCCTGCCCTTTTTCGGAATATTTTGCTTATTCCCTTTCATTCAAAACGCTTCTCCATATTTTTTCCAGAGATTCCTTCGTCAAGGGGCCGCCTTCCGCTAATGCCGCATTCAGGCATGTATGCAGGAAAGCTGCACGCTGTTCCTGTTGTGAGATATGCGTCTTTGCCTTGGCACGGAGTTCCTGCATCTGTTGTAAAATCTCGTCAAAGCGGGGAGGCAGAGCCTCATCCAGACGATCTCTCGCCCAGGCGGCAGCAGCGGGGCTGGCCCCCAACGTGGAAATGCCAGCCAGAAAGCTTCCTCTACGCAGCACCGCCGGGAAAAGTGCTGTCCCTTGCTCCGGGTTGGAAGCTGCATCAAAAAATATGCCATTTTCCCGGCAGGCTTTTGCCAGTGCGGAACCGGCAGCAACATCGCCGGTGGCATCCACCACCAACGTCATCCCATGTACATCTTCTGGACGCACCGTTCGGCAATAATACCGAATGGGAAGTTCCAGAAAAGAATCATCCAGGACTGGGGCAACAACCGTCAGCCGAGCTTGGGCCTCCAGCAGTTTCACCGCCTTGTGCAGTGCTGTTTTTCCTCCGCCTGCAATCAGACAGTTGCGATCCTTCAAGTCCAGAAATAACGGAAACCAGGCCATGGATCTTTCCCTTCCCAAACGCCAAGATATGGCCTATTGTACCATGGAACAGTGCAAGTTGCAAACAAATGATAAATCCCCCATTTTTAACTAAGAACATTACTTGCCTTCAAAAATCTACCCTTTTCTTTTGCTTGCATAGCAAATATAATTAAAAAAGATCATTCTTGCATTTTATCTCAGCAAAGGAGGTAAGAGACATGACTTTCCCTGAGCGGGCATCTGTTTTATCCGGAACAGTCTGCGGACGGCGCTATGAAAAGGAATTGGAAACACATTTCCGGGATTGTATCCTGTTTTACCTTGATGGGAAAATCCGATTTGAACGTTACTGTTACGGAGAAGCCGCCTGTTTGGTGTTCAGCGCTTGGGCCAGCGAGTTTGGCTCTGACGGCAAAATTTTATGGGAAAAGGAACCTGACTTTGAGTCTGCACGACAAGCCCTTCCCCGTATCCTGACGGACATTCAGGAAAACGGCGCTGCTCTGCAGTTTGACGGACAGAAAAAGCGCTATCTGCTGACAGAAGAATTTCCTCTTGATCCGGCAAACGGGTATGGGCGTTGGAAAGTGTGGCTTTTACGCCGAAAGCTCCGCCATTCTCTCCAACAGATTCACAAGCCATAACCAAAAAGAATCCCTGGCCATGGCAAGCAGGCATTTGTCATTTTCGGGGGTCTGACGTATACTTGAAAATATCTGTCAGCCTTACAAACTGCGATATATCTGAACTATTGAGGAATTTCACGCTGTATGTCCAAGTCCGCTTTTCAACAGTCTGTCACTGGCGGATTGTTTCGCACACTGGTATTTTTGTCACTTCCCACCATCATTGAGCAGATTCTATCCACACTATTGCAATATGTGGATACCGCAATGGTTGGTCAGTTGGGAGAGCAGGCGACCGCCACCGTCAGTACCACCACGACTGTTACCTGGCTGGTCAACAGCATTCCCGGTGCCATCGGCACCGCGATGATGGTTCTGATCTCTCGTGCGGTCGGGGCCTGCGATCAGACACAGGTGCGCAGGCTTTCTCAGCAGGCACTGCTGCTGGCTGTGGTTGCCGGTGCAGGTCTGGAAGTGGTTTCCATCGCACTTTGCCCATACATTCCGATCTGGATGGGGGCAGACCCTGAAATTCAGGCAGGCGCATCCCAATACTTTTTCATTATCAGTTTACCGTTGGTGTTCCGTTCGATCAGCACTGTACTGGGGTATACGCTGCGTGCTGTTCGGGATACAAAGACACCCATGATCATCAGTGCCCTTTCCAACGGAATGAATGTGATTTTGAATCTGCTGTTTATTTACATTCTGGATTACGGTGTTGCCGGCGCAGCCATTGCCTCTGCCATTTCCTATGCGGCAGCCGGTCTTTTGCTGTTTTTATGTTATCGCCGCAATAGGCAACTTTGTTGGACATGGAGAAGCTTCGCTGTGGATCGTTCCCTTCTCCGGGAGTGTACATCGCTGGGCCTGCCTGTGTTGGGGGTAAGCCTTGTGTCCTGTCTGGGATATGTGGTTTTTGCCAGCCTTGTGTCTGGCATGGGAACCACCATCTTTGCCGCACATTCTATTGCCGTGACGGCGGAAACCATTTTCTACGTACCGGGATATGGACTCCGCACCGCGGCTTCCACACTGGTTGGAAATGCCCGCGGTGAAAAAAATATCCATAAGCTGACTGCTGTGGCGAAGCTCAGCGTCGCATTGACCGTTGCCATCATGATTCTGACCGGTGCTCTTCTGTTCCTGGGATCGGGGATGCTGATGCGGCTATTTACACCAAGTCAGACCGTAGCAGATCTGGGCGCTGAGATGCTGCGCCTGGTGGCTTTGTCGGAACCGTTTTTTGGTCTGATGGTCGTACTGGAAGGCATCTTCTACGGACTGGGCCGCACCCGGTATGCTTTTGTAGTGGAAACGATTGGTATGTGGTGTGTCCGTATTCTGATGACGTTTTTGTGCGTACGGGTCTGGAATCTGGATCTGCGGGCTGTATGGTTGCATTCTGCGGCGCCCAGCGGCAGCTGGTGCGGTGGCCAGCGGCAGCTAAGCGCCGCTAACGGCAGCCCCGTTTAGCCTGTCGTTACAGGCTTAAT
>CAJFMB010000092.1 GCA_904390925.1 uncultured Subdoligranulum sp.
GTGTATTTCCTTCGTGACATACGAACACCCCCTGTATAGGTTTATTGTCCTACACAGGGGGCGTTTTGTCTATTGTCCGTTTTTACTGGTTCGGTTCATCGCCATCTGGGCTTTTCCTGCCACGGTGCCATTGACGTGCTCCGGCGTTTTCTGGATGCCTACGGGGAGTACATGGAATTCTGCCAGATTCAGCTGAACTATCTGGACTGGAATTTCCAGGATGCCAAGGCAAAGGTGGAGCTGCTCAACGAGCGGAAGATTCCCATCTGGGTGATGGAACCGGTTCGTGGCGGCCGTCTGGCCAACCTGCCTGAAGAAGCTGAAAAGCAACTGCGGGAGCTTCGCCCGGACGAAAAGACCCCTGCCTGGGCATTCCGATTCCTGCAATCTGTGCCCGGCGTGACCATGGTTCTGTCCGGCATGACCAGTCTGCAGCAGGTGAAGGACAATATTGACACATTTGCCGAGGAACGTCCTCTGAGTCAGCAGGAGTTTGATACCATCGTTTCCATTGCTGACGGAATGGTAAAAGGCGGCGTTTTGCCCTGCACAGCCTGCCATTACTGTACCAGTCACTGTCCCATGCATCTGGATATTCCCAGACTGCTGGCACTTTACAATGAGCATATTTTCACCGGCGGCGGCTTTATTGCGCCCATGGCGATTGACGCACTGCCGGACAACAAAAAGCCGTCTGCCTGTATTGCCTGCCGCAGCTGTGAGGCAGTCTGTCCCCAGCAGATCAAGATTTCGCAGGCCATGGCAGACTTCTCCCACAAACTCGGCCTGAAGTGACAGGTCTAACGATAAACAGCACAATAATGAAAGAACCGCCCCGCTGCGTTGACGCAGCGGGGCGGTCTTCGTATGCGGGTAACAGGGGTCGAACCTGCACATCATCAGATACCAGATCCTAAGTCTGGCGCGTCTGCCAATTCCGCCATACCCGCACAATGCAATTTCTAAATTAGTTTAGCAAGCAACAGCCGATTTGTCAAATGCCCTTTGTAAAATGCAGTATTTGCCACAATCCAGAATCCACAATAAATCGCGGCTCCCTTGCACATACTGTATGACAGGGAGATGATAGGTATGCGCAAACTCTGCCGGCGAATGGCTGCGGCGGCTTTGGGGCTTCTGTTGCTTGGAGCCGCGGGCTTGTATCTGCTGAACCGTGCATTGCCGGACACATTTACAATCCAGCCAAACCAGCAATTGTCCATTGCCTCCATGCCTTGGCTGACAGCGGACAGTCCCCGGCAGGCAACAGAGGCACCGGTGAATGCCTCGGCCAGGGATACTGGCGGCAGCCAGACACTTCGCCTTTTTGGCCTGATTCCGGTCAAAACCGTGCAGACAGTAACAGAGGCACAGCGGTACGTGACAGTCTGCGGAACGCCCTTTGGCGTCAAAATGTTTTCAAACGGAGCGCTTGTGGTTGCGTTTTCGGATCTGTATACCGATTTGGGCAGTGAAAACCCTGCAAAGGAGGCAGGACTTCGTCTGGGAGATCTGATTGTCTCGGCCGGGGGGCATACCGTTCGGAACAATGAAGAACTCAGCTCGGCCATTGCAACGGCGGGCGGAAACGCGATGGAAGTGGTTTATCTCCGGGATGGCAACCGGTGTACCTGCACGCTGACGCCGGTACAGGATCAGGATGGCAGTTATAAGGCTGGTGTCTGGGTGCGGGATTCCTCGGCTGGTATTGGAACCCTCACCTTTGCAGATACGGAAAATGGAACATTCGCCGGACTGGGGCATGCCATCAGTGATACGGATACCGGGGCCTCTATTTCTTTGCTCTCCGGAGAAATTGTCCCGGTCACCATTACCGACTGCATTGCGGGGACCGCAGGGGCTCCGGGAGAGCTTCGAGGGGAGTTCTCCGGTGATGAAGTACTTGGCACTGTACTGGCCAATCAGGATACCGGCGTGTATGGCAGATTGTCGGGACAGGTCTCCGGAACGGAGTACCCTGTGGCAAACATGCAGGAGGTCAGAACCGGCGCCGCACAAATTCTGACAACGGTGGACGGAGCCGGTCCAAAACTGTACGATGTGCGCATCGAATCCGTGAATCTGAATGCCAGCGACCCCAATCGCAATATGCTGATCCGGGTGACAGACCGTGATCTGCTGCAAAAGACCGGAGGAATTGTGCAGGGCATGAGCGGCAGCCCCCTGATACAGGACGGAATGCTGGTGGGAGCAGTCACCCATGTGCTGGTCAATGATTCAGCCAGGGGATACGCCATCTTTGCCCAGACCATGTTGCAGGCGGCGGACAGGGTGGTTTAGATGGCAAACACGGAACAGGCAACCTCTTATAGGGCTGCCTGTTCTGTGCGTATTAGGAGGAAGACTGTGCCTCGACGGAATGTTTGCCTTTTTCTCTGGTTATGAAAAGAAGAATTATCTGGAATCATCCCTTGTTAAGGGCACCCTGCACTTTTCTGCTGGAGTCGTGAGATTTCCTTGTGAACGCGCTCCACCTCACAACCTTCCGTGAGGTTCCATTCCTGTTTCAGCATCTCCAGTTGTTCATTTAAACTGTCGATGGCGTCATCGTATTTTCCCTGAATTTCGTAGATCATCGCTGTGGTAATCTGAGCGTCTGTATATTTTGGGGAGGGCTGCAACTCCTGTGCCTTCCTGTAATAGAAAACGGCGTCATCGTATCGGCAAAGGTGTGCCATGGCGTCGGCCATACAGGCAAAGGTCAGCCAGTCATCACGGTGATCCTCCAGCATCTGATGCCAGGTGTCTTCTGCCTCTTGATGTCGGCCACGCTTCCAGCAGATCCGCCCAAGGTAAAATGCGACACGACAACTGTGATCCACTTTGGCAAGTGCGCGGCATGTGTTTTCGGCCTCATCCAGACGATTGTCGGCAAGCAATTCCTCCAACAGCCACAGATATCCCCCGGGATAGGCCGGGTTCTCTTTCACAAACTCCTGATAATATGCGATCCGTTTGCTGTGATTTGCAAAATCCCAGTCCGGAACGGTTCCTTCCTGTGCGCGTTGCAGATTACAGTGGTTTTCTTTTACTTGCGGCGACAGCTTCAATGCCTCCTTGGCGTAGAATTCAGCGGATTTACGAAGACTGTCTGCCCGGTGATTGAACAGACTGGCCAAAAGTCGGAGTGCATCATTCTTGTAAATGCTCTCGTTGAGGTTGCGTTTTAATAGCGCCTCAGCCTGTCGGTATTCTTCTTCTGTCAATGTATCCTGCATTTCAAGCATGTTTTCAATGCGGGCAAACTGGGCTTGCTCCGAAAAATCGAACAGGTCATCAATGCGGCATCCAAAATAAATGGCGATTTCCGGAAGCAGTTGGATGTCTGGCATGGAAGTTTCATTCTCCCATTTGCTTACCGTTTGGAAGGACACATTCAATGCTTTGGCCAGCGTGTTCTGGGTGATCCCCTTTTGCAGGCGCAGATATTTTATTTTAGTTCCTAACGTCAATTTCATAGTTACTCCTTTGGCGCTATGCATGTATAAATGGATTGGTCTGGACATCAGGCGGCCGCTGCATCCTGAAATTATTATAGAAAGCTGTGGATGCAAAAACAATTGCGGGAAAGGAGAATCTGTTTTTTGAAACGGAGAAAAACCATAGAAAGACTTATTGCTTGTGTATCCTGGATTTTCGCATCAGGAGGGGAGTGCGTGTGCGGCAAAACTATTTGACAGTCTGCGCCCGGGATTGCCATGAATGGAAAAAAACGTAAATCAATAATTCCCCTAAAAACCGGATGTTTCCCTCAGATGCGGTGCGAAGGTTTTGTTTTTGTGTGGGAATGTCAGATGCGCTGTCGAATTGTGTCGAACGAAACTTGGAAATTAGCTGGAATAATTTGGAAGAATCCCCTTGAAGAACATGGTAAATTATGGTAATATTACCATTGTCACGAGAACACAGACATTCACATAAAGGAGACTGCGTGCTATGGAGAAAATCAAGTTTGTGATGACGGACACCGGGGCGGACGTTTCGGCGCTTTGCAAGGCAGAGCTGGAGGGACGGGGCATTGATGTGACAGTGTGTGAGCGCAACGGAGCCAAAGCACTGGAGACCCTTCTTGCGCAGCATCCTCAGGTTGCAATGCTGGACGCATTCATGCCGGACCTTGACGCCATTGCAGTAAAACAGCGGTATGAAGCCCAGGTTGGACACAGCTCCGCCAAAACAACGTTCTTTGTGACAGGCGCTTTCCAGAACGAAGCGGTAGAGCAGGAACTGCTGGACAACGGGTTTGCGTTTTTCTTTGTCAAACCATTTGACGAGACGGTTCTTGCATCCCGGGTGCTGAAAGCGGCCGGTACCCCGGCGCCGCATATTACCCTTCCACAGGACAGCGATGAGCTGGTCGTCACGGAGATTCTTCACCAGATCGGCGTTCCCGCCCATATCAAGGGATATCAGTTCCTCCGCGATGCCATTTTGCTGACCATTGATGACCACGAATATATCAATGCGGTCACCAAACGGCTGTATCCGGAGATCGCCAAACGCAACGGAACTACGGCAAGCAGGGTGGAACGCGCCATCCGCCACGCCATCGAAGTGGCCTGGGACCGCGGTGATGTGGATACCCTCAACAGTTATTTTGGGTACACCATTCACAATCTGCGCGGCAAACCGACAAATTCGGAATTCATAGCGATGATTGCTGACAAGATCCGCCTGGACAAAAAACGCCGTGCATGAGTGCATCATGTTACATTTCGCTATCTTGAACTTCGGGGAAAATACCTCCTGCCGGACTGTGTCCGCAGGGGGTATTTGTGTATACACCGGCAAATGTCGGATTTCTGCACCGCATTTGTAATACTGTGGCGGTGGATTTTTTGTCGAAATGCCTGTATAATGATACAAACAGAGACCAATTTTCAAATTGGTATGGACAGAACAACAGGTTGGAGGGCTGAACAATGGGGACAACAGATGGCAGGACAGTAACGGCCATTCTGGTGGCGGCAGGCGCATCCCGCCGGATGGGATTTGATAAACTGGGGTTCCATCTTCCGGATGGCCGCACGGTTTTGGAAACCAGTCTGGCCGCTTTTGACAGGCATCCTGCTGTTACGCAGATCGTCCTGGTGGCAGGCGGCAATTTTGATGTCTGCCAGGCATTGGCTGCCCGCTGCGCAAAACCGACGGTGGTGGTGCACGGAGGCGCAACCCGTGCAGACAGTGTCCGTGCAGGACTGGCGGAAGCGGAAGGCAAACTGGTTGCCATCCATGATGCGGCAAGACCCTTTGTCAGCGGTGAAGTCATTACCAGAACCCTGGAGGCTGCCTGGGAGTGTGGAGCCGCCGCACCGGCAGTGGCGGTCAAGGATACCATTAAAATTGCCTCCCGTGGGGTGGTGCTGAACACCCCGGACAGAAATACGCTGTATGCAGTGCAGACCCCTCAGTGCTTCTGGCGCGAGCGGTATCTGGAAGCGCTGGACCGTGTGCAGGGGGAGACGGCATCCGCTGTCACCGATGACTGCAGCCTGTTTGAGCTGGCGGGATTTCCTGTTCACCTGGTGGAAGGAGAATATGCCAACACAAAAATTACCACAAAAGAGGATCTGAAAGGGGAAACCAGCATGAGAATTGGCCACGGATATGATGTGCATCGCCTGGTGGAAGGCCGCAAGCTGATTCTGGGCGGTGTGGAAATTCCTTATGAGAAGGGGCTGCTCGGACATTCTGATGCGGATGTGCTGCTGCATGCCATTTCCGATGCGCTGCTGGGGGCGGCGGCGCTGGGGGACATCGGCAAACATTTCCCGGATACCGACCCCCGCTATAAAGGGGCCGATTCCCTTGAACTACTGCGGCAGGTTGGGGTCATGCTCAGGGAGGCGGGTTATACGGTGGGAAATATTGATTCCACCATTCTGTGCCAGGCCCCAAAGCTGGCTTCCCACATTCCTGCCATGCGGCAAAATATAGCCAGTGCGCTGGGGATCGATGCTGGTGCGGTGAGTGTCAAGGCGACTACCGAGGAAAAACTGGGCTTTACCGGTTCCGGGGAAGGAATTGCGGCTCATGCCGTGGCATTGATCCTGGCGTAAAAACGGTGTGAAATACGCCAAAAAGCTTTGCGCAGATTCGATTCTATGTTATACTTATTTTATATCTGGCAAAACGGCTTTGGGAGAAGAGTTCCTGTAATCTGTTTTGCCAAAATGGATTCGCCGGCAGTACGACAGGTTGAATGATCGGAGATACCGCCGACGGCAGGGGGAGAGGAGGACATACGCTGATGAATAATGAGTTGTTCAATGTCATCAGCAATTTCCGTTCCTTTGACTGGACGCGAGACCTGCTGGATGTTATTATCATCACCATCGCGTTCTATGAGCTGATTCTGTTTGCACGCAAATCCCGCGCCGGGCAGCTTGTCAAGGGTTTGATGCTGCTGCTTGCCTTCTACGCGCTGGCTTATTATTTCCGGCTTCGGACGGTCCGCTGGGTGCTTAGCAATGTGATGCAGATCGGCTTTATTGCTGCAGTGGTATTGTTCCAGCCGGAACTGCGCCGTACGCTGGAACGCCTGGGACAAAGTACCAGTTGGGCAAGCAAGATCTTTTTTACCCGGAAAATGGAACCGACCCTGCGCAGCCAATGGCAAAGTGCCATTGTTGCAATCTGCGATGCGGCGGAGCAGCTTTCCGATACGCGTACCGGCGCACTGATGGTACTGGAACGGAAGAATAATCTGGAAGAGATCATTCATACAGGAACCCAGTTTCATGCCAACGTGATACCGGAAGTGCTGGGAACCATCTTTTATGAAGGAACGCCGCTGCACGATGGCGCGGTTGTGATTCGTGATGGCCAGATTGTGGCGGCAGGTTGTGTGCTGCCTCTTTCCAACAACCTGGAAATGGGCAAGGATATGGGAACCCGCCATCGTGCCGGCCTGGGCATGAGTGAAAATTCTGATGCCATTGTAGTAGTGGTCAGTGAGGAAACCGGTATTATTTCGCTGGCCAAAAATGGCGTTCTGATCCGACGCCTTGACCGCCAGAACCTGTTCAGCCTGCTTCAGGAGGAAATCATTCCACCTGAAACCGGGCAGGACAAGGATGCCGGCATCCTCAAACAGCTGTTTGGCAAAGGGGGAAACTCTGCCGATGATCCGCAAAAAAAGTAATCCGCCGGAGCCTGATCAGGTTGTCAAAAAGCACTTCCTGATGGATAATAAACTGTTGCTTTTGGCTATCTCGGTTCTGTGCGCCATCATCTCCTGGAGCATTGTCACACTGACATTTGATCAGGAAGGTGACCGGGATTTTACGGTTTCGGAAATCAACTACAGTTACAATTCCAACCTTTATACATCCATGGGACTGGACATTGTGGATACGCCGGACATCGGCAGCGTTCAGGTCAAGGTGGAAGGCAGCGGCACAATCATTGGCCAATTGGAAGCCAGTGATCTGATGGTGTATCCCAACTATTCCACAGTCAGCGGCTCCGGGGAACAGACTCTGACTTTGCAGGCCCGTATTGCCAACAGCCAGTACACCAGCAACAGCGGCAATATAGAATTGACTGTGATTTCGCCGACGCAGATCACGGTTGTGTTTGACCGCGTAGGTGAAAAGACATTGCCCATCACCATTGAGACGGTCAATCTCCGGGTTGCGGACGGATTTATGCTGTATCGTTCCAGTACGGTTCCTGCGGAGGTTACCATCACTGGTCCCCAGTCGGAGCTGGATGCCGTTTCCACGGTTGTGGCGCCTGTCACCATGGACAGTGAGTTGTCGGACAGCACCAGCATTACAACTGCACTGGAACTGCGTGATGAAAGCGGTAATGTGGTTTCCCCGCAGTACGCGACCTTGGACAATGAAAGCGCCAATGTCACGCTGACGGTATATCAGGTCCGCGAATTGCCGCTGGCCATTGACTTTATCAATGTGCCCACAGGATTTGACACCAGCAGTCTTAAATATTCCCTCAGCCACGAATATATGACGGTGGCGGGACCAACCCGCACAGTCAGCGAGCTGAATGAACTGAGTGTGGTCAGCTTTGATCTGGGGCAGCAATTTGCTTTTGATCGGGATTATCAGCTGCCGGTGGAATTGCCAAGCGGTCTGGTGGCGCTGGATGATACAACCAGTGTCACGCTGAGTTTTGATACTTCGGACATGGCGTCCACGGTCATCAATGTCCCGAATATCAAGCCCATCAATATGCCCAGCAATTATGATATAACGGTACAGTCGGAGCGGGTCAGCAATGTCACGCTGTATGGTCCGGCCGATGAGATCGCCGAGCTTTCGCCGGAAAGTGTGGTCGCACAGCTGGACTGCCAGAATCTTCAGATTACGGCTGGCCAGCAGACATTGCCGGTTTCCATCATTGTCCCGTCCTCCACACGCATCTTTGCGGTAGGCAGCTATACAGTTTCCTGTCAGATCGATGCACGATGACTTCCGGGGACACAGTTTCGAAATCCGCCAATCCGTTTTCATGAAAGGAGCCGTACAGGCGAAGCATGATTCTTGTCCGAAATATCCGCCTGCCGCTTTCCTGTGGGGAGGCAGAGGCCATTCACCAGGCATTCAAAATTCTGCATTTGTCGGCAGACCGCGCAAGCGGCTGCGGGATCCACAAACTTTCGGTGGATGCCCGGCACGGTACGCCAGTGCTGGTTTACGCGATTGCAGTCACACTCAAGGACGAGGGTGAGGAATCGGCTTATGCCGGGGCCTCGCCCTGCGTCGCTATATCCCAAAAACCTGAATTTGTTTTTCCGGTAGGCAGCATGCCCTTGCGCAATCCTCCCGTGGTTTGCGGACTTGGACCTGCCGGCCTGTTTGCCGCACTGCTTTTGGCCAAAAAGGGCTATCGCCCTGTGGTCCTGGAACGGGGACCCGAACTGGAGGCCCGTGTCGCGGCTGTCGAACGGTTTGAAAAAACCGGGGAATTGGATGTCAGCGCCAATCTTCAATTTGGGGAGGGTGGCGCCGGTACCTTTTCAGACGGCAAGCTGACAACCCGTGTGGGGGACCCGCTGTGTGCATTTGTGACCCAGGCATTGCTGGATCACGGTGCACCGGCAGATATTGCTTGGCGCCAAAAGCCGCATGTGGGTACAGACCTTCTGCGTGGGGTTATTACTTCTATTCGCCAGGAAATTCAGCGTTTGGGCGGTACAGTCAAATTTCAGACACCGCTTACCGGACTCCGTGCTGTAAATGGGCATTTGACCGCAGCGGTTACGCCGGATGGGGAAATCCCCTGTGAACGACTGATTCTGGCAGTGGGGCACAGTGCCCGGGATACCTTTTCCATGCTTTATCAGATGGGGCTGCCGATGGAATGCAAGCCCTTTTCTGTCGGCGTTCGCGCAGAACATCTGCAGGCTGAAATCGATCAAAGCCTTTATCATGCGGCAGCGGGTCATCCGGCGCTTCCCAAGGGGGAATACCAGCTCAGCCAGCACGTGGGGGACCGTTGTGTTTACACTTTCTGCATGTGCCCGGGCGGCAGAGTTATGGCCGCTGCCAGCGAGGAAGGGGGCGTTGTCACCAACGGCATGAGCTACCATGCTCGCGATGGGAAAAACGCCAATGCCGCAGTGGTCGTCAGTGTGGACGGCCGTGATTTCAACAATGATCCTGCCCGGGCGGTGGCATTTCAACGCAGCCTGGAACAGGTGGCCTATCGGGCAGGCATCAGTGGTTCACCTTATGCAGCTCCTGCTGAAACGGTCGGCAGCTTTTTGGAAGGCCGTGGAAGGTTGGAACTGGGACGGGTTCAGCCCACATATCCGCGGGGCGTGGTGCCTTTTGATCTGGGAAGCCTGCTGCCCGGTGATTTGGCGGATACCATGCGGACAGGACTGCGGGCATTTGGCCGCAAGCTGGCGGCTTACCGTTCGCCGGATGCGGTTCTGACCGGGTTGGAAACCCGAACCTCCAGCCCGGTCCGGCTGTTGCGGAATGAGATGCTGCAATGCCAGGCGCTTGAAGGGCTATATCCCTGTGGAGAGGGAGCCGGCTATGCAGGGGGAATCATGACAGCTGCTGTGGATGGCGTTCGCTGTGCCGCAGCATTGATGGAACAAAATGCCCCTTCACAGTAAAAACTACGACTGCAAAGCGTTCTTGCTTTACAGAAATGATTCGCGCAGGAAACCAAAATGAGCTGCTGTAAAGAATCTTGCTTTACAGCAAAGAAAAGGCCTGCTCAGGAGTTCAGAATATGCCATATTCCCATCCCTACAAACCTAACAGTTCTGATAACGGGAATCCGCAGCAATCCCATGCGTCGGAGTCGGGTAACCCGAAATATGCACGCGATTTTCAGAATCGCGCGGAAGCATGGGCCCACCGAAAGGATCACAGGGCCAGCAATCTGAATGACCCGATGGATCATTTCGTCGATCGTGTGGTGGATATTGGCACCAATGTGGGGGCCGGGGTGATGGACGTCCTGTCCGATGCCCTGTCGTCTGCCGGGGATGCCATTTCGCGCTGGGCGAACCGGGACCGGGAACTGACTTTTCCCGAATGGCGCGCGCGGATGGATCGTAAGATCCAGAATGGTGCACAAGGCAGTAACCTGGCAATGGCGATTGTCGGTGGCTTTTTTGCCTGTTCTTTTGGCATTTCTGCGCTGGTCATGTTCATTCTTTCTGCCGTTGGACCCGGCGCGCTTCACTTGTCAGACATGCAGTTTATGGTGTTCCCGATTCTGATGGCAGTGTTTACGCCTCTGACCGTTGGTTTTGCATTCATGACTGTATTCGGCATTCGGGGATACCGGTATTATGGTCGTCTGCGCGCATATCTTCGGGCGGCTCACGACTGGGTATGTCGCCTGCCTGCCATTGCCCGTGCTACCGGGCACAGCGAAGCCCAGATTCGCAGGGAACTGACCAAAGCAATTGCGGATGGCAAATTGCCGGATACATTTCTCAGTGAGGACGGGCAGACCGTATTTTTTAAAGAGGAACTGTATCGCGCAGAGCATGCTCAAACGTCCCATGAGGAGGAGCAGAGCCGGCAGGAACAGGAGCCCCCGAAACCGCTTGGTCCGATGGAGGAATTCCTGAAAGAAGGACAGGAGTTTCTCCTGTACCTTAAAGATTGCAAGGGGCGCCTGGACCCGACTGTGGATGAAGAACTGGAGGAAATGGACAAAAATTGTGCTGTGATTTTGGGCTTTGTCCACAATCATCCGGAACAATTGAATCGGGTTCGCCGTTTTTCTGAGTATTATTTGCCCACAACCCGCAAGCTTCTGGATACCGCCCAGGGGCTGGGAACGGTTGACGGGGAAAATGCACAAACCATTCGTCGGGACATTACCGGAATCCTGCACACACTGAACAGCGCTTATGCCAAGCTGTACGATACACTGCTGCAGGATGTTTCGCTGGATGTCTCCACTGAAATAGATACACTGGAAACCATGCTGCGTCAGGACGGCCTGACTGGCGGCTTTGCCAATGATTTTGGAGCATCCGTTTCCCGGTAAAGCAGAAGATTGCTGCCAGAGGGAACATTTCTGCATCCATCGATAAGGCACAGAGGGGGAGAAAACATGGCATATCGAATCTGGCAGCATAAGCCGCTGGATGAGTCGGCGGCCGCTGCACTGGCACAAGACGGATACGGGCGTCTGCTTGCCCGTGTGCTGGCTGCGCGCGGTTGCCGGACCCGAGAAGAGGCAGCAGCTCTGCTGGACGGCGCAGCACCGCTGTCTGATCCATTTGCCATCAAGGATATGGACAAGGCAGTGGAACGGATACAGCGTGCACTGCAGGAAGAAGAACCGATTGTAATTTACGGGGATTACGATGTGGATGGCGTCACCGCCACAGCCATTTTATATGAGTATCTGTCCAACCTTGGGGCGCAGGTGCGCTGCAAGTTGCCTTTGCGCAACGAAGGCGGCTACGGTCTGAACCGCGAGGCACTGAGAAAGCTGGCGGACAAGGGATACACGCTGGTGGTCACGGTGGATAACGGAATTTCTGCCGTGGAGGAGGCTGCCTACGCGAAAGAACTGGGCATTGATCTTGTCATTACGGACCACCATCTGCCGTCGGGAGCATTGCCGGATGCTGTTGCCGTCGTGGACCCCAACCGAGCAGACGACACCAGCAGTTTCAAATTTCTGTGCGGAGCTGGAGTTGCCTTCAAGCTCTGCGCCGCCATGGAAGGCTGTGATCCGGCCGAAATGCTGGATGTCTGCGGGGACCTGGCTGCCATTGGAACCGTTGCAGACGTGGTACCGCTGGTGGGAGAAAACCGCACACTGGTCCGGGAAGGCCTTGCAGTCTTACAGGATACCGTTCGTCCCGGACTGGCAGCTTTGCTGGAAGCGGCAGGCTGCGGCGGCAGACCGATTAGCTCAGAGACAATCGGATACAGCATTGCCCCGCGGCTGAACGCAGCAGGAAGGATGGATACGGCTGCCACTGCCCTCAAACTTCTGCTCTGTGAAAACGAGGAACAGGCGGACGGCATTGCCGCCCGTCTGACCGACATCAATACGCTGCGGCAGCACACGGAACAGGAAGTTCTTGCCGCCGCATTGTCTCAACTGGAGTCGGAACCTGCACGTGCACATGACCGAGTTCTGGTAGTGGCAGGTGAAAACTGGCATCCCGGCGTGCTGGGCATTGTCGCCAGCCGGCTGACAGAACGATATGGACGTCCGTCGATCGTGATTTCGCTCGTTGACGGTGAGGGCCGCGGCAGCGGCCGGGCGCCCCGGAACTTTGATCTGCACGGTGCGCTGGAAGGCTGTTCCCAATTGCTGATCCGTTATGGCGGCCATGCCGCTGCGGCGGGACTGACGATTGATGAGGATCGTGTGCCGGCTTTTCGCCAGGCAGTCAACCAATGGGCGGCGGATCATCAGCCGGAACCGGAACCGCCGGCTTTGGAATTGGACGCAACCGCTGCCATTGAGGACTTGACGGTGGAGGAAGTCTCCCAGCTGGAGCGACTGGCACCGTTCGGAGGCGGAAATTCTCAGCCGCTGTTTGAGATTGCCGATGTGGTGATTGACGGCGTATGGCCGATGGGCGCTGAAAAACGGCACAGCAGATTGCGGCTGCGCCAGGGACAGAATACCTGTTTTGCCTCACTTTTTGGTATTTCACCGGAAGATTTTCCTTACAGGGCAGGCACTGCCGTGGATGTGGCGGTGGAAGCCGGAATCTTCAATGGCCGCAATGGCCCGGGGGTATCTCTGCATATCCGCGCCATTCGTCCCGCCGGGATGGGGGATGGACCTTGCCGTCAGATAGCGTTGCTGGATGATTTTCTGGCAGGGTGCAGTCTTGACAGTGCACAGGCAGCGGCGCTGAATCCCACACGTTCCGATACAGTGGCGCTGTATCGGATGGTGCAGGCAGGCAATGTCTATGCGGCGGACCTTTTGCCGGTGTTTGCGACACTTGGGGCGGAAAATGCGGGCAAGGCCCTGGTCAGCCTGGAAGCACTGAAGGAGCTTGGCTTGATTGAACATCGCGGCGCCCGTTGGATGCCCGCTGCTGTCAGCGGAAAAAGAGATTTGTCCAGCGCGCCGATTCTGCAGCGGATGTCTGCACTGGCTGGCGCCGTGGAAAAATAAAAGATCCGGGGGGATGATTGTATGGCTGAAGTTATGGATAAAGGGCAAGAATTGCAGGAGCAGACAAAAGTGGAAATGCCCATCACCTATGAGGAATTGCGCAAGGACCTTCAGGACAGTGGCCGTGCATACGATTTCGATATGATTGATCGTGCGTATGAGCTTGCGGCAAAAGCACATTCCGGTCAGTTCCGCCGCAGTGGCGAGCCGTATATCTGCCATCCGCTCAGTGTGGCGCAAATTTTGATTGATCTGGGCATGGACAGCGAAAGCATTGCTGCTGCGCTGATGCACGACGTGGCGGAGGATACGGATGTTACCGTCGACGAAATCCGCGCCAAGTTCGGCCCGGAAGTGGCGCTGCTGGTGGATGGCGTCACCAAACTGACCCAGATCAAGTTCTCCAATGTGGAGGACCGTCAGGCGGAAAACCTGCGCAAAATGCTGCTTGCCATGAGCCAGGATGTCCGGGTCATGATCATAAAATTGTGCGACCGGTTGCATAATATGCGTACTGGTGATGCCTGGCCGGAGCAGAAGCGCCGGGACAAGGCAAAGGAAACCATGGAAGTTTATGCCCCCATCGCACACCGTCTGGGCATTTCCAACATCAAGGAGGAACTGGAGGACCGCAGCCTGCAGTACCTGGACCCGATTGGCTACGGGACCATTCAGGGACTGCTGGACGAACACGGCGATGATTTTCTCAATGATGTCTGCAATACCATTCAGGACCATCTGAAGGATAACGGCATTGTCAATGCCATGATCAAGCACCGCGTCAAGAGCGTCTACGGCATCTACCGCAAGATGTATATCCAGAACAAGGTGTTTGAGGAAATTTATGACGTCTACGCCGTACGGATTATTCTGGATACCGTGGCCGAGTGCTACACGGCACTGGGTCTGATCCATGACATGTATCATCCGTTGCCCAACCGGTTCAAGGATTACATTTCCACCCCCAAACCCAACGGCTACCAGAGCCTGCATACCACCGTCATCGGACATGAAGCACTGCCTTTTGAAGTCCAGATCCGCACCCGGGACATGGACCGGCAGGCAGAGTATGGCATTGCCGCACACTGGAAATACAAGGCGGGGCTTACGTCCGGTTCCAGCGACAAACTGGATGAACGTCTGGCCTGGGTACGCCAGCTTTTGGAAAGTCAGCGTTCCAGCGCAGATGCCACAGACCTGCTCAGCGACATCAAGAGTGATCTTCTGCCGGAGGAAGTCTTTGCATTTACACCCCGCGGCGATGTGATCAATCTGCCGGCCGGCGCTACGGTAATTGACTTTGCTTACGCCATCCATTCTGCGGTTGGCAACCGCATGATCGGTGCCAAAGTCAACAACCGGATTGTCCCGATTGACCATCAGGTGGTCACCGGCGAGATCATTGAGATCATTACAGGCCCGGAAAACCGTGGCCCCAGCCGTGACTGGCTGAATATTGTCAAGACCAGCGAGGCCAAGAACAAGATCCGCAACTGGTTCAAGAAAGAACGGCGCGAGGAAAATATCGCCCAGGGCAAGGAAGCACTGGAACGGGAAATGCGCCGCAATCTGATGAACATTCCTCCGGAGCAGTACGACGAGTTTATGGACAATCTGGCCCGGCGCAACCGTTGCAATTCGGTGGACGAATTGTATGCTGCACTGGGTTACGGCGGATTGCAGATGTCGCGGGTTCTGCCCAAGCTCAAGGATGAATATTCACGCCTCAAGCCGCCGGAGCCCAAACAGGTTCCGCTGGAACTCAAGCGGATTCATTCTTCGGACGGCGTCGTGGTGGAGGGCATCGACAACTGCCCCATCAAGTTTGCAAAATGCTGCTCTCCGCTGCCCGGCGATGCCATCATCGGTTTTGTCACCCGCGGATTCGGCGTTTCCATTCATAAAAGAGACTGCAAGAATGTGCGGGAAAGTATGCGTCATCCGGAAAATGCAGAGCGCTGGGTGCATGCATATTGGGATACTGGCTCCAAGGAACAGTACAGTGCCACGCTGGAGCTGGCCTGTATGGATCGTGCCAATCTGGTCTCCGATATTGCGCTGGCTTTGGGAGATATGCGGGTGCCTATCTATTCGCTTGTCGCCCGTTCTGCAGAGCAGGGACGCGCCAATATGAGCGTTACGGTGGGAATTGCCAACACCGAGCACCTGAACAGCGTTGTTGCCAAACTGAAAAAGGTAAAAGATGTGATCAGCGTTACCCGTACCTGATCCGAAACAAATGGTTATGCAGAATTTGCGTCAAAACAATACCATGCGCAAGCTCACTGCGGCGTTGATCGGCGCCGCAGTGGGCATTGCCGTGTTTCTGTGGCTGTACGGTACCATGACCCTGGACGTTACCCGGGATGCCTGGATCATAAACGGTTATGACGAAACCGATATCATGCAGCATTATGCCGGTTGGGTGCTGTTTCGCAACTCCCACTGGGCATTTCCTCTGGGATACTGTGACATGCTTGCAAGCCCGGATGGAACCATGATTTCCTATACCGACAGCCTGCCCTGGGTCAGCATTTTTCTGAAGCTGTTCCGCGGAATCCTGCCGTCAACCTTTCAGTGGTTCGGCTGGTATATCCTTTTCTGCTTTGCCATGCAGGGGGCAGCCGGAGCGTTGCTCTGCACGCGCAACCGTTCGGTCAACGGTGCAGTATATGGGATTCAGGCTGCCCTGTGTGGGCTGCTGTTCTGCTGCCTGCCGATTTTGTGGGAGCGGGCATTTCGTCATGTGGCGCTGACCTCCCAGTACCTGATCCTTTTCTCCTTGTATTTTTATCTGGAATACAGGGCGGCACTTTCCCGGGGAAAAAGGCCGCGGTGGGCCTTTGTATTTGCACTGCTTCCTTTCGCGGCGGTTGGCATCCATCCGTATTTCCTGCCGCCAGTGATGCTTTGCGTGCTGCTGGCCGGTGTGGAACTATGGCGGACTGCACATCGGCCCCTGGCGGGGGCGGGATTGTTTGCCACTGGGCTGCTGGCAGCATTGGCCGGTGGATTGATTACCGGTGCACTGGGGAGCGGCGTGGAGATTTCCCGCTACGGGTATGGAGAGATCTCCATGAATCTGAACGCCCTGATCAATCCGTCTTCCCGCGGGGGATATACCTGGTCCCGGCTGCTTCCCCAACAGCCACAGGCAACCGGCCAGTACGATGGCTTTAACTACCTGGGACTTGGGGTTCTGATTCTGGTGGCAGTGGCATTGCTATACAGTCTCTGGCATAGTGTACGCTGCCCGGCGACCGCAAAATCCTGGTGGAAATGCAATGCACCGCTGTTTGCGGTGTGTGTGTTCCTCTCTTTGTTTGCTGTGACAAACAACATTACTTTGGGGAACTGGTCGGTGTCCATTCCCATTCCACAGGCGCTTACAGATCTGTGCGGGATTTTCCGATCCAGCGGGCGAATGTTTTATCTGGTCACAGTCTGCATGGTGCTGTTTGGTGTATCAACCCTGCAGGATGCCTGTGACAGGTTCCAAGATCATGTTGCCGGAAAGGCAGGATTCTGCCTTATGCTGGCGGTATTCTGCGGAATACAGATCTGGGACCTTTCGCTGGTTGCGGGGGAAAAACAGGCAATGTTTGAACGCCCGGACCCGGAACATACAGTTACCACCGACTATGAAACCCAACAGATCGGGATTGGAAACACAAAATTGATGGCTGCCTGTCAGCTGCGGGAGGACCGTGTGCGGGAACTGGCCATTCTGGCCGGCAAACAGGGGCTTGCCACCAACATATCCATCGCGGTTTCCGGAAGCTATCCCCAGGCAGAGGCTTCCATGCAGGAGGCCGCCGATCTGCTGCAAGGCGGCAGCTATGATTCACAGACGGTTTATGTGACAACGGATGAGGCACAGTACCTGCTTTGGAAAGAACGGTTCGGGAATGACCCGACCGTGGGAATGTGCATTGTGAATTCCTGTTATTTCCTTGTGCCATTGCATACGGTTCCGTAAGGAAAGGATTGTAACTATGAGAGCAGTGATTCAGCGTGTATCCCGGGCTTCGGTCACGGTGAACGGCGGAGAACCCCGTGCCATTGGACGCGGTATCGTGATTCTGCTTGGGGTGGGAGAGCATGATACCCTTGCCATCGTGCCGAAACTGGCGGAAAAGTGCGCCCAGCTGCGAATCTTTGAGGACGAAAATGGAAAGCTCAACCTCAGTGCAGCAGAACTCGGCTATTCGGCGCTGGTTGTCAGCAATTTCACATTGTATGGAGACACGGCAAAGGGACGCCGTCCCAGTTTTATCCGCGCGGCAAAACCACCGCTTTCGGTGGATGCCTACGAGGCATTTCTTCATGCGATGGAACAGCAGGGACTCAGCGAGGTACAGCATGGAGAATTTGGTGCGGACATGCAGGTGTCTTTGGTCAATGATGGCCCTGTTACCATCATGATTGATACCGATGAATGGGCAAAACATTGACAAACCTTTCGGGAAGTGGTATTCTGTCCCATCTCGTAATCCAACACACCGCGCCAGGCGCGGGGAGGCAAATCCATGAAACTGATCCATATTCTTGGTCCGGCCATGCTGTATACCAACACATTCCTGGTATTGACCGAGGCTGGCCATGCCATTGCCATTGATCCTGCGGCTGACCCGCAGGAATATCTGGATATGTTGGAAAAGCATCATGTTGTTCTGACACACATTCTGCTGACCCATGGCCATTATGACCATGTGGGAGCCGTGAAAGCATTGAAAGCAGCAACCGGGGCAAAAGTGTATCTGGAACCGGCGGACTGCAGAGGGGACCGGATGTACCCTCTGGCGGAGGCGGATGCCGCATATCCTGCTGATGGCAAACTCTCCATTGATGAACTGACATTTACCGTCTGGCGCACGCCTGGCCATACACCGGGCAGTGTCTGTCTGTATTGCAACGGCCTTTTGTTCAGCGGTGACACGCTGTTTGCAGGCAGCTGCGGCCGCACGGATCTGCCGGGCGGAAGTTCTGCCGACATGCGCCGCAGTCTGTCGCTGCTGGCAGGCCTTCCGCTGCCGGACCAGACGCAGGTCCTGCCCGGGCATGGGGGCGATTCAACGATGGGAGAGGAAAAACGACAGAACCCGTATCTTCTGGGAGCGTGGTTGTGATGTCGGAGAAAAATACCATGGAACTGATACTTTGTGGTACGGCCGGATACGAGGCGGAGCATACCGCCCGGATGTTCTTTTCGGGACTGCTGCGTTCCGACCGTCTGCCGGAACAGGGGGACTATCTGCTGATTTCCGCAAAGCCCTTTGCCTCGTTTGTGCTTCTGCACCGGGATGGACTTTCGCTCTGGCAGGCACTTCCTGCCGACCCGGATGAAAAATTGCAGGACCGGGAATATTCTCTCTGTAAAATGCTCTATCATTTTTTACAGAAACAGACAGGAATCCGTCCCCCCTGGGGCATGATGACCGGGGTGCGCCCGGTGCGGATAATCCATGATATGCGTGCCGCCGGCGCCACCGAACAGGAGATCGAGGACCGGTTTGTTCGTCATTTTGAGTGTACGCCCAAGCGGTTTGAAATGGCAAAGCGGATTGCAGACCTGCAGTGGCCTGTCCTGGAGGCAGCCCGCCCGATGGATTGCAGCTTGTATGCAGGCATTCCGTTCTGCCCTTCCCGGTGCAGCTATTGCAGCTTTGTTTCCCGCACAGTGGGTGACAAAGCGACCCGTGCTCTGGTTCAGCCCTACGTGGACTGTCTCTGCCAGGAACTGTCCGCCATGAAACAGCAGGTGGAGCAGTGCGGCCTGAACGTCCGGACGCTGTACATCGGCGGCGGTACCCCCACCAGCCTTTCTGCGGATCAGCTGCGCCAGCTGATGGGGCATCTGGCAGAGTTGTTTGATTTGGACAGCCTGCAGGAATATACCGTCGAGGCCGGGCGCCCTGACTGTACCGACTACGAAAAGCTCTGTGTACTGAAAGAATATGGCGCTACCCGGATTTCCATCAATCCGCAGACCTTCTCGGATCAGGTGCTGAAAAACATCGGACGACGGCATACGGCACAGGATATTCTGGACTGTTTCGCCGCGGCACGGAAGGCCGGACACCGCAATATCAATATGGATTTGATTGCCGGATTGCCCGGGGATACGGTGGAAGGATTCCGCCACAGTCTGGAAACTGCCATTTCGCTGGAGCCGGAAAATATCACCGTCCATACCCTGACGCTGAAACGCGCCTCCAATCTGGTGGTGGAACATCGGGCTGCTGCATACGATGATGTGGCACGGATGCTGGAAAACTGTGTGCTGCTGGAAAAGGCAGGCTATCAGCCATATTACCTCTACCGGCAGAAGGGTACTTTGCAGAACCTGGAAAACATTGGATGGTGCAAGCCCGGGTTTGAGGGACTGTATAATATCTATATCATGGAGGAGGTTCATACCATCCTCTCGGCCGGTGCGGGTGGGTCCACCAAGCTGGTACAGCCCGGCGTGCGTCATGCCCGTATCGAGCGTATCTTCAATTACAAATATCCCACAGAATACATTGATCATTTCGACACCGTGCTTGCGCGCAAGGAAGGAGTGAAGGATTTCTATGCGGAATATGCCGACCAGAATTCCCAAACGGCTGGTGGGAAGGACTCTGATTGATTTTGCTGCCGACCGTCCACGGGAATTTGTGGAACTGTGTGAGAAGGAATATGATGCCCGTATTGCGAGAGTGACGGATGCGGTGCTGGACTCCGGCTGCGCTGTGGTTTTCCTGACAGGACCTTCCAGTTCCGGCAAAACGACCTCGGCACGTCGTCTGGCGGATTCCATTCGCAACGCAGGACGCCGCAGCGAGGTCATCAGCCTGGATGACTTTTTTGTGGGGGAAGGGCGTTATCCGAAACGGCCGGACGGGGCAGACGATTACGAATGCATTGAGGCACTGGATATTCCGGTACTGCAGGCATGTCTGCGGGATCTGGCCGAGACCGGCGAATGCGATATGCCGCTGTTTGATTTTCTCACCCAGCTGCCCAAGGCAGAGCGCCGGCATGTTGACTGCCGGGATGGTGTGGCAATCATCGAGGGGCTGCATGCCTTCAATCCCATTCTGACCAATCATCTGCCGGCAAGTGTGGTTCTGCTGGTTTATGCCGGTATGCGGGAAGAATATTGCGATGCAGCCGGTGCCCGTGTGCTGGCTACAAGGGATCTGCGTCTTGCCAGGCGGATCACGCGGGACTCTCTGTTCCGGGGTCATGGTGCGGACTTCACCCTGGATCTCTGGCCGCATGTCTGCCAGTCGGAAAACAAATACATCAAGGCGTTTAAAAACCGTGCCGATCTGGTGCTGGACACCTCTCTCAGCTACGAACCGGGGCTTTGGGGCAATGTTTTGCTGCCCATGATGGAGCAAATGGCACCGGACAGTCCGCATGCGGCACGGCTGGCATCGCTGTGCGCGCAGCTGCGCCCCTTTACCCCCATCCACCAGGATCTGGTGCCGGAAAGCAGCATCCTTCGGGAATTTATCGGCTGGAATAGCTGAAACGATCCAAGGTAGGAAGAATTAACGAAACGTACACATATTCTGCGCTGCGGGACGTTGCAAACCCTGACCGGATAGGCTATAATGCTGATAAATAGACCGCTGTTGCGGTCAATGCTTTTGCCAAGAAAGAGGTGTACTCTATGTTTGAAGTGGACATCGAAATGCTGAAAGAACAGGGACTTCAGCTTGTTGATACGGCCAAAAAGACGGCGCTGGATCTCGCCGACAAAGGCAAAAATCAGCTGGAACTGCTGAATCAGCAGGCGCGTCTGTCCAAAGCACAGCGTCAGCTGGGCGCACTGGTTTACAGCCTGCACAAGGCCGGCGAGGAGAACCAGCCGCTGGTGGACAAGTATATTGAGGCAATCTCCGGTATTGAAAAGAATATTGAGGAGATCAAGGCCCGCATGACACCGGCAGAACGTGCCGAAGCCGAGGCGGATGCTGCCGAAACGTCAGACGAATCTGATCCGGCAGAGCAGGAAAACCCGGATGAGGCGGAAGAAGAGATCGAGGAGGAGCCGGATCGGCCGCGCGGCGAAACCAAAATCTGCCCGGTCTGTCATTCTGAGGTGGATGCCGAGGCGCTGTTCTGCAATCACTGCGGGGCACAGCTGTGATCGACTTTCCACGCAAAGAACATTATACGGCAGAGGATCTGGTTGCAATCATCCGGATTCTGCGTGACCCGGAAAACGGTTGCCCTTGGGATAAGGTTCAGACGCATTCCTCCATCCGCATGAATTTTCTGGAAGAAGCCTACGAGGCGGTGGATGCGCTGGATGCCAATGATGCTGAGCTTCTTTGTGAGGAGCTTGGCGATGTGATGATGCAAGTTGCCTTTCACGCTGAGATGGAGGAAGAAACCGGAACGTTTACCTGGCAGGATGTCTGCGATGGCGTCTGCCGGAAGTTGGTTTTGCGTCATCCGCATATTTTTGGTGCGGCTCCCGGTATGGAAGGCATAAACGACTGGGATGCGCTCAAAAATAAGGAAAAGGGGCGCGTCACTCTGGCGCAGGACCTGCAAAGCGTTCCCAAGGCCATGCCGGCGCTGATGCGGTCAGCCAAGCTGCAGAAAAGGGCGGAACGTTGCCTGGGTAAGCAGCCGGCGGACCTTTCGGTTCTGGCGGATGCTGCATCCCGTGTCGGGAGCTCTCCGGATCAGGCACAGGCAGAGCAGGCATTGGGTGAGCTGCTGTTTGAAGCGGTTCGTCTGGCACGTGACGCCGGACTGGACCCGGAACAGGCATTGCAGCGCTGTAATGAGAGATTTCTGCTTCAGAATACCGACAGCCGGAAAGAACTGTAAACCGTGATTTCTCAGTGAATCAAAGCCAGTCAAAAAGCAGCCTGTACAGGTCCATTGCCTGACGCTGGATGCTTTTGGCAGATAAATTACTTGGAGGTATAAACATGACCAAAGTTGAACTGATTGCCGCTGTTGCCGCAGATGCGGGCCTGACCAAAAAGGACGCAGAAAAGGCAGTCAACAGTGTTGTCAACGCCATTACCGAGGCGCTGAAGCAGGGCGACAAGGTTTCGCTGGTCGGCTTCGGTACCTTTGAGGTGCGCGAGCGCCCCGAGCGTAAGGGCCGCAATCCGCAGACCAAGCAGGAGATTGTGATTCCTGCTTCCAAGCTGCCTGCTTTCAAGGCCGGCAAGGCTCTGAAGGATTCGGTGCAGTAAGCCAATGCATCACGGCCGTTTGGCCGTGGTATGCCCGTCGCCCCATTCAAGGCGGCGGGCTGTTTTTTGTCAAACCAGGTCATAAGGAGAATTTCTATGCGTTTGGATAAATATCTGAAAGTCAGCCGCCTGATCAAGCGGCGCACGCTTGCTAATGATGTGGCGGATGCCGGCCGTGTCATCGTCAACGGTAAGCCTGCCAAGGCAAGCTATGCCGTCAAAAGCGGAGATGAAATCGAAATTACATTCGGCAACAAACCGGTCAAGGTCCGGGTACTCTCCACGGAAGAACCCCGTGGCAAGGATGTCGCCCGGGAACTGTATGAGGTTTTGCCGGACTGATTTGTTCTTCGAAAGTCATATTCACATGCCCTGACGCATATATACTAGGGAAGACCGGATCTCTTTGCCGGCCTACCACCGTATGTGGAAGGGAGGATACCCGTATATGCCGGGCAAATCCAATGAAATCCTGCCGGTAGAAACTCCAGTGCAGCCCCACTCTCTGGTACTGGAAAATCGTCATTCCCTGACCGTTACCGGTGTGACACGGATCATCAGCTGTGACGATACAGGCGCTGTACTGGATACTACACAGGGACGGCTGACAATTGGCGGTCAGGGCATTCAGGTGGGGGAACTTTCCATCCGTTCCGGAGAAGTACGACTGACCGGCAAAATTGAATTTCTTCAGTATGCCGAAAACCGGGAAAGCTCAGGTGGCCTGTTCCGGCGGTTGTTAGGGTGAAGCATGACGGCCTCACCGACGCTGTGGTCAGTCTGGACGGATGTGCTCTGGTGTATGGGAATCGGCCTGGCGGTGGCGTTGATGCGGGACTGGGCAGGGGTGATATTTGGCGCCAGCCGACCGGTGCAGGTTGTGCTGGATTTGGCGGCCTTTGCATCTGCGGCAATACTGATCTGTGGTTTTGCGGCAGGGGCTTCTTCGATTGGAACGGTGCGCTGGTATATGGCGGTGGCTGCTGTGCTGGGGGCAATGGGGTGGCGATATACCGGGTCCCAATTTCTGCATCATGCAGTGAAGAAAATACTGGCACTGCTGGTGTGGCCGTTCCGACTGTTCCGGCGATGGGTGACAGACCCGCTTGCGAGGTATATCCACCACATACATGCCGTGCAAAAATCGAAAAAAACTGCCCAAAAGCGGCAAAAACAGCAAAAAAAGAAGAAAAAAATCTTGCAAAAGCCGGGACGGATATTATATAATTAAACATACGCAGGCGTGGGTGCACGTCTGCCGCCGAATGTTGGAAGGAGGCTGAGCACAAGGATGAAACATCACAAGGTTGTACCGAAATGGGTGGGACCGGCTTTGATCCTTGCCCTGTGCGGATACCTGTTCGTCAATGTGCTTCGGTGCCAGATGACCATCGGATCAAAACGGCAGGAGTTGAGTTCCATTCAGACCGAGCTGTCCGAACAGCAGGCCCAGAATGAGGAGCTGTCCCGCTCTTTGTCCGACGGTGAGGATGCCATCATCGAGCGCATGGCCCGTGAAGAGGGGTATGCCCGCCCGAATGAGCGTGTCTTTTACGACATTGGCGGCAAGTAACCGTCACTGGTCCGTTGCTGTTTGCGGGTAAGGACCAGGCAACACACAGAAAAAGGGGTATCACAGTTTGGCATTTCAGGTAGGGGACATCGTCGAAGGAAAAGTTACCGGCATTAAACCGTTTGGTGCGTTTGTTGCGCTGCCGGACCACAAGAATGGCCTTGTCCACATCTCGGAGGTTTCGTACGAGTTCGTTCAGGATCTGTCCACGGTTTTGTCTGAGGGACAGACTGTTCAGGTCAAGGTAATGAGCATTGCGCCGGACGGCAAGATTGCTTTGTCCATTAAGCGCACCCAGCCGGCACCTGAGCGCAGCGGTCGTCCGCCGCGTCAACAGCATGGCGGTCAGGGCCAGCATCAGGGCAGTGCACCTCGCGGTGGTGCACGTCCTCCCCGTAAGGAGCCGGCTCCTCGTGTCTGGCAGCCGAAGCCCGTGCAGCCCAAGGGCGACATGAGCTTTGAGGATATGATGTCTCGCTTCAAATCCCAGAGCGAGGAAAAAATCGCGGACCTCAAGCGCGTGACGGAAAATCATCGCGGTGGATATTCTCGGCGGCGCGGCTGAGTCCTGTTGGGGTCAGTCCTGAAAATTTCAGATAAGCAAGAAGGCTCTGTGATGGCCGCTGTGCCGGTGCAGGGTCTTTTTGTATTCTAAAATTAGTTTCTCTCCATTCAGAAAGGACACAGTATGTCTGAACAATATACACTGGTTGCACCCTGTTTTTTTGGAACCGAATCGACACTGTCTTTTGAAGTGCGGCGCCTGGGCGCGGAAAATGTGCAGGTCACCGATGGCCGGGTTACCTTTACAGGAGGCCCTTCCATGATTGCCGCCGCGAACCTGAACCTTCGTACAGCGGAGCGGGTGTTGCTTTTGCTGAAGACGGCGCGGACCACCACTTTTGATGACCTGTTTGACGCCGTCTATGATATTGCCTGGGAGGATCTCCTTCCCCCGGATGCGGAATTTCCTGTCAAAGGGTCCAGCCTGTCCAGCCAGCTGTCCAGCGTACCCGCCTGCCAGAGCATTGTGAAAAAGGCAGTGGTCAAGCGTCTGATGGCGGGACACTATGTCTCGTCGCTACCCGAAACCGGGACGCTGTATAAAATTCGCTTTGCGCTGCGCAAGGATATCGTGGAGATTTATCTGGATACTTCCGGAGATGGTTTGCACAAGCGGGGATATCGCCGGAATTCCACCCTGGCGCCCATCAAGGAGACACTTGCTGCGGCCATTGCAGATCTCGGTCATGTGCGGCGGGATACCATTGTTCAGGACCCGTTCTGCGGTTCGGGTACGTTGGT
This sequence comes from uncultured Subdoligranulum sp., assembly GCA_904390925.1. GTDB lineage: Bacteria > Bacillota > Clostridia > Oscillospirales > Ruminococcaceae > Gemmiger. The sequence continues at coordinate 25,711 of CAJFMB010000092.1, forward strand.
GATTGAGGCAGCCCAAAAGGCCTTGAATATTGCGCCCGGCTTGCGTCGCCGTTTTGCAGCGGAAGCATTTGATTTTCTGCCTTCCCAGATCTGGAAGGAGGAACGTGCCAAGGCACTTGCTGCCGCACGCCCCGACGCTGCGTTTGAAGGCTATGGTTATGATATTGATCCGGCCGCTGTAGCGCTTGCCACCGCCAATGCCAAACTGGCCGGCGTGGGGGATCGCTGTCATTTCGCCGTGGCGGATGTGCATGACTTTGTGCCTCGCCCGGATGCTGTTGTGCTGACAAACCCCCCTTATGGCGAACGACTGGGCGACGCCCAGCAGGCCGCAGAATTGGCGGCGGCACTGGGAAAAAACTGGCAGTTACACAAGAGCACTGGTCTGTATGTCATTACTGCGGATGCCGCGTTTGAAACACATTTTGGTCAGCGAGCAGTCAAACGACGCAAGATTTATAATGGAATGATTCCCTGTCAGCTTTACATGTATTTTCAGCAGCGTGGCGGCAAAACCAATGCACCGAAAAGTACAGACAATGGCAAAGCTCATGCACGTCGCTGATTTGCAAAGAAAAGGAGAGCGCCCATGGAAGACCTGAAACTTGCGGTTTTGATTGATGCGGATAATATATCTCCGAAATATGTCAAGGTGATTCTGGATGAAGCGGCCTCTTTCGGTGTGGCAACCTGCAAGCGCATTTATGGCGACTGGAGTGATGCCCGGCTGAAAAGCTGGAAGGATGCCCTTTTGAACAACTCCATCATTCCCATGCAGCAATACAGCTATACCAGCGGGAAAAATGCCACCGATTCGGCCATGATTATTGATGCAATGGATCTTTTGTATTCGGGCAATCTGGACGGATTCTGCATTGTGTCTTCGGACAGCGATTTCACCCGCCTGGCCGCCCGGTTGCGCGAGGCGGGAAAACTGGTCATTGGCATGGGGGAAAGCAAGGCGCTCGGTCCCTTTGTCAAGGCCTGTGACCAGTTCAAGTATCTGGATCTGATTCTGAACAGCAATGTGGAACCGGAAACGGAAGAAAATCTTCCGGTCAGTGAAGCACAGCCTGCCGCCAATGATGACACGGCCACCAATCGGGAATCGATGGAGCGCCTGGTGCGTGGCATGATTGATGAAATGGATGACGGCACAGGGTGGGTGCGCACCAGCCGGATCGGAGATCAGCTGATCAAGCGATATCCGGATTTTGACGTGCGTAATTTTGGCAGCAAGAGTCTGAATAAATTCCTCGCTGCGCTTCCTGGTATGGAGGTGGAGGAACGGATGCTGGCGAACGGCAACCCCATTCAGTTTGTGCGGATTCGCCCTCAGCCTGTCCCGAAGAAGGCGGTACGCAAGGTGGCTGCCCGGAATGGCGGGAAAAAACGGATTTCCCGCAAAAAGCAGGGGTAACGCAAAACACCATTCATCCCCATAACAAACCATGAAAGGCGCGGCAGATTGCTGCGCCTTTCTCGTGCGTATGTCCACAGGAAGTATTATGCCGTGTATGACGGCAACAGGCATCTTTCTTCCTGCACATGTTGCATAAATGCTGTATATAAATACAGGCATTCGTAACATAAAACAGATAAAAACGCTTTTGCTACTTGCGAAACGATGCGGAGTATAGTAGTATTGTGTTGTGCTGGTTTAATGTGCGAAAGTGTATTCTGGAACCGGCATCGATAAGAGGAGGAGAATATTATGAAACGTATGCTCAGTTTTGGTCTGGTGGCTGCATTGGCTCTCAGCCTGGTTGCCTGTGGCAGTCCTGCCAGTGAGTCCGGTTCGGAGGCTGGCACCACGGATTCCACTGCCGGCACTGCTGATACGGCTGATGTGGAAGAAACCGAAAGTGATCTGGCCTATGTCAAAGATAAGGGAAGCCTGGTCATTGGCTACACGGTCTATGCACCGATGAACTATACCGATGAGGATGGCAACTTTACCGGCTTTGACACTGAACTGGCAACCGCTGTCTGCGAGAAGCTGGGCGTGGAGCCGGAATTTGTCGAGATCAACTGGGACACCAAGATTGTTGAACTGGATGCCAAGAGCATTGATTGCATCTGGAACGGCATGACGCTGACCGATGATATCATGGCCAATACCGCCTGCACGGAACCCTATGCCAAGAATGCTCAGGTTGTCGTCATGAAGAAGGATGCAGCGTACACCAGCACGGCTGATCTGGCTGGTGCCGTTGTCACTGCCGAGGCAGGATCTGCCGGTGAGACTACTGTTCAGGAAGATGAAAATCTGTCCCAGGCGGACTATGTCTCCAAGACGGTGCAGACCGATTGCCTGATGGAAGTTGAGGCCGGCACGGCGGATGCCGCTGTGCTGGATCTGACGCTGGCTAATGCCATGATCGGCGACGGCACCGACTATGCCGATCTGGAGATCAAGGATGAGCTGAATGTGGAAGAGTACGGTGTTGCTTTCCGCAAGGGCAGCGATATTGCTGCAGCTGTGAATGATGCTTTTGCCGCACTGCGTGAAGATGGCACCATGCAGGCGCTGGCAGACAAGTACAATCTGGAACTGGCTGATTGATCAATAAAAGTCTGAAGTTTGGCAGACCCGCGAGCCTTGAAGGACAGGCACGCGGGCTGCCTTATGTCGGAACAAAACCAAATGCCGGACAATCGGCGGGGAAGTGGGAAAATCATGAGTGAAGCCTTGGTGATATGGGAGCGCCTGTCAGGAAGCTTCCTTTTGAATGTTGAGCTCTTTGCACTGACGCTGGTCTTTGCACTGCCGTTGGGACTGCTGGTGGCATTTGGTTCTATGAGTCGGTTTGCACCGCTTCGTGGTGTGGTGCGTACTTTTGTCTGGGTGATTCGCGGCACCCCCCTGATGCTGCAGATCATTGTGATCTATCTTGGCCCTGGCCTGATGGATTGGGGAAATCCCTGGCCTTCCGGCAGTGGCGGACGCCTTACCGCATCGGTGGTTGCTTTCGTCATTAACTACGCCTGCTATTTTTCTGAAATTTACCGTGGCGGTATTGAGAGCGTTCCCCGTGGTCAGACGGAAGCGGGACAGGTTCTTGGTATGACAAAATCGCAGATCTTTTTCAAGGTTACGCTTTTGCAGGTTATCAAGAGAATCCTGCCACCTATGGGAAATGAAGTCATCACCCTGGTAAAGGATACCTCGCTGGCCAACATCATCTCCTGCAAGGAGATTATCATGATGGCAAAGGAGTACAGCGCCAAGGGCTTGATCTGGCCACTGTTCTCCACCGCTATCTTCTTCCTGATTTTTGTGGGCGTGCTGACCATTCTCTTTGGCGCCCTGGAAAAGAAAATGGATTACTTCAAGTAAGGGGGAAACTGCCATGGCATTGTTGGAAGCAACCGGTATCAGCAAACGGTTTGGCAGCACCCGCGTGCTGGAAAACATCTCGCTTTCGCTGGAAAAAGGAGAGGCACTTGCCATTATCGGCTCCTCCGGGTCTGGAAAAACGACGCTGCTGCGCTGCCTGAATTTCCTGGAAACGCCTGATACCGGTCGAATTGTGGTGGATGGTGAAACCTTGTGGGATGCTGAGGACCCGGCAACGCATAAGGAAAGTGAAAAACGCAAGAAACGTCTGCATTTCGGTCTGGTATTTCAGAATTTTAATCTGTTTCCCCAGTATACAGCTTTGCAAAACATCATGCTGGCGGGGGAACTTTTGTCCAAGGAACGTCCGGACTATAAGGCAAACCGCAAACAGATTCATGCAGATCTGGAAGCCCAGGCGCGCCGTCTTTTGGACCAGATGGGATTGAGTGACCGGGCAGACCATTATCCGCATCAGCTGTCCGGCGGTCAGCAGCAGCGTGTGGCGATTGCCCGTGCGTTGGCTCTGGAACCTGACATTCTCTGCTTCGACGAGCCGACCTCTGCCCTGGACCCGGAACTTACCGGCGAAGTGTTGCGCGTGTTGCGGGACCTTGCGGCGCATAAAACGACAATGATCATTGTGACACATGAGATGACGTTTGCCCGCGATGTGGCGGATCGGATCCTATTTATGGACAGAGGTGTTGTTGTGGAGGAAGGTCCTGCACACCAGGTGATTGAGCACCCGCAGGAAGAGCGTACCCGCCAATTCCTGGCCAATTATAATACCTGAATTTCTAGATGTACCCCCCGGGTTTGGACCATAGAGGAGAAGTTCCTATAACTTCCATTCCCTTTGAAATTCCCATGAGCAGCCGAAAGGGCCTGCTGCCTGTTAAGCACAGACAGCGGGCCCTTTCTTTTTGCGTGGCTTTTCCAAATGTTTGTTTTTCTCGGGTTTACTTCTTTACTGAAATTTCCTGATCACAGTACAGGCAGCGGTATTTCCCGGAAGGGGACAATTTGAAAATATGTTCGCAGTTGTCTTCTATGCTGGTAATGCAGCGCGGATTGGTGCATTTTACCACATTCCGGAGGAGCTTGGGGGTCTCCGGGCGAAACTTCTTTTCAATTTTTCCGTTGCGGATGTAAATCAGTGTGATTTTACTGTCAAGATATCCGAGAATCTCCAACCGGGCGGGCAGTTCCGTCCCTTCTATCTTGATCAGGTCTTTGTGACCGTATTTTTTGCTGCGGACAGACTGCAGCAGTGCCACCGGTTGTTCATGATTTTCCAGGTGCAGAAGACGGTAAATCTCCATCCCGCGCCCCGCGGTGATATGGTCGATTACAACCCCGTTCTGGATGGATTCCACATTCAGCATGTCAGCACCTTCTCTCCGGTTACTGGGTCAGCAAGCCCCAACAAAGTCATAATCAGCGCCATGCGGATATACAAACCATTCTGGACCTGGGTAAAATAGGCTGCCCGGGGGTCCTGATCGATTTCCATGGCTATCTCATCCACCCGGGGCAGCGGATGCAATACCGGTGTATCCGGTTGAAGCAGTTTCATCTTCTCCGCATCCAGAGTGTAAATGCCTTTCAGCCGGAGATAGTCTTCCTCATTGAAGAAGCGCTCCTTCTGTACGCGGGTCATATAAAGAACATCCAGTTTGGGAAGGTTCTCTTCCAGATTGGTGACTTCCTCAAAGGTGGCACTAGATGGTACCAACGTATCTTCTATCACATATCCGGGAACACGCAATTCCTCCGGAGAAATAAAGCAGAAATGATTGCCAGGATACCGCACAAGCCGGTTGACCAGCGAGTGCACTGTCCGCCCGAATTTCAGATCTCCGCAAAACCCTACCGTCAGATGGTCCAGGCGCCCCTTTCGCTGCCGGATGGTCATCAGGTCAATCAGCGTCTGGGAGGGATGATTATGTCCTCCGTCACCGGCATTGATCACCGGGATGGCGGCATACCGGGAGGCCAGCAGCGGAGCGCCTTCCTTGGGATGACGCATAGCAATGATGTCCGCATAACAGCTGACGACCCGTGCCGTGTCGGCAACGGTTTCGCCTTTTGTGGCGCTGGATTGCTCTGCTCCGGAAAAGCCCAGTGTCCTGCCGCCGAGGTGCAACGTTGCGGATTCAAACGAAAGCCGGGTTCTGGTGCTTGGCTCATAAAACAGTGTGGCCAAAACCTTACCGTCGGCCACATGGGCGTATGCACTGGGGTTGACCGAAATCCGGTCGGCCAGATTCAAGACTGCCAGAGTTTCCGCATCACTGAAATCTGCAGGTTCGATCAAGTGCCTCATTCCCAAGCTCCTTTCGTCAGAAATGCGTCGCGCGTGGCACCGACAGAGATAAACTGAATCTCATGATCCAGCATGGCTTCCAGCGTGGTAATGTAAACTTTAGCTGTCTGCGGCAGAGCTTCCCAGGTGCGGCAAGCCGATATGTCTTCCTGCCAGCCTGCCAGGTACTGCACCACCGGTGTGCAGGCATCCAGGTTGATGGTGGGATCAAACCTGTCGATTCGGCGCCCGTTGCTTTCGTAGGCTGTAATGACCGGAATCCGTTTCATACCGGTCAGTACGTTCAGCTTGGTCAGTGCAATTTTGTCAGCATTCTGGCATCTCAGGCCGTACCGGCTGGCAACTGCGTCAAAGGGACCCACACGGCGCGGCCGCCCGGTTGCGGCCCCGTACTCACCACCGGCCTGGCGCAGTGCATTGGTCCAATCTTTCGGCATGGCACGCTCTGCGACGAAAGGACCTGCACCGACACAGGTCGAATAAGCTTTCAATACACCGACCACATGGTCCAGACGCCATCCGGGAATTCCGGCACCGATAGGACCATAGGCGGAGATGGTGGAGGAACTGGATGTGTAGGGAAAAATGCCGTAATCGATATCGCGCATGGCACCCAGCTGCGCTTCCAGAACCACACGTTTGCCCTCCTTCAGCGCCTGGTCCAGATAGTTTCCGGTGTCGCAAATATAAACGCCGAAATCTGCGGCCTTTGCCTTGCACCAGGCCATGAGGGCAGGGTAGGACATGGGTTCCTGGTGATAGCACCCGCCCAACTCAAGGTTTTTTGCCTCCAGCATGGTTTGCAGGCGTGCCTGTACGGAGGATTCGTTCAGGTGAAGCAGATCACCCAACCGCAGTGTCTTTTTGCGGTATTTGTCGCTGTAAGCATAGGCGATCCCTCGGCGGGTCGAACCAAATGCTGCACCGCTCTTGGACAGACGGTCCTCCTCCAGCTCGTCTTGGATTCGATGCCAGGGCATCGAGATGGTCGCCCGGGTGGAGAGCTTCAGATGCTCCGGGGTGACGGGGACACCCTTTTCCCGGATGTCATGAATTTCCCCGGACAGGTGGTCCAGATCCACAACCATGCCATCCCCCAGAACACAGGTGACATTCGGGTGCAGGATGCCGGAAGGCAGCAGGTTCAAAACAAACTTTCCCTGATCGGTCACAACCGTATGACCTGCATTGTTGCCGCCCTGATAGCGCACCACGATGTCGGCGTTTTCCGCCAGCAGATCGATCACACGACCCTTGCCCTCGTCGCCCCAGTTGATTCCCGTTACCGCGGTCAGCATTCTTTTTCCTCCCCGTTTTTCTGAGCAACAGCGGCCTGGACCCGTGTGGGCAGGCCGTACAGTTTGATGAAGCCGGTGGCGTCGGACTGCTGATAGCTGCCGCCGGCATCAAAGGTGGCGATCTCCTCGCTGTACAGCGAATACGGCGACCACACGCCCGCGTTGATGATATTGCCTTTGTACAGCTTCAGGCGCACCTTGCCGGTGACGGTCTGCTGGGTTTCCGTCACAAAGGCCGACAGTGCCTTGCGCAGCGGCGAGAACCACTGGCCATCATACACCAGCTCGCCGAAGGTGATAGCCAGTTCCCGCTTTTTGTGTGCAGTCTGCTTGTCCAGGGTGAGCGTTTCCAGAACCTCGTGTGCCCGATACAGGATCGTGCCGCCGGGGGTCTCGTAGACGCCGCGGGATTTCATGCCCACCAGACGGTTCTCCACCACATCATACAGACCGATACCGTTGCGGCCGCCCAGTTCGTTCAACCCTGCAATGATCCGGGCGGGCTTCATGGCTACACCATTGAGGGCAACGGGCACGCCTTTTTCAAAGGCCAGCTCCATATACTCCGGCGCATCCGGTGCCTTCAACGGAGAGACGCCCAGCTCCAGGAAGCCATCTTTTTCATACTGCGGTTCATTGCCGGGGTCCTCCAGGTCTAGGCCTTCATGGCTGAGATGCCAAAGGTTCTTGTCTTTGGAATAGTTGGTCTCGCGGCTGATTTTCAGCGGGATGTGATGTGCCTCAGCGTAGTCGATCTCCTCGTCCCGGCTCTGGATATCCCATTCCCGCCAGGGAGTGATGATTGTCATTTCCGGATCAAAGTGCATGATGGCCAGCTCAAAGCGGACCTGGTCGTTGCCTTTTCCGGTGCTGCCATGGCAGACGGCATCGGCACCCTCGGCCTTGGCAATCTCCACAACCCGCTTGGCAAGAACCGGTCGGGCAAAGCTGGTTCCCAGCAGATATCCTTCATAGTCGGCGCCTGCCTGCATGGTGGGGATCACGTACTCGTCCACGAACTCGTCGGTCAGGTCCTCCACATACAGCTTACTGGCGCCGGATGCTTTTGCCCGCTGCTCCAGATCATCCAACTCACCGGTCTGGCCGATATTGCCGCATACGGCAATGACCTCGCAGTTGTTGTAATGCTCCTTCAGCCAAGGAATGATAATGGAAGTGTCCAACCATCCGGAATAGGCAAGCACTACTTTTTTGATCTCTTTCATAGAACAACGCACCCATTTTCTTGTATTTGGAACTGAAATTTAGTATACTGATTCTGTTGAAATATGTAAAAGCTATTATTGATATAATAGAAATACAAAAATAATATGATAGGATCAGACCAATGAATGTGAATTTTGAATACTACAAAATCTTTTACTATGTTGCCAAGTACAAAAACTTTACAAAAGCGGCAAATGCACTGGGAAACAGTCAGCCGAATGTGACACGCACCATGAACTGCCTGGAACAGGAGCTCCACTGCAAACTGTTTATCCGTACCAACCGCGGGGTGCAGCTGACCCCGGAAGGAGAACAGTTGTACAGCCATGTGGCCGCTGCGATGACCCAGTTGCAGACCGCCGAATCGGAACTGGCAGCCAGTTCCGGCCTGGAACACGGCAGTGTTTCGATTGGAGCCACAGAGACGGCTCTGAACATTTTTCTGCTGGAAAAGTTGAAGCCATTTCATATCCACTATCCGGGAATCCGATTAAAAATCTACAACCATTCCACGCCGCAGGCCATTCGCTCTGTCAGGAATGGAGAGATTGATTTTGCTGTTGTCACTACCCCGACGCAGGTTGAACCACCCCTGAAGGAGGTGCGACTTAAAACTTTTCGGGAAATTCTTGTGGGGGGCCGGACTTTCACGGCCTTGGGCAGTCAGAACCTTAGTCTGGCCGAAGTGCAGAAGTATCCTTTCATCTGCTTGGGCAAGGAGACGATGACTTATCAGTTTTATCACCAGTTTTTTCTGGAACATGGGCTGGAACTGCAGCCGGATACCGAGGCTGCAACCACGGACCAGATCCTTCCGTTGGTCATGTGTGAACTGGGGCTGGCATTTTTGCCCGAGCCGATGGCGGTGGAGGCGATCCGGAACCGTCAGATCATCCAGATCCAGCTGCGGGAAGAAATTCCAGAACGGCAGATCTGTATGGTCTATGACCGGCAGCGCCCCATCGGTACGGCAGCCCAAACGCTGAGAAGGATCATTACCGGCGAGGCAACCCTTCCTGTCTAGATATGTCATACTGCATGCAAAGAACGAAAGCGGGAAGGTTTGAACTTTTGTCTTGAAGATGCAAAGGCGGGCAGGATATAATGATTGAAATGGTGAACAAAATGAGAAAGGGTGGATTTGTATATGGTGCCCCAGAGATTACAGGAAGATTTGTACATGATGGACGATGGGCGGGTGAGGCAGTTCCTTATACTTGGCCGCAATACGGCTCTTCTGTTGGATACTGGTTTTACCGATAGTGATGTGCTGGCAGCAGTACGCACGATTACGGATGCACCGCTGCAGGTATTGTTGACCCACGGGGACCTGGACCACGCGGGGGGGTGGGCAATTTTGAAGAGGCATGGCTGCACGAGAAGGATTGGAACCTGGTGCATGCTTCCACCAGGCTGCATCCGCTGCGGGAGGGGGACACGTTTTGCTGCGGGGACTGGAAACTTCAGGTCATCGAGATCCCGGGGCACACATATGGCAGTGTTGCTTTTGCAGATTTTGAGAAAAAGGTACTGTTTTCCGGCGATTCTGTGCAAAAGGGTGGACCAATTTACCTCTTCGGCAGTCACCGCAACCTGAACCTGTATATCCAAAGCCAGCGTAAACTGGAGGCCATGGCCTGCCGGTTTGAAACGATTTATCCCTGCCATCATTTCTGCCCGGTAACGCCGGATTACATCGGCAAAAATCGGCAGGATGCCGAGGCATTGCAGGCGGGAATTTTGCCCAATGAACTTACCCCCGGCATGCCTTGTCGGACCTATCACGGCCGTTGGACCGACTTCTACTGCACAGAGGAAGACCGCGTCCGTCTCTGATTGTTAGACCTGTTTTCAGGTGTACCACCTTCCGCATTAACATTTTTCAAACAATTTACAAACAATAAACAGATACAAATCCAATATAATTTTACTGTTCTGTGGCATTCCGGGATCCCATCCAGAAACGTTTGTGCATACGGCGCTGGCCGGCGGCAGTTGGTGCGGTACTGAACGGCAGCGGGGCGGCGGCAGCGGCAGCGTCTTGATGTAGCCCATGTATCCCTCATAA
>CAJFMB010000093.1 GCA_904390925.1 uncultured Subdoligranulum sp.
ATTCGGGTCGCCATTTGCTGTTATAGCTCAGTCGGTAGAGCGCATCCTTGGTAAGGATGAGGTCGGCAGTTCGAATCTGCCTAACAGCTCCAGCGCAAAACCCGGAACCACAGGTTGGTTCCGGGTTTTTTATTGTCTGTAAGGCGCCCTGCAGACATTTCCCTATCAAATCATATTTTTCCCAAAAGTTTGGTGGGATAGGGCTTGACTTTTCCAGCTTGCCAGGATATAATATCCATTGTCGCAGTTGATGCGGCCGATGAAAGCCTGGAGTATGGCCCGGTAGTTCAGTTGGTTAGAACGCTAGCCTGTCACGCTAGAGGTCGTCAGTTCGAGCCTGATTCGGGTCGCCACTTGCTGTTATAGCTCAGTCGGTAGAGCGCATCCTTGGTAAGGATGAGGTCGGCAGTTCGAATCTGCCTAACAGCTCCAGCGCAAAGCCCCGGAACCAACTTGTGGTTCCGGGGCTTTTTACTATCAGCGCCCATTCCTTGTTTGGGACAGCTGCTCCGGATTGTCACCGCAAATATCCCCCGCCACGTTCCCTTGCCTCGTTGAAAGAGATTTGCCTCCATGATAAAATAAAATAATTCATTTCGTTTCGGAGGTGTATATGGCAGATTCCAGCCTTACCAAGCAGGCACTGGCCCACGGGCTGAAAGTTTTGCTGAAAGGCCGGCCTTTCAGCAGAGTCAGCGTCAGTGACATCTGCAATGCCTGCGGAATGAGCCGTAAAAGCTTTTATTATCATTTTCAGGACAAGTACGATCTGCTGAACTGGATTTTTACCACCGAATTTGTCGACTCGATGCCGCCCTGCAATTCGGAAGACAACTGGCAACTGCTGAATCAACTGTGTCGGTACTTTTACGACAACCGCAATTTTTATCGCCGTGCATTTGCCGTGCAAGGGCAGAACTCTTTTTCCAGCTGTTTCTGGGACTTTTTGCGCAAAACACTGTCCAGGGAATTGGATCATGTGTTTAACCATGACCCCAACCTTCCCTTTTACACTGACTTTTATGTGGATGCCCTGGGTTGTGCTATCTCCCGGTGGATTCAGCAAAAAGAGCCAATCCCGGCAGAACAGTTTTGCCGTCTCATCCAGAATTGTATCATCGGTGTAGCCGCAAGCACAAAACAAAGCTTTACCAATACAGACTGAAAATACCGGGCAATCCGATATGGGACATTTCCTGTCGGCATTTGCCCGGTATTCTTACTTTTGGAAACAGATGTTTGAATCAAAGATCAGGTATAACAAAAAGCGCAGCACCTGAACCAGATGCTGCGCCTTTGGCAGGGGTAGAAGGATTCGAACCCTCGGCACGCGGTTTTGGAGACCGCTGCTCTACCAGCTGAGCTATGCCCCTATCTTGCACTCCGTATCGGAGAATGCTTAGATATAATACCGAATCTGTCCGCATTTGTCAAGGGGGTATCCGAAAAAAAGTATAATTTGCGCAAAACTACCGGCCGGCAGAGCAAAAACTTCTCCGCGCAGAGATTGAAAACCCGTTTTGGATATGCTATACTATTTTATTGTAATATGTGGTTTTGTGCGCCTTGATCTGTGCACAGCCTTTGCCCGCTGCGCTTTGGCGCGATTGGGCGATATAGAATTTCTGGACCGGTATCTGGCCCAGCAGACAACCAATTTTTTAGGGGGAACATCCATGTCCGGACACAGCAAATGGAACAATATCAAGCGCAAGAAGGAAAAGACCGACGGCGCCCGCGCCAAGATTTTCACCAAGATTGGCCGCGAAATCAGCGTTGCCGTCCGTGAGGGCGGCAGTGATCCCGCTTCCAACAGCAAGCTGGCCGCTCTGATCAGCAAGGCAAAGGCCAACAACGTCCCCAACGACAACATTCAGCGCACCATCAAGCGCGCCGAGGGCGGCGACCGCACTGAGTATGAGTCCATCACCTACGAGGGATACGGCCCCGGTGGCATTGCCGTCATGGTGGAGACCCTGACCGACAACCGCAACCGCACCGCCGCAAATATGCGCCATTATTTTGACAAGTTTGGCGGCAATCTGGGTAACATGGGTTGTGTTGGCTTCCTGTTCAACCAGAAAGGCGTTATTGTGCTGGACCTGGAGGACAAGGATGCCGACGAGGCTATGATGGACGCCCTGGATGCTGGTGCTGAGGATTTTGATGCCGGTGAGGATGCCGCAGAAGTGACCACCTCTCCCGATGACTTCAGCGCTGTCTGTGATGCGCTGCAGCAGAAAGGTTACAGCTTTATCTCCGCTGATGTGGCCATGGTTCCCACCACTACCACCACGCTGACCGATCCCGACCAGATGGCCAACATGGCCAAGCTGCTGGACGCCCTGGACGAAGATGATGATGTTCAGAATGCCTGGCACAACCTGGAAAATGAGGATGAACTGAACCGCTGATCGGCGGTATTTTTCCCAAAACAATCAGACAGCTGCGCCGCAGCAGCGGACTGACAGGTCGACGCAAGAAATTTTGCCGGCCCCGTCCAAACGCAGCGTGCAGCTGTCTTTTGTTTTTCATTCGACGTAAGCGGCGCGAAGCGAAAGGGTATTTTTGTATGGCGAAACTTCATCGGCCGGGCACCATACTTTGTTATCTGGCTGTGGCCTGTTTGCTGGCATTTTATCTGATCACTTTATGGCGCAGTCTCAACCCGCACCCCAGTCTTACGGATGGGCATTTGCGGCGCACTTGCAAGTGTCACGCGCAACATGGGCGTTTTTCTGGTGTTCGCGGTTTTGGCATTTTGCATCCAGCAATATCTCCGACAGGCAAAGGAGCTGGGCAATCGTCCTGGATTGCCGGGATTCCTGGTCTGGGTGTTCCAAAAGCCCCGGCTGGTGCTGGGCACTTTTCTGGTGCCTTTTGGTCTGTTTTCCTATATGGCATACCTGGATTGGTTGTTGGGTGACGGTCTGGCCTTTGCTCATGTACAAATTGCATGGCAACGTACCCCCGGCAATCCCTTGCTTTCTTTGATCTCCGGACTGAACACACTGGGTGCAAACGAATTCTATTTTGCATTATGGGCGCTGGTTGCACTGTATCTGTGCTGCCGGCAGGCATTGCGCCGAAACGTCGACTCTGTTGTCGGGTTTCTGTTCATTCTGATTCCCCTTTCCACCTCCATCCTCTGCATGCCACGATACGCAGCCTGTTGTTTTCCGGTGATAGAGGAGGCAGCCGATGTCCTGGTATCCAAAGGAAGATTGGAGAAAGTATTCTGGTATGGTTTTCTGCTGTTGTTGGGCGTTGTGACGACCTGGCAATGGTTTTGCAATAACCCGGTAATGGCATGAGGCGTTTTTATCACGAAAGGACCCCATCACAATGAAGCAACAAGTTCCCTGCCCACATTGCCTGGAACCCATTGATATGGATTTTCATGGGTTATGTCCACACTGCGGCAAAAGTCTGGACAATGCAAACCCGGAAGGTGCTCTGCCTTTCGGCACACAGCTGGCAGATAAATACACCATCGGCAAATATCTGAGCGCAGACGGTGATGGTTTGTGTTATCGCGGCGTAGACAATGCACAGAAACGTTTTGTACGCATCAAGGAATATTTCCCTGTCACCCTGTGCAATGGCCGCAGTGCCGACGGTTCCCTGATGTCCAAGGTCGGGCGGGAAGTCTTGTTCAAAACCAGCCGAATGGATTTCAAAGACCTGTATGACGACCTGTATCGCCTGACTCCCGCCACCGGATTGTCCCGAATCGTGGATGTAATCGAAGAGAACAACACTGTCTATGGGGTGGAGGAAAGCGAAAAGGGCATGACCCTCACCCACTATCTCTCGCTGAAGTCCCGTCCCCTGACCCCGGCGGAGGCACGTACCCTGCTGCAGCCGGTGATGGAAGGCGTGGCCTTGCTGCACAAATCCGGCCTGATTCATCGCGGAATCTGCCCGGATAACATTCTGCTTCCCATCGATGGAACCGCCGTCCTGACAGGATACGGAACCCTGGCACTGCGCACCGGCGGCAGTGAACTGAAAAGTCAGCTGTACGCCGGTTATGCTGCGCCGGAACAGTATTCTGCGGCAGAATTTTCCGGCCGGTACACCGATGTCTATGCCCTCGCGGCTGTGACGTATCGGCTTGTCACAGGGCAGACACCGGTTTCTGCCCCGCAGCGTCAGGTCCGCGACAGTCTGGAGTCCGCCCACAGCCTGGAGTCCGGTGTTCCCACCTACTTTGCTCAGGTTCTTTCCTGCGCGATGCGGCTCGACCCGGCCAAGCGGATGCAGACGGTGCCGGAACTGATGAGTGCCCTGGCCAATCCCGGTGTTGCCAGCGCTATGTTTGAAACGGGAGAATCGCAGATCTCCACCAAGAAAATTCTTGGTGCCGCAATGGTCGTCATTTTCATTCTGGCTGTTTTGCTGCTGTTTGCCATTTTGAAGATTCCGCAGGCAGAACATCCGTCAGACAATACCGCACCAGTGGAAACGGTATCCGATACAGTTCCCACCGCCTCCCCAGCAGAGGATATCAAATTGATTCCCAATTTTGTGGGAGAAAACTACGACGAATTAAGAACTTCAGAATTGTATTCCCTGTATCGGTTTGTCCCAAAGGAAGAATACTCCTCTGAGTATGACAAAGGCATCATCATGTGGCAGTCCCCCGCCGCCAATTCTGTCCAGAACGAGGACACCCCGGTGATTGAGATTGTGGTCAGTCTTGGGCAAAATCTGACGGTCATGCCGGACATCATCAATTACACCGAGGAGGCCGCCAAAAATCGGCTGGATTATTATGACATCCAGTACGTAATCCAGCAGTTGGAAAACGACGGCAGCTATACGCCGGGACTGGTCGCACGATGCAGCATTGCCCCCGGCGAGGAATTCGATGCCGCAAGCACTGTAGTCACCGTCTGGATTGCCGGCGATGCTCCCAGCAGCACGGACTCCGGTACAGACTCGCCCCCCTCTTCTAGTTCCCAGTGAGTTTTTCGGAAGTTCTGCATCAGGATTTTTTCCCCGTCGAATCAATTGAAAAACGCAGCCCCAGAAGGCAGATACCTTCCGGGGCTGCATTTTGTGAATTTTGAAGATTAACTGATTTCTACTGTTTTACCAGAGGTTGACAACCTCATTGTACAGTCCTTCATAGTTCTTGGCAGAATTCGCCCAGCTGAAATCGCACTCCATGGCGCGGCGGACCAGAATCGGCCAGCCATCCTTCTTCCAATAGCCTTCTTTGGCACGCCAGCAGGCTTCGTACAGCTCATGGGCATTGTAGTTGGCGAAGGTAAAGCCATTGCCATAGCCATCGCCGGAGTCATGAATGGAGTCGCGCAGGCCGCCGGTTTCCCGAACCACAGGAATTGTACCGTAACGGCAGGCCACCATCTGCGACAGGCCACAGGGCTCACTGCGGGACGGCATCAGGAAGATGTCAGCACCTGCATAAATCTGCTGCGCCAGAGCAGTGTTAAACCCGATATACACGCCGACACGGCCGGGATGCCGGGCACACAGTTCATTGAAGAAGGCTTCGTAACCAGCTTCGCCGGAGCCCAGAACCACAAGTTCAATGCCCTGCTGCAGCAAGCCTTCCGCCACGCTGCGCACCAGATCCAGACCCTTATGTCCCACCAGACGCGTCACCATGGCCATAATGGGACTTCCGTCCTTGTTCAGGCCCATGCGGTCCTGCAGGGCAGCCTTGCAGGCGGCCTTGCCTTCCGCAAAGGAATCCACATCATAATTCTGGGCAATGTTGGGGTCAGTGGCCGGGTTATTCGCTTCCACATCAATGCCGTTGAGAATACCGCACAGCTTATACTGCTTCTGCCGCAGCAGGCCATCCAGTCCATGGCTGAACCAGGGGTCCAGAATCTCGCTGGCATAGGTGGGACTGACAGTGGTGATCTTGTCGGCTGTCTCAATAGCGCCCTTCATGAAGTTGGCACACCCGTCATACTCGACCACATGGGCATCCCGGTTGCCGATACCGCAGGTATCCTCCAGAATATCCAACCCATACTTGCCCTGGTAAGCAATGTTATGAATGGTGAAAACCGTCTTGATGTGGTTGAACTTATCCAGATGGCGATAGTACAAGTTCAAATAAACCGGCGTCAGAGCAGTCTGCCAGTCATTGCAGCTGATGATGTCAGGCTCAAAATCCGTATAAAACAGCATTTCAAGGATGGCACGGGAGAAGAAGGCAAAGCGCTCGCCGTCATCGTAGAAGCCATACAGGCCGCTGCGTTTGAAGTAATACTCGTTGTCGATAAAGTAATAGGTGACACCATTGTATACCGACTTGAACAGGCCACAATACTGACTGCGCCAACCCACAGGAACGCTGAAATTGGTAACGTACGTCAAGCCATCGCGGATTTTGATATCACCATACAGCGGCATCACAACGCGGCAGTCAATTCCATCGTTTACCAGCGCTTTGGGAAGCGATCCGGCAACATCGGCAAGACCGCCGGACTTTGCATAAGGGGTTGCCTCACTGGCTGCATAAAGGATTCTCATTTTGTCCTCCTTATGGCTGCCGTGTCTGCGAACAGGCACGGTTTGAGAATACGGGCAGGGATGCCCGAAAAAAGCAAGAGAAGGGTCAGGAGAGCGCTGTCTGCGCCGGAAGTGTCCCGCGTTGCCGCAAAGGTATGTCCCGGCTGAAAACCGCCCCATCGGCTGAGGTTGATTTTCCAAAGGCGCATGCCCGGCACCAGGACACGAAAAACAGTGTTCCGCTGCAGCCGTACATATATGCTGCGACAGCAGCTATTCTCCCCTGCCCTCTCAAAAAGGCTCTGCCGCCGGGGAGATATGGCAGCAAAGCCTAATGAGCGTTAGACAGTGTGGTTCTTCGCCACAAAGACCGGGAACGACTCGGTACCGATCAGCTGTTTGTCCGCGGTGATATGGACGTTCTTGTCGGTGACAACATACTCCACCGAGGAGCCGGCCTCCACAATGCTGTCCTGCATCAGGACGCAGTTCTTGACCACGGCGCCCTTCTTGACCTGGCAGCCACGGAACAGGACACTGTTCTCGACCGTACCTTCAATCACACAACCATCGGCCAGCAGAGAGTTCTTGACCTTGCTGCCTTCAATGTAGCGGGTGGGGTTATCGTCACGAATCTTCGTGTAAATCGGGTTGGAGGGATCGAAGAGCTGATCCACATGATCGCCTTCCAACAGGCGCATATTCTCGTCAAAGTAGCTCTTCATATCGGCAATGCGGGCGGCATAGCCAGTGTACTCATACGCATGGACATTCAGAAGGCTCAGATTACGTGCCAGAATATCCCGCTCAAAATAGACCAGGCCACGGACAGAAGCATCGCGGATCAGCTGAATCAGCGTCTCGCGCTCGATGACATAAATGTTCATCGCCAGGTTCTGTGCACCGGGACGGTAATCATTGGAGAGCAGCTCGGTGACACGACCATCCTTGACCTGGACGGTGTAGTTGTCATTGCGGGCGCCTTCGGGGATCTCAGAACGGTTGTAAACCATGGTGACATCTGCGCCGCTGGCAACATGCTCCTCAATCAGCTTGTTGAAGTCCAGGTTGAAGGCGATGCATGCATCCGACAGAACCACATACTTTTCCTTCTGGCTGCTGATCCAGGACAGAATGCTGTCCAGGGCATCCACACGGCCAGAGTAAACCTTGACGCTGCGCTCTGCATAGGGCGGGAAAACGTTCAGGCCACCGCGCTTACGGGTCAGGTCCCATTCACGGCCAGCGCCGAGATGATCCATCAGGGAATGATAATTTCTGCGGACAATGATCGAAACATTGTCAATGCCGGAATTTGCCATGCTGGACAGGACAAAGTCGATCATGCGGTAACGACCACCGAACGGGATGGAAGCCATTGTGCGCTCCGCCACCAGTTCGGGGACCAGGTTATCATACGTATTGGCAAAAATAACGCCCAGAGCGCTTGCGTTGCTGCTTACCATTGCTCCTCACCATCCTTTACATCTTTGGAAACCATCGCTTTGGGGCCGACAGTTGCGCCCTTGCCGATGCGGACATCGGAACCGACCGTGGCGACATCGCCAGGATTGGCAATATCCAGTCCGCCTTCCGGCATAGCGCCAACCGTAGCGCCTTCCTCGATGGTGACATTTTCTGCCACGATGCAGTGTTTGACAGAAGCGCCGGCCTTGATGACTGTGCCGCCCATCACGACAGCAGCTTCCACGGTAGCGCCCTTTTCGACGACAACGCCGGGGAACAGGATCGAATCCTTGACGGTGCCGTTGACCTTGCAGCCTTCGGTGACCATCGAGTTGACGATGTCTGCGTCAGCGCCAATCTTCTGGCAGGGGTTGCCAGTATTGCGGGAATAAATCTTCCAGCTTTCATCGAACAGATTGATGCCGGAATGGGAAGGATCCAGCACCTCCATATTGGCCTGCCACAGGGAGGAAATGGTGCCCACATCCTTCCAGTAACCGGCGAAGCGATAGGCGTACATACGGCGGCCATCCCGCAGCAAAGCAGGAATGACGTTCTTGCCGAAGTCATTTTCGCTGGTGGGGTCAGCCTCATCCGCAATCAGGTATGCCTTCAGCACATCCCAGTTGAAGATGTAGATGCCCATGGAGGCCAGGTTGCTCTTGGGATCTTTCGGCTTCTCCTGGAATTCATTGATGCGGTCATTCTCGTCGGTGACCATCAGGCCGAAGCGGGAAGCCTCACTCCATGGCACTTCCATGACGGCAACGCTGAACTCGGCATTCTTTTCCTTGTGGAAGCGGAGGAAATCCGAGTAATCCTGCTTGCAGATCTGGTCGCCGGACAGAATGATAACATATTTCGGGTCATACCGGTCAATGAAGGAAATATTCTGATAGATGGCGTTGGCAGTGCCCTTATACCAGTCGGAGCCGGATGCCTGCTGGTACGGCGGCAGCACATGCACACCACCGTGCAGACGGTCCAGGTCCCACGGCTGGCCATTGCCCACGTACTCGTTCAGGACCAGCGGCTGGTACTGCGTCAGAATACCGACTGTATCGATATCCGAGTTGACGCAGTTGGACAGCGGAAAGTCGATAATACGATACTTACCGCCGAACGGTACTGCGGGCTTGGCAAGCTTTTGGGTCAGCGCATACAGACGCGAACCCTGGCCGCCGGCCAGAATCATTGCGATCATTTCTTTTGCCATGATAATTCTCCCCTTGTTCGGCTTACGCCGTTGATATGGTGCGGTTCCCGAAAGAGCCGTACCTTATGTTGCCTTGGGTCTTTATCCTGCACGCCGGTTATCCGCCGGTGTACCGGGTTCCTCACGCCTTGGGCGTTTTGGCTTTGGTTGCCGCCTTTTTGGCGGTGGTTTTGGCCGCTGTCTTTTTGGCCGCAGGTTTCTTGGCTGTTTCTTTCCCGGTCTTCAGGCTGGAAGCCTTTGCATCGGTCGTTTTTACCTTGCGGGGCCGCGGCGTGGGCACCGAGAAATAAACCGTGGACAGCGGAGGCAGCGTGATCTTGATATGCTGGTCAAAGCCATGCATCGCCCCTTTATAGCTGCGTACCGGCGGATTGTGGAAGTTGCTGCCGCCGTACTTGGCGTCATCGGAACTGAGCAGTTCTTTATATGTACCGGAAACCGGCACACCCAGTTTGTACCCCTCCCGCAAAACGGGGTTGAAGTTGCAGGCAACCAGGATCATCTTTCCGGCTGCATCGCGGCGCAGGAAGATAACCACACTCTGCTGGTTGTCATCCGGCACAATCCACTGGAAGCCTTCCCAGCTGTAATCCACCTGCCACATGGCAGGATTCTCACGGTAGAAGGTATTCAGGTCACGGACATAGGACTGCAGCTGCTTGTGCTTGTCATATTCCAGCAGCATCCAGTCCAGCGGCTTTTTCTCATCCCATTCGATGAACTGGCCGAATTCCTGGCCCATGAACAACAGCTTTTTGCCGGGATGCGCCATCATGTAGCCATAGAAGGTGCGCAGGTTGGCAAACTTTGCCTCGTAATCGCCGGGCATCTTGTTGATCAGGCTGCACTTGCCGTGAACAACCTCATCATGGCTGATGGGCAGAATAAAGTTTTCACTGAATGCGTAGAAGAAGCTGAATGTGACTTTACCATGGTTTCCGGCACGGAAAAGCGGGTCCGTCTTCATGTAGCTGAGCATGTCGTTCATCCAGCCCATGTTCCACTTGAAGTTGAAGCCCAGTCCACCATCGGCCGCCGGCTTGGTGACCATCGGCCATGCGGTGGATTCCTCGGCAATCATCATCTTATGAGGATGCCGTCCCAGGACAACACCGTTGCACTTTTGCAGGAAGGCAATGGCTTCCAGATTTTCCTTGCCGCCGTTGACATTGGGCTCCCACTCGCCGTCACGGCGGTTGTAGTCCAGGTACAGCATACTGGCAACTGCGTCCACTCGCAGGCCGTCCATATGATACATGTCAATCCAGAACAGCGCGCTGGAAATCAGGAAGCTCTGTACCTCGCCCATGCCGTAGTTGAAGACCATGGTTCCCCATTCCTTGTGCTCACCGCGGCGAGGATTGGGGTCCTCATAGCAGGGTGCACCGTCGAACATGTACAAACCATAGCCGTCCTTCGGGAAATGGGCCGGGACCCAGTCCAGAATGACGCCGATCCCCGCCTGATGCATCTTGTCCACAAATGCCATCAGGTCCTTGGGGGTACCATACCGGCTGGTGGGGGCAAAATATCCGGTCACCTGGTAGCCCCAGCTGCCATCGAAGGGATATTCCGTGATGGGCAGCAATTCCACATGGGTATAGCCCATGTCCTTGATGTAGGGAATCAGCAGGTCAGCAACCTCGGAATAATTGTAGGGCGTATTGTCGTCCTTCATTTTCCAGCTGCCCATGTGCATCTCATAGATGCTGACCGGCGAATTGATCACATCCTGCTGTTCCTGGGCTGCCATCCAAGCGCTGTCATTCCAGACATAGCCGTCCAGGTTATACACCTTGCTGCCGTTGGAAGGCCGGGTTTCTGCGTGGAACGCATACGGGTCCGCCTTGAAAACCAGTTCATCCCATTGGGTGGTGACACAGTACTTGTAAACATCATATTCCTTGATGCCGGGAATAAACAGTTCCCAGATTCCCTCTTCCACCTTTGTCATGGGGTGGCTGGTGGGAACCCAGCTGTTGAAATCACCCACGACCGAAACCGCCTTGGCATGCGGTGCCCAGACGCGGAACACGGCGCCAGGCTGGCCATCCCGCTCACAGAGGTGCGCACCAAAAAAGCGCTGTGCTTCCTGGTTGTTGCCCTGTTTGAAGAGGAAAACGGGATAATCTGCATCCTTGGCTGCTGCTTTGTTCACTGTAATCTCCCCTTTACAGCGGTTGCACACCGCCAGAATTGTTCTAAACTAATACTATATTACCTGTTTCAGGCGGGAATTTCAAGGTTTTTCTGGTATAATCCGCTAAAAATTTCGGTAAGCGTTTTATTGATTTGTGCAATTCTTCTACATTTTCAGTCATTTCATCGGTGTTATGTCTAAAAATCGTGCCCGCTCGCTACATTTCTGCAGCAAACGGGCACGATTCCTGTTTCTTCTTTTTTTGTTGTAAACAACGGATGCGACAGATTGCCTGTCAGCTTCCCAAAATCTTGTACGGATTCTGGCCAATATACACGCTGCGGGCATTCCAGGCAGTATGTGTGGCCAGATATTGGCTCCATGCCCGGTATCCGGTGGGGTTGAAATGCACACCATCATACTGGGCATCATATTCGTCGATCATGCTGCCGTCCTGCTTGGTAAGTGCCTCCCGGATATTGATAAAGTAGCACCCCTTGCGCAGTGCAAGATTTGCCAGCATATTGTTGACGTTGATGATCCGATTGTTGTCCAGTCCGGGCTTGCTCTGAACCACATCCTCCTGCACGCCGGGAATCGACTGCATATAGAAGATGACACCGGGATTGAGCTTGGCCCGCAGGTCATCAATCATTTTTTCATAGTAGGCCAGCAGACGATCCTCATTATTGGGACTGACCAGCGTGTTGGTGCCAAACAGAATATACACATAGTCCGGCTGGCTGGCAATGATGGCCTCCACCGGTGTTTCCTGAGCATGGGTGACCAGATTTTCCGCCGTGCTGTTGTTGACAACCACATCGGGGCCCGCTCCCATATAGGCCACATAGTGGGCATTGGGCAGCCCTGTGTTGTAGATGCCGAGCCCCGATGTCAGACTGTCCCCCACAAAAGTGACAGTATTGAAATAGTCGTTGGTAACGGTTCCCAGCATAGGCAGCGCCACCATACGATAATCCGTATTCTGATAGTCCTGATTCAGGGTTGCTTCCACCTTGGTTGCTGTATCCCAGGAAGCATTGTCCACCTGTGCCAGCAGACGGTCCGGCAGATAGGAAAGCGTCTGGGCGGATTCACCGCTGGCAGGTGCAGGCGTGGGTTCTGCATCGGGTTCCGGCGTGGAGACAGGTGTCGGGATCGGTGTGGGGGCGGATGCCGGAAGAGCCGTCGCTGCAGTTACAGAAGCGCCAGCCTCCTCCGCCGTCTGCTGCCCCGCAAAAGCCGGAGCAAACACGCCGGCATGTCCCAACAGATATCCGGTCAGGCCGGCAATTGCTATCAGAAGAAGGAGCAATACAACCAACAGGAAACGTTTTAGCCCCCGATGGGCATTGACCTCCTTGCGATAGGCATGATAATTGGAACGATCATTATTCGGCATGAGAAATCTCCCTAATTATAATGGTAAGATATGCGAAAGGCCGAGCAGAAAACTCCCATGGCCAGAATTAGTCTGACGGCCGTGTTCTGATGTACCCGTATTATACCCTTCCAAGACGGGAATCGCAAGGGTGGCCATCCCCTGACCGGCAGTTTTTACATAGATTACCAGAAAGCATCCACCAAGAATTGAAAACAGTATACTGCAAAATTGTAAACAATTTGTGTACCCTATTGCATTTTCAAGCAGGAGTGTTACAATGTTAGCAGTCGAACAGTTAGAGTGCTAATTCAAGACGATCGGCGGTTCTCCGCCGCAGTGCAATTGGATTTTCTTCTGCCGTTCGGCGCAGGCCATGCAGAATGGCCATTGGCAGCGCAAAGCGGATTGCCGGTCTGGCAGTCAAGTCGAGCAGCTGCCAGGGTATCACATCGTGTCCGAACAAAGGAGGTCTGCGATATGAACATGAACCAGTTTACCCAAAAAACCATCGAGGCCCTGCAGAATGCGCAGCGCCTTGCTGTGGAATATTCCAACCAGACCGTGGAGCAGGAGCATCTGCTGGCGGCTCTGGCGCAGCAACAGGACGGTTTGATCCCCCAGCTGCTGCATGCCATGGGCATTGAGCCGGGCACCTTCGCCACCGCTGCCACCGAAAAGGTAGCAGCTCTGCCCCGTGTGACCGGCTCCGGCCGTGACCCGGACAAAGTTTATATCTCTGGTGATCTGGACCGGGCACTGAATGCTGCCGAGAGCCAGGCCAAGCAGATGAAGGATGAATACATCAGTGTGGAGCATGTATTCCTCGGCATTCTGCAGCGTCCCGGCAAGGCAGCCAGCGAGCTGTTCCGTCAGTTCGGCATCACCACCGAGAAATTCATGCAGCAGCTGAGCACCGTCCGTGGCAACCAGCGGGTGACCAGCGACAACCCCGAGGAGACCTACAACGCACTGAAAAAATACGGCCAGGACCTGGTGGAAATGGCGCGGCAGAACAAGCTGGACCCGGTGATCGGCCGTGACAGCGAGATCCGTAACGTCATCCGGATTCTGAGCCGCAAGCGCAAAAACAACCCTGTGCTGATCGGTGAGGCCGGTGTCGGTAAGACCGCCATCGCCGAAGGTTTGGCACAGCGAATTGTCCGCGGCGATGTGCCGGAAAACCTGAAAGACCGCACCATTTTCAGTCTGGATATGGGCGCTCTTGTCGCCGGTGCCAAATACCGCGGCGAGTTTGAGGAACGTCTGAAGAGCGTTCTGAACGAAGTAAAGAAGAGCGAAGGCCAGATCATCCTGTTCATTGATGAGTTGCACACCATCGTGGGCGCCGGCAAGACTGACGGCGCCATGGATGCCGGCAACCTGCTCAAGCCCATGCTGGCCCGCGGTGAGCTGCACTGCATCGGTGCCACGACACTGGATGAATACCGGGAATATATCGAGAAGGACCCGGCGTTGGAACGTCGTTTCCAGCCGGTCATGGTCAACGAACCCACAGTGGAGGACACCATCTCCATTCTTCGCGGTTTGAAGGAACGGTATGAGGTGTTCCATGGCGTCAAGATTCAGGATGCCGCGCTGATCGCCGCTGCCACCCTGTCCGACCGGTATATCACCGACCGTTTCCTGCCCGACAAGGCCATCGACCTGGTGGATGAAGCCTGTGCCATGGTCAAGACCGAGATGGATTCCATGCCGGCTGAGCTGGACGACCTGAACCACCGCATTACCCAATTGCAGATCGAGCAGGCCAGCCTGAAGAAGGAGACCGACGATCTGTCGAAGGAGCGTTTGGCTGCCCTGGAGAAGGAACTGGCCGAACTGCGTGACAGCTTCAACAGCAAGAAAGCCCAGTGGGAGAACGAGAAAAACGCCATCGGCAAGGTGCAGAGCCTGCGCGCCGAGGTGGAATCAACCAAGGCCGAGATTGAAAAGGCCACCCGTTCCGGTGACTATGCCAAGGCCGGCGAGCTGCAGTACGGCAAGCTGCCCAATCTGCAGAAAGAACTGGCCGAACAGGAAAAGCTGGCCGCCGAGAAAAAGGAAAGCAGCCTGCTGCGTGACCGGGTTACCGACGAGGAGATTGCCCGGATTGTGGCACGCTGGACCGGCATTCCTGTGGAAAAGCTTGTCGAAGGCGAGCGGGAGAAACTGCTTCGTCTGCCTGACGTGCTGCATCAGCGGGTGATCGGCCAGGATGAAGCGGTACAGAAGGTTTCCGACGCCATCCTGCGTTCCCGTGCCGGAATTGCCAATCCGGGACGCCCCATCGGCAGCTTCCTGTTCCTGGGCCCCACCGGTGTAGGCAAGACCGAGCTGGCCAAAGCTCTGGCACAGGCATTGTTCGATGACGAGAAGAACCTGATCCGCATCGACATGACGGAATATATGGAGAAATTCAGTGTGTCCCGCCTGATCGGTGCGCCTCCGGGATACGTGGGTTACGAGGAAGGCGGCCAGCTGACCGAGGCTGTGCGCCGTCATCCCTACAGCGTGGTGCTGTTTGATGAGGTGGAGAAAGCTCACCCGGATGTCTTCAACATCCTGTTGCAGGTGCTGGATGACGGCCGCATCACCGACAGCCAGGGCCGCACGGTGGACTTCAAGAACACCATCATCATTTTGACCTCCAACCTGGGGTCCGATATCATCCTGGAGGATCTGGAGCGCAGCCGTTCGGCCGGTAGTAATGAACTGTCCCAACAGGCCCGCGATCAGATCGACCAGTTGTTGAAGCGCCAGTTCCGGCCTGAGTTCCTCAACCGTCTGGATGACATTGTCTACTACAAGAGCCTGACCAAGCAGGAAATCAGCAGCATTGTGGATCTGATGCTCAACAATCTGCGTCAGCGTCTGGAAGAAAAGCAGCTGCATCTGGCTGTGACCGATGCCGCCAAGGACTTCATCGTGGACAATGGCTATGATCCCATCTACGGTGCCCGTCCGCTGAAACGGTATATCCAGGCCAACGTGGAAACGATGATCGCCAAGGAGATCATTGCCGGCAGCCACCGTTCCGGTGACACCCTGACCGTCGATGTAGCGAACGGCGCCCTGTGCCTGCGCTGATTTTTGTCCCAATAAGGAGCTGAAATAACTGTGCAAAGCCCCCGGTGGGCCGGATGTTTCCGGTCCGCCGGGGGCTTTGCCGTGTTTATCTGTTCGGAAGGTCCAGAAATTCCCGCCGGGTCGGGAATCACTCGGTCTTCCAGAACATGCAGGAATAAGGAGGCAGATCGCTGCCGCCGCCGAAATCGTGCACCTGGCCGGTGATCAGATCCACCGCACGGCCGGCTTCCGCATTAAAGTCCGCATGGTAGGTGCTGCCATCCGCATTGAGGGCCACCAGTACCCGATCATCACCACAGCGGCGCTCAAAAATCAGCTGTTTCGGCTGGACCATCACATTGCGGTAGCTGCCGTTGCGCAGCGCCGGGCTGGCACTGCGGGCCGCCGCCAGATCGCTGATCCATTGGGTCAGCTCATTTTCCTCCGGTTTGACAACCTCAGGTCGCAGGACAGGGTCTCCGTTTTTCTTGTCGCCCTCCATCCCCCATTCGCTGCCGTAATAGACTGCCGGCGTACCAGGCATGCCGAACAGCAAGCCATAAATCGGTTTGAGGCAATTCTTATCACTGAGAATGGTGGCAACGCGGGTCACATCGTGGTTGTCCACAAAGCTCAAAAGATGCCGCCCGGTGTAAAGGCACCAGGGCTCGGAACCAAACTGACGGTTGAGGCTGTAGGCAATCTCGTGCATATTGCCTGTGTTGAAGCTGGAATACAGTCCCTTGTAACATTCATAATTGGTGACCGAGTGGCAGGCATGGTCATTCATCCAGCGGTTGTAATCCCCGTGGAGGGTCTCCCCCATCAGGACGAACTCCGGTTTCAGGCTGTCCGCCACCCCGCGCAGTTCGGCCAGGAATCCCTGATCCAGGCAATAGGCCACGTCAAGCCGAAGTCCGTCAATATCGTAGTCCTTCACCCAGCCGCGCACCACATCAAACAGATATTGGCGCACCTCGGGATTTTGCAGGTTCAGACGGACCAGGTCGGTACAGCCCTCCCAGCAGTCATACCACAGACCATCCCCATATTCATTGTCGCCGTCAAAGGAAATATGAAACCAGTCCTTGTAGCGGCTGCCATGGCGATAGGTTTTCACGTCCTGGAATGCCCAGAATCCGCGGCCTACATGATTGAAAACACCGTCCAGCATAATCTTCAGGCCAGCCTGATGCAGCGCGTTGCACACCTTCTGAAAATCCTCGTTGGTGCCCAGACGGCAGTCCACACGGGTATAGTCCCGGGTATCATAGCCGTGAGCGTCACTTTCAAACAAGGGATTGAACAGCACACAGGTGGCACCCAGATTCTTGATGTGTTCCACCCAGTCCAGCAGGCGCAGGATGCGGTGGGGATGTTCCGGATCAGGTCCTTCGTTTTTCAGCGGAGCACCGCAGAGCCCCAGGGGATAGATCTGATAGATGACAGCATCGTCAAACCACATGGCACAACATTCCTTTCTATTTTGTATCGGTTGCGGGAGTTGTCATTCAGGAAAAGTTCAATGCAGAAACTGCAGCAACGGGCGAAGCTTGCGGTAATACCAGATGGAGACGGCGGCCAAAGCCGCATCATAGACGACAAAGCAGAGATTGCCTGTCACAAGAACAGCCACCGTCATAACCGTGCCAAAGGCAGAAAATTCTTCCCAAAGGCCGGGCACGGGGAATACAATCAGCAGCAAGACATAGCAAAGCAATACCCCGGCATTGAGTATCAACAGCTTGGCCGGCAAGCGCAGCCAACGGTCCGGAATCCGGTTCAAGGTAAGCCGTAACATGGGATACGGTCCCAGGACCAGGGTATAAATCAGCACCAGTTCCCGGTCCGGCAGCAGAACCAGCGCTACAACCGCTGTCACTGCCCAGGTCAGCCAGGCACAGCGCCGGGGAAAATCCCGAAGCAATGGGATGAGCACAAATGCAGCCAGCATGGGCGACACATAGGTGGAAAGCGGCACAGCATTGCCCAACGCCAGAAAAACCAGCCCAAGTGAGGCCAGAATGCCGCAAAGGGCCGTCTGCCTTGTCCGGCCGGAATTCATGGCATTGTCTCCTTAAAAATCAAAATGTGGAAATCAAGGCCTGAGCCGCACAGTAAGATTCTGTTGGTCACAGGCAGGCACTGGCTTTATTATACCCTGCCAGGACAGGCAATGCAACGAAAACGACCCCAGATTTAACACGATGTTTAAATTTGTCAACCTGCCAAAATCAACCTGCCTCCTCCTGTGCAGAGTGGAGAAAATCCAGTGGGTCCCCTTCCCTGTTCGCCGGCATTCAGCCACCGTCCCGGGCCTCGTACATTTCTTCCACGGTGCAGAAATGGTACCCCTGCCCCCGGAACCAGTGGATCACAGCAGGCAACGCCTCCACCGTGGCATCCGTCCGTGCAGTGTCGTGCAGCAGCACCACACATAGGTCGCGGCCTTCGGCATCCTCCTGGATGTTTTTCAAGATCTGGTCTGCATCCGGATGACCACCACCGGCATCCTCGGCGGAGACATTCCAGTCAATCCACTGGTATCCTTTTTCCTCAGCTTCCCGGATCAGTTGCTTCATGATGCCGTTGCCGCCGTATTTGTGGCTGACTGTGTTGGTGCTGCCGCCGGGAAATCGCAGCCAATGGATGTTTTCCACCGGAACATAGGGGGAAATCGCCTGGCGCAGCGCTTTGATATCCAACCAGAAGGCTTCACTGCTCTGATAGATGGTTGCGTATTTATGGGTAGCGCTGTGCAGAGCCACCTGGTGCCCCGCTTCCACAATGCTGGAAAGCTGCGGCAGATACTCCTGATTGGCCTCCTGCGATGTCACAAAGAAGGTGGCAGGGACATCCCGGTCGGCCAGAATCTCCAGTATCGGCTGTGTATTGGGCGACGGGCCGTCGTCAAAGGTCAGGCAGACCATCTTCAACATCATGACTTCGGCAGTGTCACTGTCGGCCGGAGCCTGTACGGCAAAGGCATCATTGGGGATGTCGGTTTCCCCTGTCGGTTCCACTGTGCCAGTGATTGCTCCCCATCCACACAGGGCAGCAGCGCACACTGCCCCGAACCAGAGGCTCAGTCCCCACTGTGTCAGAATCTGCCCGCTTTTCGACTGTTTCATTTTGCCGCCCCTTTCTGCGCTTTATGTATATCTACGCAGAAAGTCAGGCCGTTATGCGAAGCGGAGCCCCCTCTCCAAATCGGGGTTGCCGTTCTGTTGCGAATCAGAAAAATTGTTGCCGCGAGTTTTCAGGCAACACAGGAATTATCGCATCAAACAGTTGTTCAAGTTCAAAAAGCAATTGGAACCGGCTCGCGCCAGACATTTTTAGAGGTTTTATTCGGTAGTGTTGTAATGCATAATTTTTATTTACAATATTTATAATATTTGTTATTATTAACTATAGAAATTTTATGTGGAGTGGATGCCAATGAGCCCGGGGCCCTTAAAATTGCTCGACAGGTTATAAAGAGCCTCTCATTTCATAGATGGGAGGCTGTGCAGCCAGCAATCAAATGCATCAATAAGGCGCCAACCGGAACGCAGGATTCTATATTTATAAGCGGAAGGAGGAATTCATTATGAAGAAACGATGTTGCTATGTTCTCTCGCTTGCTATTTTGCTCGGCTCCTGTTCCCAGGCAGGTGTTCCCCAAATGCCGGACTTTCCCAAAACCCAATGGGATATGAATGCGGAGGAGGTCATGGCGGCATGGAACGTCACCCCTGACGAAGTACAGAATTACAGTTCGGATGGACGCAGTATCTCGTTTTCCTTGACGGACTGTGATGTGTTTGGCGCTCAGGCTGATCTGGTTTCCTTTTCTTTCATCAACCTTGCCCTGGACGAGTCGCGGGACATCCAACAATTTGATGAAGCAACCATGGCCGGAAACGAGGTCCTGGCCAGCGTTTACGTCCTGTATCCAGAAGGTACCGACACTGAACAGCTCGTGTCGGAACTAAAAGAACAATACGGCGAGACGCTTCCTGAACTCACCCTTTTCCCCATGTTTAACTCGCTGGGGACAGGGATGCCGGCAGAAGAAGTGAAAGCATTCGTGTCCTACACGGTCCGCGATGGCCGTAGCAGAGAACCCCATATCAATCAGAAGCGAAATGGCACTATGGCGAATGTCATGAATTCTAATTCTTGG
>CAJFMB010000094.1 GCA_904390925.1 uncultured Subdoligranulum sp.
GGTGAGGTTCCACCTGTTCCCATTCCGAACACAGAAGTTAAGCTCACTTGTGCCGACAATAGTTGGTTGGAAACGACCTGTGAAGATAGGTAGACGCCGCCTTTCTCTTGAACAAGCAAGCCTTCGGGCCGAGCTTAGGCCCGGCCCGAGGTTTGTTTATATGCGCCATTAGCTCAGTTGGTAGAGCAACTGACTCTTAATCAGTGGGTCCTGGGTTCGAGTCCCCGATGGCGCACCATACCAATATAATCCGAACTTTTTCTTCTATGGAGATGAGTTCGGATTATTGTTTTATTATAGCAATATTCCAATACAATAATTTTAGTGCCTTAAAGGGTGAAAATTATTGCTGCCAGGTAGCTAAAATAGCATAGTTAAGTACATTTTATTCTTGCAATCCGATGCTATACAGTATAAAATATAATTAACAAGATATACGAAAAAACATGGACTGATTGTTGAAATGTTGTTGATTTTAAATAAGGAAGTAGTAGCAAGTGGCAAGGGGGATATAGTACTGCATATAATTGGTATAATAGCTTCTTTGTCTAATCGTTAGTGTCTGCATTAAGTGAGGTTGAGTTTGATGGATAAAAAGAAAATTGAAGCACAGGTGACCGCACTTTTAAAAGAATATGGATATGAGTTTGACAAAGATGATTATGTTAATATTGTTGAGTTTGTTCAGAGACTAGGGTTTGTCGTCGGAAACGCTCAATTAGACGATGCAGAGGATGGTTTCCTAGCAATTCAAGCAAGCAGCATGGCTAAAAATAAAAATGGGGTATCGAGCGATAAGATAATTGGTGTGAATTCAAAGCGTTCATTAGAATGGAAACGATTTATTATAGCCCATGAATTTGCACATTCGGTTCTCCATTATAATAATACAGGAACAATTTATTTGCACCGAGAAAATAAGAAGGGGAAAGACAGCGAAGAAAATGAAGCTGACTATTTTGCGGCAGCTTTATTAATGCCTGAAAAGGCTTTCAAGCGTTTATATAACCAATTTAACCAAAATGCACTCAGCAAGACGGCAATATGCTTACAATTATCTGCCATATTCAAAGTGCCCTTTGACAGTGTTTCTAGACGTATTGATGAAGTAGGGATCTGATGGTAAAATGAAAAACACGAATGATGACCATTTGGCTTATTTGTTTTTAAAGAAGTCGGGTTTTTCAACAGCTGAGACGGAAGATGAATTGGGGTATAAAGATCCTTTTGTCACCAGAGAACAGAAAAAACGTGATGAGCATATTACACGATTGCTAGATAAGTATGTCTCGTTTTATGAAAGCAAGGTAAGGCATAGCACAATATGCAGATATGTCATTTTGATTCCCTGTGTGCTCATTATTATAGCATTTTCAATTTTGTTGATAGTTTTATCGATAAACGTATTAAGTGCTGATAATGAGCTTAGAGGCCAGGATTTGGTTGCGTTTATTACAGCGTGTATTTCATTTATTTCTCTGATTATTGGGTTACTCACAATTGTTACGAAATACTTTTTCCCGGAGAACGATGAACAGTATATTACAACGATTGTAGAATCAATCCAAAAAAATGACTTGGAAAATAAGCGTGAAAACGCACGATCAAGATCGGAGGACAAGAGTCAGTCGATACAAAAAAAGAAATGATGACCTGTATGAATTATAAAGAAAATACCGGATATAAGGTATATCGCCTTATATCCGGTATTTTAGCAACTAAAGGCCTATGGTTATTGCTATTGCAGCTAAAATTATATATGCAGTATTTTTTTAAGCTCCTCCCAACCTATCTCCCCCAACTGATACTTACTCAGCGCCATCTGGGCCTGCTTGCGCCAGGCGTTGTAATCATACCGCATTTTCTGATTGCCGGGGGCACGGGAGCAGCGCATCTGGTAGCGGTTGCGCATCTTGTTGTAGAGTTCCTTGGCCTTGTTGGCCTTCAGCTCCTCAGCATAGGCCAGCTTGGCGGCAATATCCTTGCAGGTGGCGCCGGTTTCCGGGTCCAGTACCCGCTCACAATACTTGGCGCGGCTGGAGAAGGGAACAAACAGCCGGTGGCAGCTTTCACAGACGGCAACCGGCAGGTCCTGGGCGCACATCTGTACAAATTCCAAAAAGAGTAACGCAGGCAGCGTATCACTCGCGTAGAACGTGGCGGCAGAAATGCCGCCTTTTTTGTTGTCTGTGGGCCGTTTGTAACGGGTTTGAATATGGATGTCGTCCTCCAGCCTGTGATATTTCTGGTAGGTCGGATCGCCATTTTCGGCCAGTTCCACCAGCAGCTCCGAAGGGCGCTGGCCATGCTCCGTTCTGGGGCGTCCGTCCTCGTCTACCAGTGCAGCCTCAATCAGCTGGCGCAGATCCGTTTTTCCGTCCACCAACTGTTGCAGCAGCGTCACAAAGGATTCCAATACCGACAGCGCCGTCCGGCACAGAGAGGCGTCACCGGTATCACGCTGGATAAAGACCTTCATCTGGTCTGTGTACTTCGGAAAGTTCCGGCAGAACCCTTCCATGATGTCACTGGTTATGGCCAACTCGCCGAGGTGGGACATTCTGGCGCGCAATTCATCAAATGTATACGAACTGTCATTTTTTCCAGTCTGTAAAAATTGCCACAGGCTATGTTGTGTCGCTTTCAGT
>CAJFMB010000095.1 GCA_904390925.1 uncultured Subdoligranulum sp.
ATTATGAGGGATACATGGGCTACATCAAGACGCTGCCGCTGCCGCCGCCCCGCTGCCGTTCAGTACCGCACCAACTGCCGCCGGCCAGCGCCGTATGCATGCTGTCTGCACAATCTGGGGCGGTTCACAGTGTGTAGGGCTGTTTTTTTGTTGCAACATCCCGGGACGCTACGACTTTCCCGGTGCAGACGGGGACGAGAACAGCTCGTGCCCGCCGCCTGCTCCGGCGGGCACAAGATAGAGCGCGGGTCCCTGTGGTGCCTGATTAGCCGGAAAGAGGGGCTACATCACCCCCTTCGGGGAAGCCGCATGCGTTGCGCAAACGTTTGCGTTCACCTCGCATAGTATTTGCTTATTTGTTTCAAAACGTGGGAGGCTGGCGGCGAAAGCGAGAGGCTCCTCTGTCCCAGTGCAGAAATTTTGCATGGATTTTACATAGATTTGATGATGCGATGGTAGATAGGCCCGCCGCCGCACTGATAAAATAAGATGAATTATTTTTAAAATGCCCCCGTTTTGACGCGGTCTGCTGCGTATTCTGCTGTAAAGGGGGAGAGAGGAATCATCATGGTACGCACCGAACATGATATCGTGCAATTGGTCTATGCTGCCAAGACCGACCCGGCGGCTGCCGATGCCCTTGTGCAGCAATATCTGCCCTTTGTGCGCAGCGAAACGGTCAAATTTACCCACGCTGCCATTGAAGCAGGCCACGAAGATGCCCTGAGCGTGGCCTTGCTGGCATTTTACGAAGCCATCCTGAGCTATGAGCGGAGCCGCGGCGCCTTTGTGCCCTATGCGGCCCGTGCCATCCGCAACCGGCTGATCGACCAGTACCGGGCGGAACGCCGTCACCGGGGCCATGTGTCCTTGCAGGCGCCTTCCGGCACGGACGACCGGGATCTGGAGCAGACTCTGCCCGAAAAGGAGAATCCGGTGGAAGCTAGTGAACTTCGGCTGGCCAGCCGCCGGGAAATCGAGGAGTTCGGCGCCCAGCTGGCGGAATTCGGCATTTCTTTTTCCGACGTGGCGGACAACTGCCCCAAGCAGGACCGCACCCTGGATGCCTGCCGCCGGGTCCTGGCCTATGCCCGCACGGCGCCGGACCTGCTGGAACGCCTGGTGCAGACTCGCCGCCTGCCGGTGGCAGAACTGACAGCCGGCAGCGGTGTGGACAAAAAGACCATCGAGCGTCACCGCCGGTATCTGGTGGCGATCCTTCTGGCCTTTACCAACGGTTATGAGATCATCCGGGGGCATCTGTGCCAGATGGCGCCCCGCAAATCCCCGGAGAAAGGAGGGGACAAGGTATGAAATATCTGGTTATGGAACTTCATCCTGCCTATGCCGTCCTGCTGGACGAGCAAGGGCGGTTTCTCAAGGCGGCCAACCTTGGGTATTCCGTGGGCCAGCAGGTGGAACAGCCCGTTTTGCTGCGCAGTCCCCGCATTCTGCCGGTAAACTTCGCCGCTATCGGCGGCCTGGCCGGGGCAGCAGCCTGCGCCTGCCTGGTGTTCTTCGGCTATTACCAGCCCAACTATACCGCCTACGGCACCTTGCAGATGGCCATTAACCCCCAGGTGGAAATGACCCTGAGCCGCACCGACCGGGTGCTGGCGCTGGAAGGCCTGAACAGCGATGGCGCCGACCTGATCGAGGGATATGATTTTGCCGGTCGAAAGGGCAGCGAAGTGGCCGAAGACCTGGTGGACCGGGCTTTCGACCTGGGATTTCTGGAGGAAGGCGGGGAGGTATCCCTGTCCGTTGAGGGCGGAGATGACACCTGGAAAACAGACACTGAAAACAGCGTGAAAGACACCCTGGAAAGCAAGTATGCCCAGACCATTGTGATCCATCTGGGTGAACCGGACCCGGAACCCGCGCCCACGCCGACGCCGACGCCCACGCCGACTCCTACGCCGACCCCGACATCCACCCCCACGCCGACTCCTACGCCGACCCCGACACCCACCCCCACGCCCGTTCCCACACCCAGCCCGACGCCTGCACCCACCCCGGTGCCCACCCCAGTCCCGCAGGATGACTGGGATGACGATGACGACTGGGACGACGATTGGGACGACGACGATGATGATGGGGATGACGATTGGGACGACGATGATGACGACGGCGGGGACGATGACTGATCCCGGCGGCAGGGAAAAGGGGCGCAGAAAAATTTTTTGAAAAAAATTTGGAGCGGACCCCGTTTTCAGGATCGGGACTGCGTAATCTTCAGGTGTAAGCGATAAGGAAACGGACCTGAACAGCAGAAAAAGAAAAAAATCCGGAAGACCCCGGTTTTACGCATCCGGCTCCGTATCCTTCCCACAGAGATACAAAAACAAAACAAGGAGATGACCCAAATGAAAAAGACCACGATGCTTGCCCTGACCTCTCTGGCCCTGACCGCTGTTTTCTCCCTGACTGCCTGCGGAAACACCGCCGCGTCCACCGCACCTGCCGCGTCCACTGTGTCCGCCGGTTCCGCCGCGCCCCAGGCGGCAGCCGCCGGGACCCCGGCCGGTACGGTGCTGCTGAGCGTGAACCCCGAGATCGAGATGGAATATGACGATGCCGGACAGGTGCTGGCCCTGAACGCCCTGAACGGGGACGGCAGCGCCGTGCTGGAAGGGTATACCGGCTACGAAGGCAAGCCTTGCACCGGCGTGGTGAGCGAGCTGGTCAGCCGCATCAACCAGGACGGATATTTTGAGAAGACCATCGCGGGCCAGGAAAAGAACATCGTCCTGCGCCTGGAACACGGGTCTTCCATCCCTGATGAGGAGTTCATGAACAACCTGGCCGACGCCGCCCGCGCCACCGTGGAAGCGGAACAGATCGGCAGCCGCACCGTGGCGCTGGATGAGGACGATCTGGACGACACCCACCCGGGCAAGGATTACATCAACGCCCAGGCAGCCGAGGACCTGCTGGCCGCGCAGCTGGGCCGGGACGACCTGCAGTTTGTGGAGCGGGAATACGACCTGGACGACGGCGACTATGAAGTGGCGTTCGTGCTGGACGGCGTGGAGTACGAGTATGAGGTGGACGCCGTGACCGGCAAGGTCACCGAGATGGACGTGGACGGCGTGGATCATGATGACCTCTACGACGATGACGTCTATGACGATGACATCTATGATGACGACCACGACGACCTCTACGACGATGACATCTATGACGATGATCTCTACGACGACGACCACGACGACCTCTACGATGACGACATTTACGACGATTACGACGATCTCTATGATGACGACGTATATGACGACTACGATGATGACCTCTATGACGACGACGATCACGACGATGATTTCGACGATGATGATGACCACGACGACAATGATGACGATGACGACGATGACGACGATTGGGACGACTGATGATCGCCTGACCTTGCATTCTCCCTTACATCCCGTAGCGGCATAAAACAGCAGCCTCACGCTTCCGGTGCGTGAGGCTGCTGCTTTTTGTACTGCCTTACGGAAGTACCAAAAAACAGGAAAACGGAAGTGCCAAAAAACAGGAAAACTGACCGCAAAGCCATACACCCCGAAAGCCTTGCCGGAAAGAGGAACCCCTTTTTCCTTTTGCTGCCTGGCGGGAGAGGATCGGACGGCGGGAATGTCAGGTGTGGGGGTAAAAATCGCTCACCGTGTTGGTCACCAGCCGGAAGGTGAGCTGCGCCATGTGCTGGGGGCTTTCCTCGCAGCCGTGGGACAGCCAGTCCTTGATCAGGCCCACGCCGCCGGCCACGCAGTAGGCATAGGTGTATTTCAGATTATCCATCCGCTCGGGAAAGGCCTCCCGCAGGGCAGCCAGACTGTACTGGGAAAGCATCTCCTCGATGCGATGCAGAAACCCGATGTCCCCGTGAGGCCCCAGCAGGGCGGCACAGATCTCCCGGTTGTCAAACAAAATGGCGAAGATATCCTCGATAAAGGGAAAGCTGTCCTTGTTGAATGGGCTGACCGGATGGGTGCGGATGGTGTGCAGGATCTCCTCGAACAGCTCGTCCTCCACACTTTCCAGCATGTTGTAGATATCCGTGTAGTGCAGGTAGAAGGTGGAACGGTTGATATCCACCAGATCCACCAGCTCTTTGACCGTCACTTCGTTGACGCTTTTCTCGGCCATCAGCTGGGCAAGACCGTGCCGCAGCAGCGCCTTGGTGCGGCGGATGCGCCGGTCCGACTTCTTTTCCATGCAAGCCCGTCCCTTCGTTTGTAAATTATTTATGACAGTTCGACATAATACAACATAATGTCTATTACTGGCCACCGCGATGTGAAATTGTTGGTTGAGTCCCTTCCTTCTGTTTAGTATAATTCTCGATGCAGTAAAAAGCAATACAGCGATGAATAAACAACACTGTGTCTTGTTTTCTGCACAGATAGAGGAAAGGAAGCGACTGTTTCGTTCTATGCTGAAAGGTGAATGGAAAAAGCTGCTGAGCAACAGGCTGATGCTTGTGGTGGTGCTGGCCGTCATCGCCATCCCCACCATCTACACGACCCTGTTTCTCGGTTCCATGTGGGACCCCTATGGCAGCGTGGAAAACCTGCCGGTGGCACTGGTCAACCAGGATCAGCCGGTGGAGTATGAGGGCAAAACCCTGAACGTGGGCGACCAGTTGGTGGACAATTTGCAGGAGGACGCCTCGCTTGACTTCCGGCTGACGGATGCCGACGATGCGGCACAGGGCCTTGCGGACGGTACCTATTATATGGTGATCACCATTCCGCAGAATTTCTCCGCCAATGCGGCCACGCTGACCGATGACCAGCCCCGTGAGATGGAGCTGGCATACGAGACCAACCCGGGCACCAACTACATTGCCTCCAAACTGAGCGAGACCGCCATGAAAGAGATTCAGGCGGGGGTCCGGGAAGAGGTGACCAAGACCTACGCCGAAACCATGCTGGACCAGCTCACCCAGGTGGGGGACGGCATGCAGCAGGCGGCGGACGGCGCAGGCGAGATCCAGGACGGCACCCGGCAGCTGGCCGACGGCAACGATACCATCCGGGAAAATCTGGAACTTCTGGCGGACAGCACCCTGACCTTCCGCAGCGGCAGCGAGACCCTGACCGAGGGTCTGGCCCAGTACACCCAGGGGGTGCAGCAGGTGGCGGACGGCGCACAGAAGCTGGACGACGGTGCGTCGCAACTGAAGGACGGCGTGGACCAGATGGGGGCATCGGCGCCGGAACTGACCCAGGGCGTGAGCGCTCTGAACGACGGCGCGGCCCAGCTGGCCCAGGGCGCGGCCCAGGCCAAGACCGGCAGCGATACGCTGGCCGGCGGTGCTGCCCAGGTGGATGACCAGATGAAGACGCTGAACGAAGGCCTGGCCCAGCTGCAAAGCCAGACCGAAACCCTGCCGGATTCGGCATCCGCGCTGGATACCGGCGCGGCGCAGGCGCTGGACGGCGCAAAGCAGGTCCAGCAGGGCGCCCACGGTCTGGCCGAGGGGGCACAGCAGGCGCAGGAAGGGGCGGATACCCTGAACCAGGGCCTGCAGACCCTGAGCGGACAGTCGGATGCCCTGAACCAGGGAGCGGCCGGGCTGAAAAACGGGCTGGATTCTCTGGCCGCGGCGGTGGCGGGCTCCGCCGGTGCGGGCGGCAGCCTGGATTCGCTGGCCGGGCAGCTGAATGAAGCA
>CAJFMB010000096.1 GCA_904390925.1 uncultured Subdoligranulum sp.
CGGGGTCCAGGGGGCTTTGCTCCCTGGTCGGCGTCCACCGCGTCGAAACGGTGGCACCTTTCTTGCTTACTTCTTTCGGTGACGAAAGAAGTAAGGCCTACGGCAGCAGGCCGTAAAATCTCCCGCCAGAAACAAAAATCAAAAAGCCTTTTCTTACTTCCTTCTTTCAGTGATGAAAGAAGGAAGCCCCTGCGGCAGAATGCCGCTAAAAACACAGCAAGAAACTCCAAAAAGCCTCAATCCCAAAAAATCCCGTTCCGTTTTCCACAATATTGTGGAAAACTTGTCGGCTTTTCCGCCTCAAGCCTCATACTCTAACCTTTGCCATTCAAAAATAAATCAAAAAGACCGCCGCTGTGCCGGATACCCGGCAGCAGCAGCGGTCTTTTTCAAACAGTCTCAAATATTCAAAATTAGTCCCGGTTGGCCTGATGCAAGGCATCCGCCAGCACCTCCGCCGGAGGTGTCAGCACCACCGGCGCGGGTGCGTCGGTTTTGGGGCAAAGCGGCAAAACCCAGGTATCCAGGTCCAGCCAGCGGCCGAATTTGTAGCCGGTGCGGGGCTCGCATCCCACACGGGCAAAGCCAAGGGCCCTGTGGAAGGCTGCGGAGGCCGGATTCGGCCTTGCCACCAGTGCAATGGCATTGTAATACCCCTGGGCCTTCAGCACCGTCAGCAGCGCCGTATACAGCCGTCTGCCGACGCCCTGGGCCACCGC
This sequence comes from uncultured Subdoligranulum sp., assembly GCA_904390925.1. Classification (GTDB taxonomy): domain Bacteria; phylum Bacillota; class Clostridia; order Oscillospirales; family Ruminococcaceae; genus Gemmiger. Next base: position 720 of record CAJFMB010000096.1, read on the forward strand.
GTCGGGGGAACAGTAGACCGTTGTCTCCACGTCCCAGGCAAAGGCCTCCCGGGTATGCCAGGGATGGGCGCAGGCATAGCCCATCAGCCGCCCGTCGGCGGACTCCGCCACCAGATAGGGCGCATGCTGCCAGACGCTGCAGATGTCCGCCCGGGTCTCCTCCACGGTGGGGCATCCATACTGGAAGGTGGCGGTGGAATGCTGCACATACCAGCAGTACAGCCGGTTCACCGCCGGAGCATCGTCGGGACCGGCGGGGCGCAGCGTGACCCGGCTGCCGGCCAGCCAGCGGGCGGCCAGCGCCTCCTTCTCCGCCTTGGGCAGGCGTTTCAGTTCCGCCTCCCGGTGCATGGCCTGGCTTTTGGTGTCAAACCGCTGGGCATAGGCCAGCGTCCCGCCGCCGTGGCTGCGGGTGTAGCGGGCGCCGTGGGCGCCGCCGTTGTGGGCCTTCAGCCGCCGGGCCAGGTCGCTGGTCCAGCCGGAATAGAGACTGCCGTCGGCGCAGCGCAGCATGTAGGCCCAGGCCGGGGCGGGCAGACAGTCGTCCACAGTGCTGGGGGCGACGCCCAACCTCTTTTCCCCGGAAATCATTCGCTCACCGGGCGGCCGGCGGCCCGCAGCGCCCAGCGGCAGGCCTCCACCGCCTGCTCCTTGTCGTCGGCGGTGATCAGGAAGCGGCTGGGATGGCAAAACCGCAGCCCCAGCCCGGAGATCTGCCGCAGGGTCTCCTCCGGCTTGCCGGCCCAGGCCGCCGGGAAGGGCACCTTGCTGCGGCGGGTGCGGTAGTCGGTGACGCACTGGGCGCTGTATCCGCCCCGCTGGCTGGGATAGACCACAAACAGGGCATCCGACTTGTACAGGCCGTTTTTCCAGGGCATGTAACCGGGCAGCACCACAATGCCGTCCCGGGAATTTTTGTAGGCGCGCTGCACCGCCGCATCCGCCCGGTTGACGGCGTTGGCGGCGGTGATCTCGTTTTCCAGCACCGCCTGGGCAAAGGGCACCGCCCGCCAGAAGCAGGCGTCCGGGTCGTCGTGGGAATCCCACACCGGATTGAAACTGCCGATGGCGTCGGCCAGGGAATTCTGTTCCCCGGTATTGTCGTTGAGGTCCAGCGGCTGGACAAAGTTTTCATCCATCAGCCGGGCCTGATGCTCCCCCACCAGGCCGGCGCCCAGCACCCGCCACAGCAGGCCGAAGGCAGCGTAGGGCACGCCGTTGGGGCGGGTCTCGCGGGGTTCCGAGTGATGGTCAAACATACCGCCGCCCACGTCGTAGACGATGCCGTCAAAGTTGTCGGGGACGACAAAGCCGCGGGTGATCTTGATGTCAGGGCGGAGGATTTTCAACAAAGCGGTGGAAAACACATCGTCGGCATGGAATTTGCCGCCGTGGGTAAAACCGCGGGCAGGGATCTTCATGGGGGTTCCTTTCTTGCCGGCCGCCGGGGCCGGAAACGGGGGTTGGGAATGGTCTTGTAACTTGATATTATACCATGATTCCCCTGCCAGGGAAAGAAAAATCCTGTACTTTTTTGCCGGTTTTGTTCCTTCAATCCCCACCGCCCTTTATATATATAATATATTATTACCTCTATATTTGTATTCTGCGGGCGTTTGTGCTATACTGTATCTGTATCTCTATGTGAAAAATTCCGTACAGAATTGGGGAAAACAATGGACTCTCTCGACTCTTTCAACGGCGTCCTGGACGCTGCCAAGGATTACTGCCGCCAGCACATGGCGGATGCGGCCTATGAGTACTACGTCAGTGGTCTGAAAGCCGTCAGTTTCGAAAATTCCAACCGCGTCACGCTGGCCGTGCGCAATGATTTCATCCGGCAGATCGTCTCCGACCGGTACACCGCCCTTTTGAAGGAGGCCTTCAAGGCGGTGCTGGGCTTTGACGTGGAGGTCAACCTGGTGGTCCCCCAGGCCGAAGCGGAAACCGAAAAGCCGGAACTCCACGACCCGGAGGACGACCTGCCCTCCGGCCGGTACGACTTCACCTTCGAGAACTTCATCAAGGGTCCCTCCAACCAGTTTGCCTATGCGGCGGCGCAGGCGGTGGCGGCCAACCCCTCCGGCGCCTACAACCCGCTGTTCATCTACGGGCCTTCCGGTCTAGGCAAGACCCACCTGCTCAACGCCATTGAGATCGAGATCAAGAAAAACCATCCCGATTTCAACATCGTCTATGTGGACTGCGAAAAGTTCACCAACGAGATCATCACCGCGGTGCGCAACAACACCACCGAGCAGTTCCGCCAGAAATACCGGGAAGCCGATGTACTGCTGATTGACGACATCCAGTTCATCGCCGGCAAGGAGGCCACCCAGGAGGAATTTTTCCACACCTTCAACACGCTGCACAATGCCGGCAAGCAGATTGTGCTGGCCTGCGACCGTCCCGCCAAGGAGATCAAGAGCCTGGAGGAACGTCTGCGCACCCGGTTTGAGTGGGGCCTGACCGCCGACATCCAGCCGCCGGACTTTGAGACCCGGGTGGCCATTGTCAAGCGCAAGGCGGAACTGCTCAACCTGGACCTGCCCGACGACGTGGCGGAATACATCGCCAACCACCTGAAGCAGAACATCCGCCAGCTGGAAGGCGCGGTGAAAAAGCTCAACGCCTACTATATGCTGGAGGGCATTGCCCCCTGCATCGGCGTGACCATGACCGCCATCAAGGACACCCTGAACGACACCCAGCCCATCCCGGTGACCATCGAGAAGATCATCAACGAGGTGGCCCGCACCTACAACGTGCTGCCGGCGGACATCCGGGGCAAAAAGCGCAACGCCAACGTGAGCACCGCCCGGCAGATGTCGATGTACATCATCCGGGAGATCACCGGCATGAGCATGGAGGCCATCGGCGCCGAGTTCCAGCGGGACCACTCCACGGTGGTCTACAGCCTCAAGACGATGGAGGACAACATCCAGCGGGACCGCCACATCAAGGAGACGGTGGACGACATCATCAAGAACGTCCGCACCTGATGTACGTCCACGAAGGACAGGCCGTGTCTCCCTCCCGATGCAAACCTTACAAAAATTGCTGCGGAGGGCCGGTTGAGGTTCTCAACACTTTCAACCGATTTTTCAACAATCAACGGGGAATATTCCCCAAGGGCTGTGGAAAACCCCAGACTTTCCCCATTTCAACATTTTTCCCACAATACAAAATGGATTATCCACAACCCCCAAACCCGCACAGCCATCGCATTTTGCGGGCTTTTCCACAGAATTCACGGCCCCTACTACTACTACTATCCAAGATTCCTGTCTCTGCAATCCAAAATCAAACCAGCCCCACCAAGAACTCATCCCTCCCGGGAAAACTTCCTCCCCTCTTTGCCAATAAAAACAGATAAAAAACTGTCAACTCCGGCAAAGCAGGTTGTGCGGGCAGGTCTACAGTCTCCAACCAGGGCAGAAATGCCCGCACAGGCCCTTATTTTCAGGCGACGCGGGCGGCCGGAACCCGCAAAAAGCTACCCCGGACCGAGAAATTTCCGGTATCGGAGGGTCAGGCGGAACAAAAATCCATATTGCCTTGCCTGGACTTTTATTGCAGAAAACGGAGCCTATAATTTTGCATCATTTTTCCATATTACCAAACGCAACCGGAAGACTACACCTGCATCAATATTCCATTCACTGTAAAAATCGCGTGGTATCGCTTGTTTGCCGATGCTGTCTGACAGAAAAGAGGTTTCCAGATGAAGTTTGAATGCGAAAAAACGCTTCTGACCGCTGCCATTGAGGGCGTTTCCCGGGCGATCACCAACCGGGCGGCGATCCCGGTGCTGCAGGGCATCCTGCTGAAGGCGGAGGGGTTTGCCCTGACGCTGACCGGCTACGACATGGAGATGGGCATCACCACCACCATCGAGTGCAATGTCCTGATCCCGGGCGAGATGGTTTTGGACGCCAAGCTGTTCGGCAGCATGGTGGCCCGCATGCCGGCGGGCACCGTCCATGTGGAGCTGGACGACAACGGCACCGCGGTGGTGCGGGGCGGCGTGGCGGAGTTTGAAGTGCCCGCAATGCTGGCCGGCGAATACCCGATGCTGCCCAACCCCGGCGCCGAGAACACCATGACGGTCAAGTGCGGCATGCTGCGGGAGATGATTGAAAAGACCATCTATGCGGTCAGCCAGGACGACAAAAAGCCGGCCCACACCGGCGAGCTGTTCGTCATTGAGCCGGGCAGCCTGACGATCGTGGCGCTGGACGGATACCGGCTGGCCATCATCCAGCGGGATGTGCAGTGCACCCGGGACATCCGGATCATCATTCCGGCCAAGACGCTGCAGGAGCTGTTAAAGATCATGGGCGGGCCGGACGACGACATCAAGATCGACGCCAACCGCCGGTATGTGGTCTTTACCACCAACGGCTACACCATCATGAGCCGGCTGATCGAGGGCGAGTTTTTGAATTACAAGAGCGTCATCCCCGACGGCTGCCGCAGCAAGGTGGTGGTGGACTGCAAGCAGTTCATCGACACCATCGAGCGCGCCTCGCTGATCATCACCGAGCGGCTGAAAAATCCGCTGCGCATCACCTTTGCAAAGGACAAGATCACGGTGCGCTGCCAGACCACGCTGGGCAAGGTGGTGGACGAGTTCCCGCCGGTGAAGATGGAAGGCGACGCGGTGGAGATCGGCTTCAACAACCGCTATATGCTGGAGGCGCTGCGCAATGCCCGCAGTGAGCGGGTGCTGCTGGAGATCAACGGACCCTTAAGCCCGGTGAAGATGCTGCCGGAAGAAGGCAAGGATTTCATTTATCTGGTGTTGCCGGTGCGGTTCAAGAACGAGTAACGGCAGGTTGCCGTTTCTCGTTGGGGTTCTTGCTGAATTTTTTAGCGGCATCCAACCGCAGACCTTACTTCTTTCGTCACCGAAAGAAGTAAGCAAGAAAGGTGCCACCGTTGAGAGTGAACCGACTGGATGAACGGCAATCCAGCCGTTGTCTATGTTCCTTTTTGACCGACCAAAAAGGAACCGAAAAAGTCGCCACCGTTTCGAAGCGGTGGACGCCGACCAGGGAGCAAAGCCCCCTGGACCCCGCACGACATAAAACTTGTTCATGGCGCCCCACCGGCTTCTGCCCGGCCCACCCTGCGGGCCGGGGGTGCAGGTCTTGCCGCTGGTATAAATGTGCAATATCAGGTTGACTAACCAGCAAAGAAAAAGTACGGCTTTACCGCCGCCACCAAAAACGTTTCACCCGGCCTGCAAGGTAAGGCCGGGAGCAGACGGGGGTGAGATGGCCTGCCGTTTATCGATGGCGGGGGTCTTGGGGGTAAGGCCCCCAAGTCGTCGTCCACCCGTTCGAAAGGGTGGCGCCTTTCTTGGTTCTTCTTTCGGCGACGAAAGAA
>CAJFMB010000097.1 GCA_904390925.1 uncultured Subdoligranulum sp.
GGACCTGATCCAGGAGGGCAACCTGGGCCTGATCAAGGCGGTGGAAAAGTTCGACCACACCAAGGGCTTCAAGTTCTCCACCTACGCCACCTGGTGGATTCGCCAGGCAATCACCCGCGCCATCGCCGACCAGGCCCGCACCATCCGCATTCCGGTGCACATGGTGGAGACCATCAACAAGGTCAAGAAGGTGTCCAGCCAGCTGCTGCACGAAAACGGTCATGAGCCTTCGGCGGAGGAAATTGCCGAGCGGTTGGATATGCCGGTGGATAAGGTCCGCGAGATCATGCGGGTGGCCCAGGAGCCGGTCAGCCTGGAAACCCCCATCGGTGAGGAGGAGGACAGCCATCTGGGCGACTTCATCCCCGATGACGAGGCCCCGGTTCCCGCCGAGGCTGCCAGCCAGACCCTGCTGAAGGAACAGCTGGCGGATGTTCTCAAGACGCTGACCCCCCGTGAGGAGAAGGTGCTGCGTCTGCGCTTCGGCCTGGAGGACGGACGTCCCCGCACGCTGGAGGAAGTGGGCAAGGAGTTCAACGTCACCCGTGAACGTATCCGCCAGATCGAGGCCAAGGCCCTGCGCAAGCTGCGTCATCCCAGCCGCAGCAAAAAACTGCGGGACTTCCTGGACTGATTGTTGGCTTCAGAATCACATCCGGCAGCCGCTGCCTGTTTTTCAGGCGGTGGCTGCCGTTTTGTGCTGTTGTGCTATCACAATTGTTGTGATTTGTCAACCTGAGCGCCCGGCGGTCTTTTGCCAAAATGACGGTACCGCCGGGGCAACCGGGATTTGTCAACCCCCTGTTTTTGGCCGATCCCCGTCAATATGCTGAAATAAGTTACACTGACCCAGGTGTTTCACACAAATGTAAATATTTTACCAGAATGCCGAAAAACCGCTTGACAATGCGGGTTTGATGGGGTATACTGGCGTAGTATCAAAAAATGGAATAGAGCGCCCTAAAGGCAGTTGGCTGTGCAAGGCAAATCGAAAAGTTTGTGCAAAACGACGAAGATTTGTGCGTTGTCCATCTGGTTTGAAGTCGCTTTGCCCACTTTATCAATCTTTTAAGAATAGGAGTGGTTGCGTTTTATGGTAAAGGTCAGGCCCGTACAAAACGGCAGAACGACCCGAATGAGCTTCTCGCGGATCAACGAAGTCATCAACATGCCCAACCTGATCGAGATCCAGAAGAACTCGTACAACTGGTTCCTGGAAGAAGGTCTGCGCGAAGTCTTTCACGACATTGCTGCCATTGAGGATTACACTGGCAACCTGGTTCTGGAATTCATCGACTACCGCCTGGACAAGCACCCCAAGTATACCATTAAAGAATGTAAGGAGCGCGACGCTACCTATGCAGCGCCGCTGTATGTCACTGCGCGCCTGTTCAACAAGCAGACCGGCGAGGTGAAGGAGCAGGAGATCTTCATGGGCGATTTCCCGCTCATGACCGACTCCGGTACCTTTATCTCCAACGGCGCCGAGCGTGTCATTGTCAGCCAGTTGGTCCGTTCTCCCGGTGTCTACTATGCCTCCACCAAGGACCGCACCGGTAAGGACCTGTTCACCGCCACCATGAACCCCAACCGCGGCGCATGGCTGGAGTATGAGACCGACTCCTCCGACGTGTACTACGTCCGTATCGACAAGAACCGCAAGCTGCCGGTCACCGTGCTGCTGCGCGCACTGGGCCTGGGCACCGACGAGCAGATCCGTCAGTTCTTCGGCGATTCCGAGCCCAAGATCAACGCCACCCTGGAAAAGGACACCACCCATTCCACCGAGGAAGGCCTGCTGGAAGTCTACCGCAAGCTGCGCCCCGGTGAGCCTCCGACGGTGGAAAGCTCCCGCAGCCACTTGGAGACGCTGTTCTTTGATCCGCGCCGCTATGACCTGGCTCGGTTCGGCCGCTACAAGATGAACAACAAGCTGGCGCTGGCCCGCCGTATCACCGGCCTGCGCGCCGGCGAGGATGTGGTGGCTCCCCTCACCGGCGAGCTGCTGCTGGCCAACGGCGAAAAGATCACCCGCGAAAAGGCGGAGGAGATCGACGCCGCCGGCGTCACCCGCATCCATGTGCTGATCGACCAGAAGATCGGCGAGCCGGTTCCCTTTGTTGTCATCTCCAACGGCTGCGTGAACGCTCAGCCCTTCTTCAGCTTTGACGTGGACAAGGAAGCCGGCATCAACGAGCGTGCCAGCTTTGCCGGCATCCGCGAGATCCTGGAGGCCACCTCCGATCCCGAGGAGCAGAAGGAACTGCTGCGCAAGAATCACGACAAGCTGATCAGCCGCACCGTCACCGTGGACGATATCTTCGCCTCGGTCAACTATATGCTGGGTCTGGATCACGGCGTCGGCACCACCGACGAAATCGACCATCTGGGCAACCGTCGTGTCCGCAGCGTGGGTGAGCTGCTGCAGAACCAGTTCCGCATCGGCTTCTCCCGCATGGAGCGCGTTATCCGTGAGCGCATGACCCTGCAGAACCAGGAGTCCGGCGAGATCACACCCCAGAGCCTGGTCAACATCCGCCCGGTGGTTGCTGCCATCAAGGAGTTCATCGGTTCCAGCCCGCTGTCCCAGTTCATGGACCAGAACAACCCTCTGGCCGAACTGACCCACAAGCGTCGTCTGTCCGCCCTGGGCCCCGGCGGTCTGTCCCGTGACCGCGCAGGTTTCGAAGTCCGCGACGTGCATTACACCCACTACGGCCGCCTGTGCCCCATTGAGACGCCTGAAGGCCCCAACATCGGTCTGATTTCCTACCTGGCAACCTTCGCCAAAATCAACAAGTACGGCTTCATCGAGGCTCCCTACCGCAAGGTGGAAAAGGGAACCGGCCATGTCACCGACGAAGTGGTCTACATGACCGCCGACGTGGAGGACGAGTACATTGTTGCCCAGGCCAACGAGCCTCTGGACGAGAACAACTGCTTTGCCCGTCCCCGTGTTTCCGGCCGTCACCGCGACAACATTCAGGAGTTTGCCCGCGAGCAGGTGGACTTCATGGATGTTTCGCCCCGAATGATGGTCTCTGTGGCTACCGCATCCATTCCCTTCCTGGAAAACGATGACTGTAACCGTGCTCTGATGGGCTCCAACATGCAGCGCCAGGCTGTGCCTCTGATGGTCACCCAGCAGCCCATTGTCGCCACCGGCATGGAGTACAAGGCCGCCACCGACTCCGGCGTCTGCGTTCTGGCTGCCCGTCCCGGCACCGTCGAGTATGTGGATGCTGAGAAGGTCGTCATCCGCTGCGAGGACGGTTCCGCCGATACCTATGAACTGATCAAGTTCATGCGTTCCAACCAGGGCACCTGCAACAACCAGCGTCCCATCGTCTCGGTGGGCGAGACGGTCAAGGCCGGCGATGTTCTGGCCGACGGCCCCGCCACCAAGAACGGCGAAATCAGCCTGGGCAAGAACGCCCTGGTGGGCTTCATGACCTGGGAAGGCTACAACTACGAGGACGCCGTCCTGCTGAATGAGAAGCTGGTCCGCGAGGATGTCTACACCTCCATCCACATCGAGGAGTATGAGACCGAAGCCCGCGAGACCAAGCTGGGACCCGAGGAGATCACCCGCGACATCCCCAACGTGGGCGATGACGCGCTGAAGGATCTGGACGACCGCGGCATCATCCGCGTGGGCGCCGAGGTCACTGCCGGTGATATCCTGGTGGGCAAGGTCACCCCGAAGGGCGAGACCGAGCTGACCGCTGAGGAGCGCCTGCTGCGTGCCATTTTCGGTGAGAAGGCCCGCGAAGTCCGTGACACCTCCTTGCGTGTGCCTCACGGCGCCTACGGCATCGTGGTGGACGTGAAGGTCTTCACCCCCGACAACAGCGACGAGCTGCAGCCCGGCGTCCGGGAGCAGGTCCGCGTCTACATCGCCCAGAAGCGCAAGATCAGCGTCGGCGACAAGATGGCCGGCCGTCACGGCAACAAGGGCGTTGTTTCCCGCATCCTGCCGCAGGAGGATATGCCCTTCCTGCCCGACGGCACCCCGCTGGACATCGTTCTGAACCCCCTGGGCGTGCCTTCCCGTATGAACATCGGTCAGGTTCTGGAAGTCAACTTGGGCTATGTGGCCAAGGCTCTGGGCTGGAAGGTCCAGACCCCCGTCTTCGACGGTGCGCATGAGGCTGACATTCGTGACTGCTTCGCCGATGCCCGCGAAAAGTGGCACACCGGCAATGCACCCGAGTACCCCACCAAGCTGGACCGCCTGATGGGTGAGAAGGGCCATATCATTGACTTCAGCAAGATTGACCTGACCGACGACGGCAAGACCACCGTCTACGACGGCCGTACCGGCGAGAAGTTCCCCTCCAAGGTCACCGTCGGCTATATGTACTACCTCAAGCTCCATCACCTGGTTGACGATAAGATTCATGCCCGTTCCACCGGTCCCTACAGCCTGGTCACCCAGCAGCCTCTGGGCGGCAAGGCCCAGTTCGGCGGCCAGCGCTTCGGCGAGATGGAAGTCTGGGCCCTGGAGGCTTACGGCGCTGCCTACACCCTGCAGGAGATCCTGACCGTCAAGTCGGACGACGTGGTGGGCCGTGTCAAGACCTACGAGGCCATCGTCAAGGGCGAGCCGGTGCCCAAGCCCGGCATCCCCGAGAGCTTCCGCGTGCTGCTGAAAGAGCTGCAGAGCCTGGGCCTGGATATTGTTGTTCAGGACCACGAGGGCAACGAGATCGACATGCACCAGGAGTTTGACGATGATGACACCGGCTTTGACGCCCGTGATATCCCCATGGGCGACGACGTTCTGGTGGAAAGCGAATTGCAGGACGATTACAGCGTGAAGGACGCGGATGAAGGCTTTGACAATGATCTGGATGCTGAGGACCTGGAGCCCAGCAGCGAAGATCTGGCCAACATCGACGATCTGTTTGACGGCGAATGAGACAGCCGCACGCCATAAGTCTTGAGTGAAATGAGAGGGTTCGCTGAATGGAAAATAAAGAATTCGCTTCGATCAAGATCGGCCTTGCTTCCCCGGACCAGATCCGTGCCTGGAGCTACGGCGAGGTCAAGAAACCGGAAACCATCAACTACCGTACCCTGAAGCCGGAGCGCGACGGCCTGTTCTGCGAGCGCATTTTTGGACCTACCAAGGACTGGGAATGCCACTGCGGCAAGTACAAGCGCATCCGCTAC
>CAJFMB010000098.1 GCA_904390925.1 uncultured Subdoligranulum sp.
GTCGCGGTCAAAAGCGTTTGCAAAAACGCGCAGCCACAGATTGAAAATCTGTGTTCCAAGGGGGCTTGGGGGACTTCCCTCAACAAGCGCGTGGGGCTACCTGGATAGCCACAAGCATCGCTTGCCAGTTTATCTCGAAGATTGTACTTCTACCCAAAAACTTGCGCCGCCTCCCGGCGTATCGGAAACTCCTATTCTTGCGCCACATCTAGTTGCGAGTTCAGCGGCTACAGATAACCCCAACCCAAAATGAGAGTGATCCGTCCGAGATGAATCTGCTCTCCAGAAGCGCTGAAAAACCTTGCTTTTGTTGAAATTGGAGATGCCAGGTCCATAATCGCGGATAGTCCATCGAATTCCATGCTTTGCCTCACAGCATTCAAACACAATGCAAGAGTCTACCGGCGCATATTGCAAAGCGTTGTCAATATAAACTATCAGAATTTGACGAATCTCTTCTCGACTAGCGGTAACAGTAGGTAAATTGTTTTCAGGTAAATTTACTTTTAGATGCCGTTTAGCTTTGTAAATGATAGGTTCCCACTCTTCGGCCAGTGATAACAACAGAGTATCTGGCTCAAATTTTTCGGGCTGACTAGAATGAACAATTCCTCCGCCAGACAGAATCAGTAGTTGGTCAATCAGCTTTCCCATGCGAACAGTTTCTTCCGACATGAGTGCAATATGACGAGTTGCTTTCTTTGCATCTTCATTGGGCAAAATAGATAAACCTGCTCTCAAGACGCCTAGCGGGGTACGCAATTCATGCCCGGCTGCCCGAACAAATTCCTTCTGCTGTTGCATGGCGTATTCAACAGGGCGGATAGCTCGTCCTGCCACAACCCAACACAGACTAGCGACTAAAATAATTCCAATTAGTGTGAGTAAAATAAATCCAATGGCGACCCAGCCAAGTATCTGCCGTTCTTCTTCGAGGGATTGCCAAGCAATCAACAGATGCCAACTTTCTGAATGAGCCTGTTTGATTGCTAAAATCCTTACATCTTTTCCACCTAATTGAACTTTCTGGATAAGGCAGTCTTCTGAGTATGATGATAGAGGCGCTGCTGTTATATCAAATCCAGCGTTCATTAGCACTTCCTGTAATTCTTCTACGGAAACCGTTTGCTGACTCAAATTCGATAAAAAGAGCGGTGTTCCATTTTCCTCAAGATAGAGATCAATTTCAGAACGCTGTGCCAGATCTTGAATTTGTACCAAATCCAATGATTGATTCAATTCCCATTGGGCGACAAAGGCGGTCACGTCAGACTCAAATGCTGTTTGCCCTCGTGTAATATACAGGTTGGCACACGTTAAGAACGAAAAGAAAGTGACTGCCACTACTACGCTGCCGGTTAATGCGGTCGCCAGCCCGGTTAGGTGACGCCGCAACTTCGCTAACATTGGCATACGCGGTATCCAAGCCCGCGAATGGTTTGTATTTCAACCTTACTTTCAACCTGGCGCAGTCTCCGACGGACAAAAAAGACATAGTTGTTCAGATTGCCTTCCTCCACTTCACTTTCGGTACCCCAGATCCGTTCAAGAATTAAAGCTCTGGGTAAAACTCGATTTGGATTTTTTAGAAAAAAATCAAGGAGATCTGCTTCACGCCCCGAAAGTTCACATTGACCTTTAGGTCCAACAAGAATACGGGTGTTATTATCGAGCGTAACATCGCCAAAGCGAAGTAACGTGGTGTATTTACCGTTTCGACTGCGAATTAAAGCGCGGAGCCTGGCACAGAGTTCTTCAGCGTCAAACGGTTTTGCAAGGTAGTCATCAGCTCCAGCATCCAAGCCCTCCACCTTGTCATTTGGTGTTCCCAATGCAGTTAGTAATAGTACCGGCAAAGTAAGTCCCTCTCGCCGCAGCTGTTTTAACACTTGCAAGCCATCCATTTCGGGCAGCATCCGATCCAGGATCAGTGCATCAAAGCTGTCGTTGTGCAGAGCCTCAAGTGCAGCGGTACCAGTGGTCTTTATGGTTGTTCTGTATCCATCGCGTTGCAAGATTTCTTCTAGGAATACACACAACGTAGTATCATCTTCTACAATTAACAAATGCATTTGCTTTCCTGCCTATTATTGGAAGTGTCTTATATAATTATTTATATTATACTGGTTATATTTATTTTTCGTCTAAGTGAATTTTAGACCGTATTTAGACAAACGTCAATTATAGTGAATTATAGTAATATTACCCATCATTAAATACTGGATACTCTAGGAGGACAGCTATGAAACATAAACTTCTTGCACTGCTCGCAGCCAGCGGCATATTACTGACTGCCTGCACCAGCAATCCTACTTCGGAAGCTCAAATTCAGAATGTATCCGGCGGCTTTATAGAGCAGCGTATTACCCTGCCCGATACAGGATTTTATGCTCCGCTGATTTTTGCTAACGAGGATGGCAGTGTAACGCTATATGGCGCCCAGAGCGCAGAAGTTCTGTACAGTGCAGAAGGCTGGCAAGGTGGCCTGCTTTGCTATACAGTGCAACCTGACGGCACAGTAAAGGAAAAATCAGTTCCTTGGGATGAAGAACTGGCACAAGCCTGTTCCGATATGCCGCGTACATTGAGCTTGGCGGCGAACGAAGCTGGGACCTTGTATATACTGGCAAGTCCAAAGGAAAACATGGGTGGAGAAGATCCGTTTTTACTTTGGCGGGTAGAGAACGATCAGCTGCAGGCTATAGATGTTGACTTTACTGATTGCGAGTTAATCCCTGAGGGCACAGACAATTCGGGTGTAAGTTGCACCCTGGACGGTGTTAGCGGTGAGCATCTGTTTGTCTCGGCAAATAATATGCGATGGGCTATTTTCGGTAGTGACGGTAGTCTCGAAAATCAGTACAAAGAAAAAATCACATTGCCAGGTCAAACGGAATCTGTATTTGGAGCATCTGCAGTCCGTAATGGGTATGTTTGGAGCGGCGTCAACGGATATGATGTGGCATACACTTTGCCGGAATTTGAATCGGCTAGTAAACTGAAAGTCCCTTATGGTTATGTTTTCCCAGATTGGGAAGGAGACGGTTTCTATCATCTTCAAGCTGAATACGATCAAGAACGAATCATTTCCCACTATACTTTGACCGGAGACACGCAGGAAGTTTTGATGCATGGCAGCGATTATACATGGGGCCAAAATGTGGTTGTCAAGGGGTGTGCTGCTCCGGATGGCACCCTTTGGCTACTCATGGAAACATCGGGTGCCCAAACTCTTTGTAGGTATGAATACGACCCTGATCGGACAGTGGAAAACACTCTAACGGTTTTTTCGCTGGAAAATGACGATACAGTACGTCAGGCTATCAACGCTTGGAACGCAAAGCACCCCGAAACTAAAATTGAATATACCGTAGGTATGGAAAATGCTGAGCAGAGTGGGATTACAGAGGAGGATGTCGTTCGTCAGCTCAATACGCAAATGCTGGCGGGTACAAGTCCTGACATTCTGATTCTGGACGGTTTGTCTGCGGATTCGATGATTGAGCAAGGGATGCTACAGGATCTTTCAACTCTAGCGGACTGGAGCATGGTGCAGGAAAATATGCTCAATGCGTATTGTCAAGACGGAGCTGTTTACGGGATTCCTATGGGATATTGCGCATATTTGGCTGGTGGTCGTCCTGACACGGTAGATGATCGATTGCTCACACTGGATGGGTTGGCAGACGCAGTGGAACAGATGCCTGACCCGCAAAGTGATCCGGCCAATTGCTGCCTTTCGTTCAGCGGTTCTCTCTACGAGCAGATATTCGATCAATTTTATCCCGCCAGCGTTAATGCAATCTGGGAAAACAATGATTTCCAAGAGGAACAGTACAAGATTTTTGTGGAACAGATAAATCGTATTGCTCGACGTTCTGGTGCAGAGACTATTCATGGGTACAATGAACGTATAGCACAGGAAGGAAATACTTCCAGCACTACTGGCGAAGAACTGTATGCGTTGAGCGGAGCAGGTTCTCTGAGCGATTTCTGGAACGGTAACGGACAATGGTTTGCAGACGATTTTTCGTCTGTACAAAGATTTGCCAACTTTAGTGAACTGATTCGAGATGATACGGGGCATCTCACTGGTACCACATCGGGAGAGGTTACACTTTATTCTATGCCTGGTCTTTCGGATGGCGGCTCTTTTGTACCGCTGTGTGTTGCTGCACTTCCGCAGGGAGGTGAAAATCAGCAGTTGGCTGTGGAATTTTTGCAGACTATGCTTTCCGATGAGGTACAGACCGGCGGCTATCTGCATGGTTTGCCTGTAACCCGGAGTGGCTTAGATGGTGCGATTCAAAGAGTACAGGAGACAGATCCATTCACTGTGACGAACGATTTGTATTCATTGTTGACTTCTTTGAAACCCACTAACATAGACCAAAATCTCCAGCAAGCAGCGCGTGAGGCTGCGGCCAAAGTATATGACGGCGAGCTTACGATTGATGAGGCTTGCCAGCAGGTAGAACAGGATGTTTCCCTGCAAATTGCAGAACAATGAGGCATCATATACACCATGTCCATCCTCGGTACAAAAAGCGACCGTGGAGTCAAAATCAGCAAACTTTTGCAGCGGCCCTTCTATTACTATCACCAAGTCTAGTTGGTGTGATCCTTTTCTATCTACTGCCCTTTGTTGAAGTTGTACGACGTAGTTTTACAGATGCTATGGGCCGTCGATTTGTAGGATTAGCAAACTATCAAGCAGTTTGGCAAAATAATGCTTTTCGTATTGCAACGGCAAATACTGTCAAATTCGTAGGGATTTGTATTCCACTTTTGCTTGGTACCAGCTTGGCGCTTGCACTTCTCATCCGTGCTGCGGGGCCAAAGAGTAGACCATTTCGTTCATTCTTTTTACTACCGATGGTTATACCAGTAGCCAGTATGGTTTTGCTTTGGAAAGTTCTATTTGCAAAGGCTGGGTTGGTGAATACGCTTCTGGATATTGCCAATATCGAACCAGTAGATTTTATGGGAACGAATGCTGCCTTTTGGGTTCTTATTGCCACATATCTATGGAAAAATAGCGGTTATGATATGATTCTGTGGATTGCAGGGTTGGATAGAATCCCCGTTGCTCAATATGAAGCAGCATCTGTAGATGGCGCAAATGGGTGGCAGATGTTTTGGGCTATCACATGGCCAGGCATCCAACCAACACTTGCGCTCACGGCCTTGCTTAGCCTGATCAATAGCTTTAAGGTTTTCCGTGAAGCTTACCTGGTAGCTGGGGCTTATCCTCACCAAAGTATGTATCTGCTACAGCATTTGTTTAATAACTGGTTTTTAAATTTGGAATTGGGTCGTATTACAGCGGCTGCCACCTTGGTTGTACTGGTATTGTTGGCTGTTGCAGGCATTATACTAATGATCTGGCGACATATAAAGAATATATGAAAAAGAATAGATTCTTATTTATTTTGGTGCTGACCATTTTATCCGCATTCACTGTATGGGTTTTATGGTTTATGGTCATGGGAGCCTTGACACCAAAAGATGAGTTGTTGGCAACAATTAGTCCAGCATTGCAGGAGCAAAGCGCTCAAAAATCCACATGGTGCTTTTTGCCTAGTTGGCCCACACTACAGCCGCTAGCAGAGTTGCTCT
The DNA here is from genome assembly GCA_904390925.1 of uncultured Subdoligranulum sp. Taxonomy (GTDB): domain Bacteria; phylum Bacillota; class Clostridia; order Oscillospirales; family Ruminococcaceae; genus Gemmiger. The sequence continues at coordinate 5,620 of CAJFMB010000098.1, forward strand.
TGGATACGCCTGTCTTTTTTACGATGTTTTGGAACGGATGCAAATTAGCAGCGCCTCAAATTTTAGGTCAGTTTCTAATTGCAGCGCCAGCGGCCTGGGTGTTTAGTAAGATTCCTTTCCCTGGAAGGAAGCTTTTGTATATGGTTTATCTGGTGCTGATGGTTTTACCATTTCAAATTACGATGGTACCAAACTATTTGGTTCTTGATAAGCTCGGCCTTATGGATACACCAATGGCAGTGATTTTGCCCGGCGTCTTTTCCTCTTTCCCAGTTTTCATCATGAAGAAAGGATATGACTCAATTCCAAACGAACTTTTAGAGGCGGCCGCATTAGATGGAGCCGGACCGTTACGCAGTTTTGTTTCAATAGGCCTACCATTGGGGATGCCTGGAATTTTAAGTGCACTTGTGTTGGGGGGCATTGAGGCTTGGAATGCCATTGAACAGCCGATGATGTTTTTGAAGAGCACATCGAATTGGCCGTTGAGTCTTTATCTTTCTGAGATCACGGTAGATGACTTGGGGCTTGCTATGGTTGCCAGCTTGATGATGCTTGCGCCGCCGCTGCTTTTGTTCTTGGTAGGGCAGAAATATCTTGAGCAAGGAATAGGTTTGTCGATTTCATCCAGCAGCAACTCGTAATGGTGAAACAGATGGAACAAAAACGAATGAATACAAGAAAAGCTAATATTGCTGTCCGGCAAAACTCGCCGCTCCTTTTTCGAGGGGTCATTGCGCATCGGAAAAAGAGTGATGACCAAAAGACTATAGGACCATCCTCCAAAGCTGGATTGTATGCACTGCGTTTTTTTGCCGCAATGGTACTTTTGACTTTGCTTGCCCGAGGAACCTCTGGTGCCACGATGGCAAGGGTTGAGTTACAGGTGCCGACCGTAGGCGCCATTTTGCAGCAAACTACGGTTTCTGCAACTATATTGTCTTGGGAGGGGCAAAATGTTTTTCTCCCGGAAGGTGTTATGGTGGACTATCTGGCAGTTTCCGAAGGTCAAAGCCTAAAATCTGGAGATACTATCCTTCAATTAAATATTGAAGAACTCCAGGATACGCTAGATTCCACAAAAGCACAATTGGGCCAGCAAAAAGCACAGTATGCCAATCTCACTTCTACAAGCACGGTGGACAGCAGTGGGGTGTCCTCTGCACAAGAAGCTCTTAATAGAGCGACACAAGACTATGATCGTTCTACGCAGAAAGCTCAGATAGCCGTGGATGATGCGGTAAAGCAGCAACAGAAAGCACAGCAAGAGTATGATGAGGCAATTCGGATTTTAAACGACTTGCAAAACCAACCTCAATCTGTTTCTACCCCCGAACAGGCTCAGCTTAACCAGAAGATCGAAGAAGCAAAACAACAGGTGGAAATTGCAGAAGATACTTTAGCTTCCGCAAACACGGCCTTGCGGGATGCCAAGCTTTCTCAGGAAGATGCCATTATCTCAGCGCAGCGTAATGTGGAAAATGCACAGGATACTCTAAATCAGTCGCAGGCAGACTATAACCAAGCCAAAGAAAATGCAGATCTTGCAGCTCATACCAACGCAGCAGATGCTGTTGCTCTCAATCTTGAAATACAAAAATGTGAAGACAAAATTCAGAATCTGGAAGAGCTTATTGAGTCAGATGGAGTGGTAACTGCCACTTATGATACACAAGTACTTTTGTGTAGTCTACAGCAGGGCCAGCCATGTCCTGCAGGATCGGCTCTACGCTTAGCTGATGAAAATGGGCAAAAAATTGTTCAGTTTTCACTGAAAGAAGAAGATGCCAGTAAAACTTCCATTGGGCAAACAGTTTCGGTTAAACAAGGCCAGAAAACTGTACAGACTACAGTTCAGACAATTGCACCTCCAGACGAAAATGGAAATTGCCTTGTTACTGTGGTGCTCCCACAGGAAAACACACCTCTCCTCTCTACCGATACAGCAGCACAAGCGGAAATCACTTTTTCCAGAAATGAGTATAGTAATTGCCTCCCGACATCTGCAATCCGGCAAGACAGCGAAGGCAGTTTCATTCTAACTGTGGAGCAGAGCCAGTCTGTGTTCGGTGTTACAAACTTAGCTGTGCGTACTCCTGTCACCGTGCTGGAGATAGGCAGTGACGGACAATATGCTGCTATCGCTGAAAGCGTTTCGGGGCAAGTTATAGTGTCTTCGGATCGCGCCGTGAGTCCTGGCTCTTCCGTGAGGATTGATTCATGAAAAAAATCTTGGCTATATTGCTAGCTGTTTTTCTGTTTGCACTGGTAAGAGTTGGATTGAAGAACGCAGAAAAAATGCAATGGTATACCGCAGGCGTTAGCTTGCGCTATGAAGAGCCACTCCAATCAGATGTTGTCCATGATGCACATAAACAAAATGCAAGTTTAACTTTCTGGTGTCAACAGGAAGATATACTAGAGATAGAAAACAAGCAAATCCATGCAACAGTTTTTCTTTACAACGGCGACATGGCAATGGTTTGGGGACAACCTCTCAAGATTGGATCAATACCCTCACCATTTGATGGGTCTGGATGTGTACTATCGTCAGGCGCGGCATACGCACTTTTTGGTAGCGAAAATGTAGTGGGGCTTTTTCTGAAACAAGGAAACACTACATATGTAGTGCGCGGGATATTTGAGAGTAATGATCTACTCGCAATTTTGCCTGTTTCTACTGCGGCATTTACTGCGGTGGAAATCCCCTATACAGAAGCACTATGGCAGGACCCTGATACGCAAGTCACGATGCTTTCGCAGGAGACTGGCCTTCCTACTCCGCAATGGCAGCTCTATCCGAAAGAAATATTTGCAATAATGCAATGGACATTGTATATTCCAATCCTTTTTTCCGGAATTGTTTTGCTATCCCTTTTTGCACATACTATAAAAGGATGGACCGTGATATACAGGGATGGGCTGGTATTTCTGATTCTGCTGTTATTGATATTGGCATTACCATTTTTCTTCCAAGTCTGGCCACAATGGCTGACCCCATCTCGGTGGAGCGATTTTTCATGGTGGAGACAAGTATTATCTCAGTTAAAAAATCACTTTTATGCATGGCTATCTATAATACCAAGTTACCGTGATGTATGTATAAAAACGATTGTTTTATGCCACCTTAGCATTATCGCGGGGCAGTGCATTTTATGTGAATGGCTTAGATGTGGCCTACAAAAGATAGAAAAACTTTTGCCGCAAACTCTATAAAGTGCAAAATCGATAAATTGCCTTGACACAGGGGGATAGTCGGACAAAAGTAATTATCTATATATGTGAACATGATTTATAGTGGTTCAAACAAACAGACACATCAAAAAGAATCTTTGTGGATACACTGCCCTCTTTGCGGCGGTAAGACTAGAACTAAGGTATATAAAAAGACTGTTCTCATCAATTTTCCACTGTATTGTCCGAAGTGTAAAAGGGAAATACAGGTTGACGTTGTAAATCTAAAAATGGTATTAAGCGAAGAGCCAGACGCATGAAAGCGCAGAGCCTGCTACCATACTAAAGGTGCAGGCTCTGCGCTTTTATGTAAAAGTTTTATTCGATTTTTATGCCCTTATTGGATCGTAAGGCAGATAAAACCGCTTGTACTACAGGAAGAAGTGCAGCAGCTTCTTCTTCATTGCAATCGTTAACTAGTAGGTGTAATTGCCGGGTTGTGGAACTGTCAATTTGCGGGGTGTCATCAAAAATTTCGCGTGCATCGATTTTTAAGGCTCGAATCACAGGATAAAGGGTCTCGAGTTTGGGATTTCCTCGTTCTTTCTCTAATGCGATGATGGTACGCACATCGGTGCCGCTCTTTTCAGCAACTTCCTCCTGTGTTAGATCGAGTCTTATACGGGATTTTTTTACTGCAATTGCTAAGCGCCGGGCATATTCTGACATCCTGATTCACCTCGGATATATTCTACAATACACCTCACTTCGTTATAATTCATTGCATTTCATATTAAAAATGCATCATAGTGCATATTTGACAGGTGAAGATATTGAAAGAATGCATTCTGCGGCGCCCAGCGGCAGCTGGTGCGGTGGCCAGCGGCAGCTAAGCGCCGCTAACGGCAGCCCCGTTTAGCCTGTCGTTACAGGCTTAATCA
>CAJFMB010000099.1 GCA_904390925.1 uncultured Subdoligranulum sp.
GCAGAGCGCCCGGGCGATGGCCACCCGCTGCTGCTGCCCGCCGGATAGCTGCCCCGGCAGGGCGCGGCGTTTTTCCTCCAGCCCCAGCGTCCGGAGCAGTGAATCCAGGAAAACCGGGTCGGGCTTCCGCTTGTCCAGCAGCAGGGGCAGGGCAATGTTTTTCTCCACCGAGAGGGTGGGGATGAGGTTGAAAAACTGGTAGATCAACCCCACCTTGCGGCGGCGGAAGAGGGCAGCTTGGGTGGGGTCCAGCGAACCCACTTCTACCCCATCGATGAGAACCTGCCCGGCGGTGGGCCTGTCCACCCCGGCCAGCAGATGCAGCAGGGTGGATTTGCCCGAACCGGAAGCCCCCACCACGGCCACAAAGGTCCCCCGCTCCACCATCAGGTCGATGCCGTCCAGGGCGCAGACGGCGGTATTCCCCTTGCCGTACACTTTTTTCAGATCGGTACAACGCAGCAGTTCCATGGATGTTCCTCCTTTGGCGTCCATTCTACCACCGCAAGGTGACATTCCGGTGACAGTCACCCGTAAAACCGCACCACAAACCGGCCGCCGCCGTCGGGGGCGTTTTCAGCATGGACCAGGGCGTTCTGCCGTTCCAGCAATTCTTTGGCGATGGCCAGCCCCAGCCCGGTGCTGTGGGGACTGGGATGCTCTCCACGGTAAAACCGCTCAAACAGATGGTCCAGATCAGCCGGGGAGAAACCAGCCCCTGCATCCTGCAGCACCACCTCGGTGTAAAGGGCGTTGCGGCGGCAGGAACAGCGGACCGCGCTGCCCGCAGGGGCGTGCTCCACGCAGTTTTTCATCAGGTTCAAAAGGGCTTCCATCGTCCAGTCGGGGTCACAGGTGACCGGGATGAGCTCCAGCTCCGGGATGTCCAGCGTCACCCCGGCGGATTCGGCCAGGGATTCCAGGTTGTCCGCCGCCATCATCAGCAGGGTGTAGAGATCGCAGGGTTCAGGGTGCAAGGGCAGAGCCCCTGTGTCCAGCCGGGCCAGCAACAGCAGGGATTCCTCCAGCCCGGTGAGTCGGGCCAGTGGGGCGGCCATGGAATCCACTCCGGCACTCTGGGCCGCCAGGGACAGGGCGGTAAGGGGTGTTTTCAGCTGGTGGGCGATGTTGGCAAGGTTCTGGGCAAACCGGTCCCGGGCCCTCACCGCCTCCTGCCGGGTGAGGGCCAGCTCGGTGACGGTTTTCTGAATCTCATCGGCCAGACGGGCGTAGCTGCCCTCGGCCATCCCGTCCCCGGTGAGCAGCGGCAGAGGCTGGCCGGTGCGGGCGGCCTCCAGCAGGCGGATCAGCTGCTGCCGCTGCCGGTGGGCGGCCCGGCGGGAAAGGAAAAAGGTCCCGCCCAGCAGGGCGAGCCCCAAGGCCAGCGCCGCCCCGGCCACGGCGAACAGCCACCCGGTACCGGCGGCAAAATCCCCGGGGCGGTACCCCAGCGCCGCCAGTATGCCCGGGGCCGCCTGTCCGGCAAAGGTTCCGTCCTTTACCAGGGCGTAGACGGCATCGGCGGTTTCGGGGGCGCGGGCGACCAGGGCGGTGCAGAAGCCGTCCAGCAAAGCCAGCTGCCGGGCAGCGGACCAGAAGGCCAGCAGACCCGTCACCACCGCCACCGCCAGCAGACAGACCGCCGGAACCGCCATCCGGCGCACAAGAGAAGGTTTCATCGTTGGGGTTCCTCCAATCGGTAGCCGAAGCTGCGCACCGTTTTCAGGCAGGCGGGACGGCCCAGTTTTTCCCGCAGCCGCTTCATTGTCACGGTGAGGGTGTTGTCATTGACAAAGTGACCGTTTTTGTCCCACAGGGCATCCAGCAGCTGCTGCCGGGTGACGGTACGGCCCTTGTTTTGCATCAGCAGATGGAGAAGCTGGTATTCCAGCGGTGCCAGCGCCATCGGTTCCCCCTGGCAGGTGACGGTCTGACGGGCCGGGTCCAGCCGGATGCCGCAGCAGCAAAGCCCCGCTTCCTCGTCGGGACGGCTGCGCCGCCCCAGAGCCAGCAGGCGGGCATAAAGCACCTCCCGGTCAAAGGGCTTGGTCACATAATCGTCGGCGCCGCAGGCAAACCCCGCCAGGATATCCCGGGTGTCGTCCCGCACCGTCAGCATCAGAAGGGGCAGCCGGGGCCACCGCTGCCGCAGCTCCCGGCAAAGGTCCGCGCCGGCCCCATCGGGCAGGTTCCAGTCCAGCACGGCCACATCGGGCAGGGCGGCTGCCAGCAGCTCCCGCGCCTCCGAGAGGGTGGGGCAGACGGTGACCTGGCAACCTTTTTGGGTCAGAAAGGCTTCCAGCGCCCCGGCAATAGCGGTGTCATCTTCCACAAGCAGAATCTTCACGGGTAATACCCTCCTGGGATGGATTTTGGTTCCAGTATAGCGGGTTTTGCCAGGGGGAGCAAACAAAATTTCCACGCACTACTTGAAAATATTCTTGAATAGTTTATACTTGAATTCAGAATATACAAGGAAGGAGAAAACGGAATGGATGTATCCGTAGGCACCCGACTGCGCGTGCTGCGCAAGGACGCGGGGCTGACTCAATCCCAGCTGGCGGCGCTGGCCGGAACCAACCAGGCTGCCATCAACCGGTACGAAACCGACCGGGCGGCGGCACCTTACCGCATTCTGGTCTGGTACGCCACCTATTTTAATGTATCGCTGGACTATATCTTCGGTCTGTGCGAGGACCCCCGCGGACGGTATGTCTGCGTCACGCCGGAGGGGGCACAGGAGGTGGTGCAGCGCAAACCGGATTGGAGTGAGTTCGTGGAGGCCTGCTTCACGCCGGGCAGCGAGCTGAACCGGCGGCTGAAACAGATAATTCTCAATATGGGAGAAGAGGAAAAGCACAAGTAAGGAGGTGCACGCCATGAATGCCGTGATCTATGCCCGTTACAGCAGCGATAACCAACGGGAAGAATCCATCGAGGGCCAGCTGCGGGAATGCAAGGAATATGCCGATCAGAACGGCATCACCGTGGTGCGGACCTACATTGACCGGGCGCTGTCTGCCAAGACCGACAGCCGCCCGCAGTTTCAGCAGATGATCCATGACAGCGCCACCCACACCTTTGAAGCGGTGCTGGTTTGGAAGCTGGACCGCTTTTCCCGCAACCGGTACGACTCGGCCCATTATAAGCGCATCCTCAAAAACAACCGGGTCCATGTGGTGTCGGTGACAGAACCCATCTCCAACACGCCGGAGGGCATCATGCTGGAAAGCCTGCTGGAAGGTATGGCCGAGTACTATTCGGCGGAGCTGGCCGAGAAGGTCAGCCGTGGTCACAAGGAGAATGCCCTCAAGGCCAAGTTCAACGGCGGCCCGGTGCCGCTGGGGTACCGTATCGACAGCGAGCATCACTACCAGATTGATCCGGCCACCGCACCGGTGGTGCAGGAAGCGTTCCAACGGTACGCGGCGGGGGAGAGCATCCGCAGTATCATCGAATCGATGAACGCCCGGGGTATCCGCAACAGCCGGGGCAACCCGTTCACCAAGAACAGTTTCCAGACGCTGCTCAAGAATCGCCGGTATCTGGGGGAATACCGCTATAAGGATACCGTCATCCCGGACGCCATTCCGGCCATCATT
>CAJFMB010000100.1 GCA_904390925.1 uncultured Subdoligranulum sp.
CCGTGTCGGCGGCTCCACCTACCAGGTCCCCCTGGAGGTCAGCCCCGCCCGCCGCGAGACCCTCGGCCTGCGCTGGCTGACTCTGTACAGCCGCACCCGCGGTGAGAAGACTATGTCCCAGCGCCTGGCCGCCGAGATCATCGACGCGACCAACAATACCGGTAACGCCGTCAAGAAGCGCGAGGATACCCACAAGATGGCCGAGGCCAACAAGGCTTTCGCTCATTACCGTTATTGATCCGTCTGTTTTTCTTCGACTAGGAGGTTTCAGCCATGGCAACGCCGAGAGATGTTTCTCTGCAAATGACCAGAAATATCGGTATCATGGCTCACATCGACGCAGGCAAAACCACCACCACCGAGCGTATCCTGTACTACACCGGTATCAACCACAAGATCGGCGAAGTGCATGATGGCGCTGCTACGATGGACTGGATGGTGCAGGAGCAGGAGCGTGGTATCACCATCACCTCCGCTGCTACCACCTGCTACTGGAGCCATACCGAAACCCAGCATGACCCGGCCGCTTTCAAGGCGAACCGTCATCGCATCAATATTATCGACACCCCGGGCCACGTCGACTTCACCGTTGAGGTCGAGCGTTCCCTGCGCGTGCTGGACGGTTCTGTGACCGTTCTGGCTGCAAAGGGTGGCGTTGAGCCCCAGTCCGAGACTGTCTGGCGCCAGGCGGACAACTATCATGTTCCCCGCATGGTTTACGTCAACAAGATGGACACCATGGGTGCCGATTTCTACCGCTGCGTGCAGATGCTGCATGACCGCCTGCATGCCAATGCGGTGCCCATCCAGCTGCCCATCGGTCAGGAGGATACCTTCAAGGGCATCATCGACCTGATCGATATGAAGGCTGACGTCTACTACGACGATATGGGCAATGATGTCCGCGTGGAAGAAATCCCCGAGGACATGAAGGAGCAGGCTCAGGAGTATCACGACAAGCTGATCGAGGCTGTCGCCGAGAACGACGAAGAGCTGATGATGAAGTACCTGGACGGCGAAGAGCTGACCAAGGAAGAAATCAAGGCTGCTCTGCGTCGCGAGACCATCGCCAACACGGTTGTCCCCGTCACCTGCGGCTCTTCCTACCGCAACCGCGGTGTTCAGAAGCTGCTGGATGCCATTGTCGACTACATGCCGGCTCCCACCGACATCCCCGACATCAAGGGCACCAACCCCGAGACCGGCGAGGAGGAGACCCGTCCTTCCGACGATAAGGCTCCCTTTGCTGCTCTGGCCTTCAAGATTGCTACCGACCCCTATGTCGGCAAGCTGTGCTTCTTCCGTGTCTACTCCGGCAAGATCGAGGCTGGCACCACCGTTTACAACTCCGTCAAGGATCAGAACGAGCGTATCGGCCGTATCCTGCAGATGCACGCCAACCATCGGAAGGACATCGACATCTGCTACGCCGGCGACATTGCCGCCGCTGTCGGTCTGAAGAACACCACCACCGGTGACACCCTGTGCGATCCGGAGCACCCCATCATCCTCGAGAGCATGGAGTTCCCCGAGCCCGTTATCCGTGTTGCCATTGAGCCCAAGACCAAGGCAGGTTCCGAGAAGATGGGCATTGCTCTGGCCAAGCTGGCCGAGGAAGACCCCACCTTCCGTACCTGGACCGACGAGGAGACTGGCCAGACCATCATCGCCGGCATGGGCGAGCTCCATCTGGAGATCATCGTCGACCGTCTGCTGCGTGAGTTCAAGGTCGAAGCCAACGTCGGCGCACCTCAGGTTGCCTACCGTGAGACCATCCGCAAGGATGCCAACCAGGAAACCAAGTACGCTCGTCAGTCTGGTGGTAAGGGCCAGTACGGTCACGTCAAGATCAAGATCGAGCCGAACCCCGGCAAGGGCTACGAGTTCGTCAACGGCATTGTTGGCGGCGCGATCCCCAAGGAGTTCATCCCGGCAGTCGATCAGGGTATCCAGGGCGCTATGAAGTCCGGTGTTCTGGCCGGCTATCCCGTCGAGGATGTCAAGGTCACTCTGTGGGATGGTTCTTATCACGAGGTCGACTCCTCCGAAATGGCCTTCCAGATCGCCGGTTCTATGGCGTTCAAGGATGCCATGAAGAAGGCGGACCCCGTCATCATGGAGCCCATCATGAAGGTTTCTGTCATCGTTCCTGACGAGTACATGGGCGATGTTATCGGCGACCTGAACAGCCGCCGCGGTCAGATCCAGGGCATGGAAGCCATGCCTGGCACCCAGCGTATCAACGCTATGGTTCCTCTGTCCGAGATGTTCGGCTACGCTACCGACCTGCGTTCCAAGACCCAGGGCCGTGGCCAGTATTCCATGGAGCCCGCTGAGTATCAGCAGGTGCCCAAGAATATCGCCGACAAGATCATCACCGATCGCTCCAAGGCGTAAGCGAGTACAGAAATCGCGAATTTGCTTGATTTTTGCTTGAAAATCTAGTATGATAGCCTTAAACGAGGCTTCAAAACCCGCTTGAATAAAAGGAGGATATTCCAATGGCTGAAAAGGCAAAGTTTGACCGCTCGCTCGAGCACGTCAACATTGGCACCATCGGTCACGTTGACCATGGCAAAACCACTCTGACCGCTGCGATCACCAAGGTTCTCTCTCTGAAGGGCGACGCTGACTTCATGGATTACTCCAGCATCGACAAGGCCCCCGAGGAGAAGGCTCGTGGTATCACGATCAACACCGCTCACGTTGAGTACCACACCGAGAAGCGTCACTACGCTCACGTCGACTGCCCGGGCCATGCTGACTATATCAAGAACATGATCACCGGTGCTGCTCAGATGGACGGCGCTATCCTGGTCGTCGCTGCTACCGATGGTCCCATGCCCCAGACTCGTGAGCACATCCTGCTGGCCCGTCAGGTCGGCGTGCCCAAGATCGTTGTCTTCATGAACAAGTGCGACATGGTCGACGACGACGAGCTGCTGGATCTGGTC